>JALSSR010000206.1 GCA_026984135.1 Bacteroidales bacterium
ATCAAGATAATTATCGTGAAAAGCAAAATTTTGTTCCGGGTCAAGGATTTCGAGAAGTGCTGCCTGCGGATCACCGGAGACACTGGCTCCCAAGACCTTATCCACCTCATCAAGCACAAAAACGGGATTGGATGCTTTCACCTTTTTAATACTTTGCATAATCCTTCCGGGTAATGCACCTATATAAGTTTTACGATGTCCTCGAATTTCAGCTTCATCCCTAACACCACCAAGCGACATACGTATATATTTACGTCCAAGGGCTCTTGCAATGGATTTACCAAGTGACGTTTTGCCAACACCCGGAGGGCCAACGAGACAAAGTATAGGTGCTTTAAGATCATTCTTAAGTTTTATCACTGCCAGATGCTCAACTATTCTCTCTTTTACCTTTTCAAGCCCGTAATGATCCTTGTCCAGAATCTGCTCTGCTCTTTTAAGATCAAAATTATCCTTTGTGAATTCATTCCAAGGCAGGTCAACAAAAAACTCAAGATAGTTCAACTGAACAGAGAAATCCGGTGACATAGAATTCATCCTCTGAAGTTTTTCCATCTCCTTGTCGAACTGTTCCCTGACATTTTTAGACCACTTTTTCTTTTCAGCTTTCTCTCTCAGGCTGTTAATATCCTGCGCACCCGGCACATCACCAAGCTCCTCCTGAATTGTCTTCATTTGCTGATGCAGGAAATAGTCGCGTTGTTGCTTGTCAATATCCGTTTTAACCTTATTTTGTATCTGATTTTTCAACTGAAGCATCTGCAACTCCCCGGTAAGAGCAGAAAGAACTTTCTTTGCCCTTTCACGAAAATCGGAAATTTCAAGAAGTGCCTGTTTTTCTTTTACATCAATGTTCAGGTTTGACGAGACAAAGTTCACAAGAAAAACCGGACTTTCTATATTTTTAATGGCAAAAGCTGCATCGGAAGGCAGATTCGGCGACATATTGATAATCTGGATTGAAAGGTCTTTCAGAGAAGCTATCAAAGCATTGAATTCCTTATCTTTAGGAGGTTTCTCAGTTGGCTCAAACTCGGCTACTTTCGCTTTGAAATAAGGCTCTTCCTGAATCAGTTCGATTAACTGAAACCTCTTCTTTCCCTGGATAATAGCGGTAGTATTGCCGTCAGGCATTTGAAGTATCTTAATAATGTTTGCAACAGTGCCGATTTTATTCAAATCATCAAAGGTTGGTTCCTCGGTTTCGGCATCCTTTTGCGCAACAACCCCGATTAACTTTTTTGAGCGATACGCATCCTTGATCAGTTTAATTGACTTGTCTCTTCCAACTGTTATGGGAATGACAACACCGGGAAACAGAACGGTATTACGCAAAGCAAGAATAGGAAGAGATTCGGGAATATCTTCCGCTATAATAAGGTCCTCATCTTCCGACGAAAGTAAAGGAATAAATTCTGTTTCGTTTTCTAAAATATCAGAAATCAATAAATTTTCAGTCTCAAAAAGTTTCATACAATACGTTTACGTTTTATTAAGATTTTCTGTTACGAACAGTTATTTCAAAGACATTGGTAAGAATATTTTTTTCAATATCATTAAATTCAATGTTGCGTCTTGCGAAGACGGATTTTGCCACTTCAACGGCCTTTTTTATATTATACGGTTTGAATCCTTTAGTCCCGCCCCAGGAAAAAGAAGGTATAAAGTTACGTTGGAATCCCGAACCGAAAATATTACAGTTAACTCCTACCACAGTACCTGTGTTAAACATTGTATTGATTCCGGTTTTGGAATGGTCGCCCATTATCAACCCGCAGAACTGCAGTCCCGTATCAATAAATGTCTCCTGCGTATAACTCCAGAGTTTCACATTATCGTAAGAGTTCTTAAGGTTCGAGTTATTTGTGTCGGCTCCGATGTTACACCATTCCGCAATAACCGAATTACCGAGAAAACCATCGTGTGCCTTATTTGAATATCCGAATATAACAGAATTGTTTACCTCCCCGCCGAGTTTCGAAAAAGGACCAAGCGTGGTAGGCCCATAGATTTTAGCACCCATTTTAACAGTCGAGCCTTCGCAAATGGCAAATGGTCCCCTGATAGTACTGTTTTCCATAATTAGCGCATCCTTACCGATATAAATAGGACCGGTAGTAGCATTCAGGTTTGCCATTTCAACCGTTGCACCCTTTTCAATGAAAATATTTTCCTCACCCAAAATACGATTCGTATCACTCAATTTCAGACTTTTCCTGCCTTTAGTAAGCAAATCAAAATCTTTTTTGATTTCCTGTCCGTTCAACCTGAAAATATCCCAGGGATGATTTATCTTAACAACATCCGCCTCAGTCAATACATCCTCTATATCCTCAATCTCCATTTCTCCGGCATCATCAAGGTCTTCATCCTTCATATTTAAAGCGATTATAACGTCATCTTTTACCAGTGCTTGATTTTGTTTCAGCTTCTTTATATCATCAATTATTTCCGTATTCGGACAAACCGACCCGTTCAGCAATATATTATTCTCGCCCCTGACGGTAGGGAATTTTTCGCATAAATAGTCCTCTGTCAGCGATGAGGTTTTAACATTAAGAAGTTTTTCCCACTTTTCACGAATTGTGAGAATACCTATCCTGATATCGGCGACAGGCCTCATATAGGTTAAAGGAAGAAGGTCGTTTCTGGAATGATCATCAAACAAAATATAATTCATAATGAGGTCAGGTTTTTATTCCGTAAAAATACATATAAAACGTCAATTAAAACGATTTGTTTAGAGATTATTTCAATCTAACATAAACAAAAAGCCCTTAATACAAAAATAAGGGCTTTTCATAAACTCTTTAAGCCTAACAAAACTATTTATTGTGTGCCTTGTCCAGATGTTTTTGATATCTGCTCTTAAATTTGTCAACACGACCGGCTGTATCAATAAGCTTCATCTTACCCGTGAAAAACGGATGTGATGTATGCGAAATTTCCAGTTTTACCAGCGGGTATTCTTTACCGTCTTCCCACTCAATCGTATCTTTGGTCTTAACAGTAGACTTTGTAACAAACGCATATCCATTCGACATGTCCTTGAAAACCACAAATCTATAATCCTTTGGATGAATATCTTTCTTCATTTTATTTACCTTTATTTTTTGGGTGTGCAAAAGTACAGTTATAATTATTAATAACAAAGAAATTTTTTAAAATATTTTTACTCTTTCAAATCGGCGTCCTCACAAACGAAATAAATATTAGCCATACCTGCTCAATTTGATACATTTATAAAAGCATATTATCATTGAAAAAGACCGGCTGGAACAAGTTTAAAATATTAAATTTTGTGACAACAGAAATTATAAATAGTCAGAAAGTCAGCCTTTTATAAAATAGTAGTGGTAAAAGAGAATTCCGAATACCGAAAGCAATATGATTGCAATTATGACATAAATTTGAAAACGTATTATTGATCTGCTTTTGGCTTTCTGCTCGTTTATCTCCGAAATCTTTTTTAAGAGATGCCGTATTCTGATAAAAGCGGTATCACCTTTTACTATATAATCATAAGCACCGTTACGCATTGTATCAACGGCAATATTAACATCGTCGGAAGCCGTGAGGAAAATAGTCTGAGTGTCGGGCCATCGTTTTCTAATCTTTTTAAGGATGTCCATACCTGTCAAATCCTTCTCCAGAAAATAGTCAAGCAAAGCTATATCAGGTTTTGTATTCAGATTACTGAGAGCTTCAGTACCTGAAGAAAAGGCAATAACATTTTCATAGCCGAGTTTCTCAAGCTCCTTTTTAATAAGATTCAAATATAAAATATCATCCTCTACAACGAAAATTGTTTCACGCTTAGATGATTTCATAGATTTACAGTGTTAAATTTAACTTATCTAATTCTTTATCACTCTTTTAACAACGATGATATTACCATCGGTTATCTTCAGGAAATATATTCCCGGAGGTAAACCCCGAACCGGCAAATCCATCGTATTATTTTCAATATTCATTTCCATTCTTTTACGAATTTTTCCCAACAGGTCAATGAGTAAAACTTCAATTTTTGAATTTCCAAAATTAATAAATTTTATTGTAATAACATCATTTACCGGATTAGGATAAATTTTAATATCATAACGGTCTGATGCAATATAATTTTCAACTCCGACAAAAGTACCGTGATGGGATGTAACACCCGTATTATCAGGGTCAAGCCAGGGTTTAAGCTGTGCCGTATCGGCCGTTCCGTTTGATGTCCAGTGATATGAAAATTTCCCATAATAGTCAGGGTCTTCCTGATTATTACAGGAAGCAAGCCCGCCTGTAAGAGTTCCGATTACTCTTCCGAGTGAATCGAACAGCGGTGACCCTGAAGAGCCGCCTTCAGTCACACCCCAGTTATTTGCAGTTTCCGACCAGTTTACTTTCCAGTGCGAAGGCAAACCGTTTCCATTAAATGAAGATGATATGAGCGGAGTTGTGAAAGTTGATATTTTTTGTATATCACCTTCGGGATGATGCAATGTGACGCCTTGTGAAACCGGATTATCCTGTGCGTTCCAACCATTAAAGTAAAGGTTGTAACTGTCAGGTATATCATCCTGTAACAAAACAAGATAGAAATCCGATCCTGTTGTGGCATGCTCTCCTCCCTGAGCTATTTTCACAGCTCCAGTAAACGAATCGGAACCGGGTTCGGTTTGGGGGTTTTCGCAATCATCTGAAAAATAATTAAAATAAAATATCCATTGATCAAGGTCTGCCTGGGTTGCATAATGACCAAATTTGTAGGCACAATGGTCGGCTGTTAAAACATAAGGTGTTGCATCATCTCTTACGGTATTCACAAGAGAACCCGAACACCAGTACGCAGCTCCTCCCACTTTCACCTGAATACGGCAAATGCTGTGTTTTTCCTCCTGCCAGTCATCTCCTTCGGGTGAGCAGTTCACATTAACTTCACAGGGATCAGAGCCGCCAAACCCCTTTTCATTATCATATACACCTCTGTATGCATATCCAAAATTGGAAATAGTCATTTCAGGCATCTCCGCTACATCACCCGGAGCATCATATTCCAAAACAACGGTACTCCCCGGAATAAGTCCGGTTGCAAAACTCCCGCTCTCCCTGTTGTTCCCTGATGTAAAGGCTCCCTTCACAATCTTTCCCGATTCACTATACAGAAACAATTTGCCACCTTCGGGCAACCTGAAATCATCAAAATACAAACTGACGGCCTCGGCACCTTCCGAAAAAAGTTTTAATCTCCATATTTTACTTCCTTTAGCCGTTTCTTCCCAGGTTCCCGAATTTTTGATACTCAGATCAACAGGCAGCAGCACTCCGAAACGGTATCCGTATGTATCCTTTAAATGGCTGTTGTCTTCAACGGCAAGCTTGTTAATATCGGGTGGCACCACAAAAACCTCCTGAAAAGCGGTTGACACTTTTTCGGAAAAGCTTAACGGAGTTCCCCCCTCACTTATCTGTGCCGATACTTTTTCCGACAAAATAAAAGTAATAAGTAAAGCGATTATAACACGGTAAACACTCATAAACAAAACTTTAGTCAATTTATATTCAAACGAATAAGGAAATTGTTTTAATAGCCCAAATGTATAAAAAATATTAACTCCATACGAAAACGGAACAACGACTTATAAACTTTTTTGTTAACAACAAAATATTAAATCGCTATGTAGCGGGAATTATTATAATTTTGCACGGAAAATTGAATAGTAAATATTATGTTAGATAAACTTGAAGCGATACATCAGAGATGGAAGAATATTCAGGAGGAGATGAACGATCCGGCAGCAATGTCGGATATGAAAAAATTCATAAAACTCAGCAAAGATTATAAGGAATTACAACCTGTTGTTGATGCTTATAAGGAATATAAGGATGTTTTGGGAAATATTGACTCCACCAAGGAACTGCTTAAAACCGAGAAGGATGAAGAGTTCAGGGAAATGGCAAAGGCGGAACTTAACGAACTGGTTCACCGTAAAGATGAGTTGGAGGAAGAGATCAGGCTGATGCTCATACCTACCGACCCGCAGGACGGCAAAAATGCAATTGTGGAGATCAGAGCGGGCACAGGAGGCGATGAAGCAAGTATTTTTGCCGGCGACCTTTATCGTATGTATACGAAATTTGCAGAAACAAAAGGCTGGAAAACCGAACTTGTTGATATTACGGAAGGTACCGTTGGAGGATTTAAAGAGATAATATTTGAAATAAAAGGCGATAATGTTTACGGACAGATGAAATACGAATCCGGGGTTCACCGTGTTCAGCGCGTACCCAAAACTGAAACACAAGGCAGGATACATACATCCGCCGCCTCCGTCGTTGTCCTTCCCGAGGCAGGTGAGTTTGATATTGAACTAAATCCGGCGGACATCAGAAAAGACCTTTACTGCTCCTCGGGTCCCGGCGGCCAATCGGTAAACACAACCTATTCGGCAGTGCGTCTGACACATATCCCAACCGGTATTGTGGCAACCTGTCAGGATCAAAAATCGCAACTGAAAAACTATGATAAGGCTCTGAAAGTACTTCGAAGCAGAATTTATGAACTTGAATATCAGAAATATCTTGATGAGGTATCATCCAAAAGAAAAACAATGGTTTCAACGGGAGACCGGTCAGCGAAAATCAGAACATACAACTGGCCGCAGGGAAGAGTGACAGACCACCGTATCGGACTGACAATGTATAACCTGCAATCAATAATTGACGGGGATATCCAGGAAATAATTGATAAGTTGCAACTGGCGGAAAATGCAGAAAGACTTAAAGCGGAAGTAGAATAATCCGGTTTTCGTAAAAAAATAGCAAAATGAATTACGGACAACTCTTTGAATTGATAAAAAAGAAAAAGTCCTTCCTATGTGTGGGGCTTGACTCGGATATTGAAAAAATTCCACCTTTCTTAAAAAAATTTGATGACCCTGTTTTTGAATTCAACAAACGTATAATTGATGCAACCGTTAATTTTACAGTTGCCTATAAGCCGAACCTTGCATTTTATGAAAGCCGGGGGGTTGAAGGGTTGATCAGCCTGCAAAAGACAATTGATTATCTCAACAGTTTTGGCGATAATATTTTTACTATAGCGGATGCCAAGCGTGGTGATATTGGCAATACATCAAAACAATATGCCAAAGCATTTTTCGAAATATTCAACTTTGATGCTTTGACTGTTGCTCCGTATATGGGAAAGGACTCAATCTCTCCGTTTCTCGAATTTGAGAATAAATGGGTTATTCTCCTTGCTTTGACATCCAACCGGAGTGCTGCGGACTTTCAGTATTTTGAGGATAAGAACTCAAAGAAATTATTTCAGGAAGTTCTTCATAGATCTAAAGAATGGAGTTCGAAAGAAAATATTATGTATGTTGTTGGAGCTACTAAGGCAGAGGCACTTGCGGATATAAGAAAAATTATTCCCGACCATTTCCTGTTAGTTCCGGGTGTAGGAGTTCAGGGAGGTAGCCTGGAAGAGGTTGCACGGTATGGAATGAACAAAAAATGCGGGTTGCTGGTCAACTCGTCAAGGGGAATAATCTTCGCTTCAAACGGAGAGGATTTCGCCGATAAAGCAAGTGCAAAAGCCCGGGTGCTGCAACAAGAAATGGAATTCCTGTTGAAGGAAAACAACATTATATGACGGAACGTACAGCCAAATACTGGATTGAAAACCTTCAACTTTCCAAACATCCTGAAGGCGGATTTTTCAAAGAGGTTTACAGGTCGAAAGAGATAATAAGTAAAAAACATCTTCCTTTAAGATATTCGAGCTTCAGATCATTTTCCACATCAATATATTTTCTTTTGGAAAATGACGACTTTTCGGCCTTTCACAGGCTTAAGTCGGATGAAATATGGCATTTTTACGATGGCTCTCAACTACTTCTTTATATCATTGACCAAAGCGGAAAACTAACAACGGTTAAAGTCGGAAATAATCCGCACCAGGATGAAAAATTGCAAGTTACAATTCCGAAAGGTTGCTGGTTTGCGGCCGAAGTAGCAGTTAAAAATTCTTATTCGCTATTAGGATGCACTGTTTCTCCCGGTTTCGACTTTGATGACTTTGAGCTTGGAAGCAGGAGCGTACTCATAAAAAAATATCCCGAACAGAGTGATTTGATAAACAGACTTACTATTCTGGAATAGCTTATTTCTTTAAACCATAAGGGTTTTTCAGCCGAATTTTTTCATCAAATTACAATAATTTAACAAATTTTCAATTATAAAGTACTGCTAATTTCATATCTTTGTCAATCTAAATATAACATATATCACTATGAAAAAGGTAATCTCATTCATCACTGTCATAATTCTTATCGGTTCTTTAAATACTTTAAAATCGCAAAGCGGACTTTCCACCGGCAACAAAATACTTAAGGTATGGGAAACCACTCCCGCACTTACAACAAGTGAGTCTGTTTGCTTTGATCCGGAAAGGAACATTGCATACGTATCCTGCATAAACGGTAACCCCGTTGATAAAGACGGAAACGGGTTTATAGCAAAAATTGACCTACAGGGTAATATAATTGAAAACAAATGGGTAACAGGCCTCAATGCTCCAAAAGGTATGGGTATTTATAAAAATAAACTTTATGTAACCGATATTGATAATGTTGTTGAGATAGACATTTCTACCGGTAAAATAGAAAAGAAATATTTCGTTGACGGGGCCAAATTCCTTAATGATATTGCAATTGCTAAGAATGGAAGCGTTTATATCACTGATATGGCTACAAACAAAATCATTGTTATCAAAGAAGACGGCAAGCCGGAAATTTTTGTTGATGCAAAGGCAATCAAGAATCCCAACGGACTGTTAATTGAAGATAATAAATTGCTCGTAGGAACAAATGACGGAATATACAGGGTTAGACTTGACAATGGGAAGCACCTGAGAATCATCTCAATTGACGGAGGAATTGACGGTCTGAAATCAGACGGAAACGGCAACTACATCATTTCGGACTGGAAAGGAAAAGTACAGCTGGTCAATCCCGAAAAACCACCCGTAGTCTTGCTCGACACTTCAAGACAAGGAGTTAACGCTGCCGATCTGGAATATATCCCTTCTGAAAAATTACTGCTAATTCCCACTTTCGGTAACAACAGAGTTGTTGCATACAGGATTTTGGAATAATAACTTGTGGCATCTAAGACACTGATTAACAATGAGAATATTGAGCCTTAGTGGCAAAATAGCGGAAAATTAGCAAAAAATACACATAAAACGGGCACATCA
>JALSSR010000207.1 GCA_026984135.1 Bacteroidales bacterium
GCTGTAAGATTTAACAAAATATCTTTTACAAGCTGTTTGCTTGCTTTATCGGTTATGCCGAGTGCAAAAGCTATCTGTCTGAAATTATAACTTTTAAACGGGTCTTTTTTAAATGCATCCAGAACAACATTATAAAACGAATGTTTTTTTAACTTTTTACTGCTTCTGTTTTTTTTTCGAGCCATTTTTTTACATTTTAATAATTTTCAAAAGTACGTTTTTTTAAATTAGAATATTTGATTTGGGAGTATTTTTACTTTTTTTATGTATATTTGAGGTATCGTTTTTTGTTTTTATACTGAAACGCATCCGGACGGACGTCTTTCAGCCGTAAACTTTGCAAGTGCTTTTTGATATAATTGTTTGAATTATAGTAAATTTAACTCGAGGAAATTTATATTTTCGTTCAGAATCAGTTTATTAACAAGCGTATAAAATGGGAATTTTTGACGATTTTGTTTCATTGTTCTATCCGCAAATCTGTATGGCCTGTGGAAATTCCTTGTTTCACAACGAAGAGGTTATTTGCACATCCTGCCTTATGCATTTGCCCGAAACCGGTTTCCATAATCTCAAAGATAATCCCGTAGCCAAAGTTTTCTGGGGCAGGGTACATATTGAATCGGCAGCGGCACTTTTTTATTACCGGAAAGGGGGTAAGGTTCAGCACCTTATCCATCAGATGAAGTATAACGGACATAAGGAGATTGGCGTTTTTGTCGGAGAGTTGTATGGTAGTGATTTGAAAGAATCGCAATTTTTCCGGACTGTTGATGCTATTGTCCCCATACCGCTTCATAAAAATAAACTGAAAAAAAGGGGGTTTAATCAGGCTGAGATGTTTGCAAACGGACTTTCAAATACAATGGAAATCCCTGTTGACACCGAGACCGTTTACAGGGATGTTGAAACCACGACCCAAACAAAAAAACACCGTTATAAAAGATGGGAAAATGTGAGTGATATTTTTAAACTTCGTAATATGGAATTGCTAAGGGGAAAACATGTGCTTGTTGTAGATGATGTAATAACAACAGGCTCCACAATGGAAGCCTGTGTCAATACATTACAAAAAGTTCCGGACATCAGGATCAGTGTTGCATCCATTGGATTTCCGGTGCATTAATTGCTTCAAGACCTCAGGTTTTAAAAACCTTTGAGGTCTTGAAAGCAAGTTTCTATTTAAAAGCTTTAAAGGCTTTTTTCGAGCCGTAAGCAGCACCCATCACCATCATAATAATAAGCCCGCCACCAATAGGTGCGCCGCCGCCAACGGGAGTATTGCCACCACCTGGTCCGCCACCGCCATTCGGATGAGGAGGAGTTTGCGCTGCTGATAATAACGGTAATGCCAGGAAAAGTCCTGCAACTGCGAGTGTTTTAATTACTTTTTTCATAATCGGTTATTTTTACCCCCTCTGCCTTCGGTATCTCCCCCAAAACGGGGGAGATTAAGCAGAAGGGAATGTTATTACTATTTAATATAAACTTTTTGTGTTTCAACAAAATCTTCCCCCAAAACCTTAACGATATAATATCCGCTTTTGATGATTGTGATTTTGTTCATCGTACTTGTAATTTGTTTTGAAACAATGTTTTGTCCCATCATATTATAAACCTCAATAGTACCTTCCGTGTTTATTTTTGTTTTGACATAAACATTATTAGAGTTGGAATAAATTTCAGCGTCAGAAATGCTATTATCGTCAATATTGGTCATTATGCCGAAATGCAATATAAATCTATCCGGAGCATCATCGCTTGAGGCAAAGAATGAATAAGGATTATCATTTGTCAGTTGAATTATTTCACCTGTTTGTAAATCTTCGAGGTAAACATCCATTGTTTCGTCAAAATCGGCTTTGAAAGTGTATATGCCGTCATTTCCCACTTCAAGATTTACAGGTATCAAAAGGTTTTCTTCAAAGGGAAGAATGTTTGTTGTCAGTTCAACACCGTTTTGAACCATATACATTTGCGGAGCTTCTGCAATACCGCGAAGTTTGTATGCATCAAACTGGGAATCAAATCCCGGAGTTGCATTATCGTTAAACTGAACTACCATTTTGTCGTTATAGCCGTTTCCTTCAACTGTAAATGTTAAATCATTATTAGAGTTTTTATAAAAACCTTGAGAACTATGTGATCTTTGACTTGCGGGAATGGTTACCGAAGCACCTGAAGCATTTGCACGAACCATAAAGCCTGTACCAACCGGTATGTAAGCACTTGGTGCCGTTCCATTACCTGAAGTATTCATTGTTAAATATTGTGTTCCGTCATAAATATACATAGTTGCATCCATGTTTGTTAATGTCCAGTTTCCGTTCCATTCAACGGCTGAAGTAAACGGGTTACCTATCATATTCCAACCCTGTTCTCCTGGATATGGATTGGGATCGGTGTAATTCAAGTTTACGGATACATCATTTACATTAATGACTCCAACATGGTTTGCAGTATAATTGCCGGTTAGATTATTGGCTGCATATGCAAAGAATCCTTTTCCGAGCGGCAACGGAGTATCAACGGGAACAATATAATTCCATGAACTGTCGGATTCACTGTATTCAAGCAAATAAACATTCATAAATACTCCTGCCGTATCATTATCTACGGGTGCTGAAACACCATGCCACTGTTCTGACGATAGATAAGTTTGAACCGTCATATATGTGGCGTCGTTAGTGATGAGGCTTCCTTGTCCTGTAGATGTACTCTGCAAAACAATTCCGGCAGCGCCGTTCTGATTTGAAAGTGAACCGTTAACGGTTAATTGTCCAGCAGTACCAATAGTTAATTCACCGCCACTCTGGACAACAAGGTCACCGGTAACAGCACCTGAACCGTTAATAGCCGGATTTGTGTTTCCTGTTCCGGAAATATCGGGAATTACTGCATTCAGAGAAGCCGTCGGTACACCGTGGTTCCAGTTTCCGGCATCAAACCAGTCGGATGAAGCGGCTCCCGACCAATCGGTAAATGCAGCAACATTCATTGCTCCCGGTGTTGGCGGAGCTTGATCGTAAGTGTATGTATTTCTTTGTCCTCCCGAGCCGTTTGGCAATCTTTGATTTGAATGTGTGGAAGAACTTCCTCTACCTCCTTCATTTACCTGGGGTTGCCCGGGATTAAGAAGAACCAACAGTCCTACATCGTCACCGTCATTTGTGTCATAAACAAGTGCATCAAGCAGATTTGTAGTTGTTACAGCTGTTCCGTTTGGAAAGTCGGTATCATTGCCGGTATAAAGGGCAACGGCATCCGCACCGTTTTGCAAGATGTTTGTATTTCCAATTACCATATCCACATTTGGTACGTTAGATGAACCCAATACAAAATAGCCGTTAGCATTAGTAAAATATCCGTCAAGGTCAAATGAACCGTATGAAACATCACCGTTTCCGTTGTATAATACGACAACCAAACCGTCAAGACTAATATTTCCCGTCCCGCCATCATATAGCTCAATAAATTCCTGGGAATCCGTACCAGCTTGATCTGCATCCACTTCATTTATTATCATATAATCCGCAACAGGGCATGGGCTATAAGAGTTGAAGCAAACAAGTTCTAAGGTTGAATCCGAAGAGGGTACTGTCAACTGGCGATTGTTAATGCTCTCCCAGGTTCCCCCGTTATTCGGGTCTCCGTTTACAAACTTGTACTCTTCGGGTGAATTTTCCTGTAAAGAAACAGTTGTTGACCAAACATTACCGTTTTGTGTCATTTGTAAAGCTCCCGACCCCCAACTTGTAAATGTTCCGGCAAGATAAACACCATCACCCGAAACGGTTTCATTTTGCATATTAACTTGGAATGTTATGTCATAATAATTACCTCCGCAATCGGTACAAGAGCCAAAGCAGACTACGGGAATTGAATCATAAGGAGCTGTAACATACTCATATCTGTTTGTTGTTCCGGGCTTTTGACATCCCGAAGGAACTGTTTCTTCGGTACCCCATGCATTTCCGTTAAGATATTTAAATTCAATTTCGGTATTTGAGTTTGCCGTAACGGTTGCTGTATAAATATTATCTCCATCGGGATCGAATAACTCTGTATTTGTTGTACTCCAACCGTTAAAAGAACCGGCAACGTGAACTCCATCTGCAGAAACCGTTTCATTTGCCATATTAACCTGGAAAGTTACATTTACCTGAACACTCGGAGTAATTGAGATGTTGTCAACTTCCCAGTGCCTGTAACTGCCCGCTTCATAATGATATTTGAATGCTATATATACTGAAGTTCCCGTAATACCTGATAAATCCAATGTTCCTGATGAAGTCCACGCATCGGAAGCACCTTGTGTGAAACTTATCTCCGTCCATGTAGAGCCTGAGGGGTCTCCGATACCGGGATAATTTGCAGAATAATAAAGTTTCATATAGTTATTAGCATCATCATTGCCATATTTCCACCAAGTATCAAAAGTCATAATTTCATTTGAATAACTATCGAAATCTATTCCGGGAAGAATCAGCCAGTCTTCTTCGGTATCACCCGAATTATATCCGTTCATATCTGCATAACCGTTTGAACCGTAAGACCCGTAAGTCCAATATTTTATGTCTCCCGAAACACTGTAAGTGTAGCAATCGCCAAGGTCGGTATCGAAACTTTCGGTATAAGGGAGTGTTGTTGTAGCCGGATCGGTAACCGTATAGCTTTGTTCCGGACTTGTTGTGTTATCTCCATCATCATCAACAGCATATACTTCGTAATAAACGGTTGTGCCGTTTGCTTGTGCGGGAATATCCGTGTCGGTTGTGTATGTGTCACCACTTGTATTTGACATACTTATTGTTGTTCCGAGACTGCCCGAAGTCGTTCCCCAATGCAGTTCAACACCTGCAACTGTTCCGTCACTGTCGGTAACATCTGCCGATACGGAAACCGTTGAGGAAGAAGTAACTGTAGTTGGTGTTTGGGTTATGTTCGTGATTGAGGGAGGAGTGTTTCCTCCGGATAAATCAGTTATAACATAATCATCTACATAAACTATTTCGTCACCATCAAATCCCGATTGATCATAAAATCTTAATCCTATTGATATTGATCCTGTAGAAGATGCTGTATAACTAGATGTCATTTCCTGCCAACTTCCGGTAATGGTATTGTCAGAATAATTTAGATATCCGTCAACATAAAGTCTTGCCTTCATATGTCCTTCGGTGTGATAAATCCATACAGATACGGAATAATTATGTCCATTAATCACATTAACGTTTTGCCTAAAGTCTGTGTTTGACTGACTTCCTGTTGTTACATCAACTGATGCTGAACTATTGCCGCCGTGTATTATTGTTGTTTCTTCGGTAACGGTAATACCTCCGTCAATAGTTGTCCAACTGTCGGGGGTCCCACCAGTCCAACTTTCAAAGTCTCCGTTGGAAACAATATTCTGTCCCCAACCGTTAAAGCCGTAAATCATAAAGGCTAAAACCATTAAAATAGTAATCTTTTTCATAATCGTAAATTTTTAATTATTAATATATTAAACTTAAATTTTTGCAAAGAAACCGTTTCAATCTATCATTAATGTTATCTTAATATTAAGATAAATTTAAAAAACGGGCAGCTAAAGTAACAAATATTTATGCTATATAATAGTATTTTTTAAAATGTTGAAAACTTTTATATTATTTTTATTTAGTCTCGTATCAAGTTGTTAAAAGTTAAATGGACAAAATCATTTTAATCAGCTATAAATCAGAAGATAAATGTTATTAATTATATAACACACCCCTACACCCCTTTCAAGAGGGGAATTATGGTATTTATTTTCTGATTTATCGAGTGTTAGATTAATAATTGGCAAACTGCTTTTGAAACAACTTATGTAACTCTTATCTTATGAAAACCTTGCTTGTTTCCACTCCTGCATTTGATATTACCGTAACAATATAGTAGCCGTTAAATCCGCTAAGATCAAATTTATCGAAGGTGGTATTCTCAATTTTTTCATCCAAAACAACTCTTCCGGTAAGGTCTGTTATCTTTACTCTGCCGGTTAATGTTTCAGCGGATTTAATATAAATGGTTTTGCCAAATGAATAAACCGAAATATCCATAGGTTTTGAGTCTTCTTCCTTTTCAGGCGAAGAATCGGTACCGGAGAGGTGTATGAGAAATCTTGCCGTTTCATCTCCGGGTGATGCGGTGAATTTATATGCAAATCCGGGAGAGATACCTGATACTACACCCTCTTTCAAATCTTCAAAATAGAGGCTGTTTTCTTCAAATCCGGAAATATTATCAATTTGCAAAACATATACTCCTTCCTGCCCGGTTTCAAGATATACCGCAACGGGCCGGGTCTCATTATCGGGCAGAACAGTAACGGAAAGGTCATAGTTATCAGGCGTTACGGAATAAATTTGCGGTGCAGCCTCAATCCCGAAAAGTTTGATCCCGTCGGTTCCCGGGTCATAGCCCGCCGAAGCATTTTCATTCAGTGCTATGACCGTCTCATCACTAAAACCGTTCCCGGATACTTTGAGTGTGAGAAAGGTAGCATTTTGACCCGATTTCATTATATCCTTTGCCGAATGTATCCTTGCGGCATTATCAACCGATAATGAGCCGCCCACACTGTTGTTGCATTTTATAAAAAATCCCTGTTGTGCAGGAATTATGCTGTCTGCGCCGTTTGTTCCCAAGGGATTTCCTTTGGTATAGCTTCCGTAGTTGCCTGCCACGGGATTCCATATCCAGAATGTAAAATCAATGTTTGTTCTCGTCCAGCCGTTTCCGTCGTTATTATTCCAGTTTACTGCGGAAGGGTAGGGGTTTCCAATGAGGTTATATCCCGAATAATCCGTAACATTTGGTGTTCCGGGAGTATTTGTCAAAAAAATTGTTCTGCTTCCTGTATTAAGTATTCCGGAATATGTAATTGTTGCGTTTCCCGTTGCGGCATCATCCGACCATATTTCATAGCCCTGCAAATCCGTTGAGAGAGTTGAGTCAGGGCTTAAAACATATTTCCATACCTCCTGCGGTTCATCCCAGTATTTCAGATATAACCCTGCAAAAACGGATGTGTTTGCGTCATCAACGGGTGTTGAGATAAAGTGCCATTTATCCTGCTCAATGTAACGTTCCACTTGTGCCGTAACCGGAGAATCTTCAATCAATGAGCCGGTTGCTCCGGCATCGGATTTTATTACCAAAGAACCGTTATTTGAAATACTGTCGTACACAGTCATTGCCTTTCCGGGATTAATATTTAACGAAGCACCGGCTTCAATAATGAGGTCGTTACACTGTGCCGGCAGGGTTCCGTCATTGTTGACCTCGGGCATTGTTGCAACAAATCCGTTTATAAGAGTATTTGTTGTTGAAACGGGAATTCCGACATCCCAGTTTCCTGCATTTTCCCACTCCTGACTAACAACTCCTGTCCATCCGGTACCGAAAACCCCGAGATTGTAAAAATGATCCTGACTGAAAACAATCCATTCCGAATTGTTGGCGTCCGTTCCTGCCGAAACTGCCCAGTCGGTATTTCCCGTGGTGACGGAAAGTTTTCTGACCAGTGTGTGGTCTTTTGTCGCACTTGAAATTCCGGCCACACTCCATTCGGAGTTCTCACCGACAACTCCTATTTTGTCAATCACCATTGAGTTGTAAAGCAGTTCTATGGCATCATTTCCATTGAAGTTTGTAACTCCCGAAATTTCATTGCTTTTATTTGCAACTATACTTCCTGCGGAGCCGTTTGACAAAATATATGTTTCTCCGCTTTTAAGGTTACCCGTACCTGTCCATGTTTCCGCGGGAGTAATACCACCGTTGGTGTATAACTTAACCGTAAGAGAGGAAAGGTCAAACGGCTGATCTTCACCGTTGTATATCTCAATAGCCTTGTTATAACCACTTCCTTCAATATATTCCGAAATAAAAACGGCGGGAACATATCCCGGCTTTGTTTCGGCATCGGCTTGCGGAACATTGTCGGTTTTGTAGTTTACAAGAGCTCCGGTACCGTTGTACGAGAATATTTTGAAGTAATACCTTGTTCCCTGTGTCAGGCTGGCAAATGTATGTGTTTCAATGCCCTGATCAACATTTTGGACAAGTTGGGAGTTGTTTTCAGGTGTACCGTCAACAGGATTTATTATGGCAGTGTAATCATTGTCGGACCCTTTCAAAAGATAATGTTCCGCATCAGCGGCATCTGTCCATGAGACAATTATTGAATTTTCGGTATTTGTTGAAGCAACAAGGTTTGTGGGATTATTATCAGGTTCGTGGGCAAATGTAATGGCATCTGCAGAAATACCTGATGAATATACTGTGCTTCCGTCAACAGACCAGACCTTATAAAAGTAATGTGTCAAAGGGGTTAGGTTTGAATGAATAAATGAGACTCCGTTTCCAAGGTAAATCACATTTCCTCCTCCCGGAATAGTGTTACCTGTGTTGTAAGTTGTCCCATTTGCCGGAGTGCCGAAATTGCCGTCTAAAGTCCAGACAACCATTACATTATCATTGTTTCCATTCGGCACCCAACTGAGATTTATATCTGAACTGGAAACTGCAGTAGCTGCAAAAGAACCCGGGTTAATAACCGGAGGTTCGGAAATAGAAATATTGTCAACTCTCCATTTTCTATATTTTCCCGGTTCATATCTGTATTTGAAACCAATAAAAACTGATGTTCCCGTTATACCAGAAAGGTCAATTGTCCCTGAGCCTGTCCAAACCTCTGTAGCAGAGGGATGTACAAAGGACAGTTCTGTCCAGTTAAATCCTGAAGGATCACCTGTTCCCGGATAATCGGCAGAATAAAAAAGCTTTAGATAGTTTGTAGCATCATCACTTCCATATCTGTACCAGGTTTCAAACACCATTGATTCGTCTGAGTAATTATCAAAGTCAATACCCGGCAGAATTAACCAGTCTTCCTCCGTGTCACCTGAATTATAACCGTTCATTTCGGCAAAACCGTTCCCCAAATCCGATGCATATATCCATTCTTTTGTGGTTCCCGAAACACTGAAAACATAACAGTTTCCCAGGTCAGCATCGAAATTTTCATTGTATGGCAGGATGGTAGAAGCTGCTGTTTGATAAACGGTTCCGTTGTTATTTACAAAAACATCTGTAGCATCAATTGAAGAGACTGTTATATCTTCATTGTAACTACCGGGGGAAAATCCGGCTTTCATTCTGGTAAAGATTGTTGTTGATGAAACAGTACCATCGGTTTGCGTCAGAAT
>JALSSR010000208.1 GCA_026984135.1 Bacteroidales bacterium
GTTCCGTTGTTATTTACAAAAACATCTGTAGCATCAATTGAAGAGACTGTTA
Source organism: Bacteroidales bacterium (assembly GCA_026984135.1). Taxonomy (GTDB): domain Bacteria; phylum Bacteroidota; class Bacteroidia; order Bacteroidales; family JAADJA01; genus JAADJA01. Next base: position 53 of record JALSSR010000208.1, read on the forward strand.
TATCTTCATTGTAACTACCGGGGGAAAATCCGGCTTTCATTCTGGTAAAGATTGTTGTTGATGAAACAGTACCACCGGTTTGCGTCAGAATTATGATGTTTGTAAATCCGAAAGTTGAGGTTAAAGATATTTCAAAATGTGCAGGAGCTGACAGAGTTATGTTGTCGGTTAAATCGGTTCCGCTTACGGAAAATGATTGTTCGTCTGAAGGTCCGTTTCCCTGGTAATATGCGAATCCTGATAATGTATCAGGATTAACGGAGATTACCGGAGCAGGACCGGACAAATTACCGGTTAGAACAAGATCATTTATCCTCAAATCTCTTGTTCCGTCTGTTTTAGACCATCTTAACCTGACATTCGTACTTGAAACAATGCCGATATCCCATACAAAATCTGTATAACTATTCGGAATGCCGGATATTATATGCGTTCCTCCGTTCCAGGTTGTTCCACCGTCTGTTGAAATCTCAATTGTGCATTCGGGTGCCGTACCCGAGCCGTATGACCTCAGGTTGGAGGTTAGTTGAAGGCCGGAGTATCCGTTCAGATCGTAAGCGGGACTTATAACATATTCGCCGTCGGTTATCAAATAATAGCCTGATTGTTGTATTCCTTCATTAACCCAACCGGCAGGTAAGTCGGAACAGCCGTTGCTGAATATTGTTTCCTGACTAAATCCCGTGTAAGATATTGCGGTTAATAATATAATAATTAGTAGCTTATATTGTTTCATAGTTTGTTTGTCAGTTAATTGTATAATTAATTGCTTGTCGTAATACTTACCTGCATTATATTTCCATCTGTTTTATAATCTATGGAAGTGCCAGAGCCGGAATAGCCGAATATTTTAAAGTAATAAGTTGTGTTCGGTTCCAGATTGTCGAACATACAATTTTCGACTCCGTAGTTCACGTTCAGGTTCCAGAAGTCATCGGAAACTGAGATTCCGTCAACGGGAATTGCAATCGCATCGAATCCGCTGTCGCTCATTCTGATAAGGTAAGCATCCGGCAGATAGGTGCCTGTTGCATCCGTCCAGGTGAGCGTTATGTTTTGTGCTGCAAAGTCTGTAGCCTGGTAAGCGGGTTCCGTGGCAAGACCGTCGCCCCATATCAATCCAATATATTCGGGGTGATCAATAAACGGATTTCTGTTATTTTGAAGATTGTAAATAGCATTGTTTCTATCTATTTCTTTTTGGCTTACAGGGTCGTTATTACTCCACTCAACGAGCATATTTTTAGCCCATTCTTTAAGCTGACTTCCGTCAACCATATCGCTACCGGGCCAGCTTCCGTCTTCACCGTAATAGCGTGTTGCCATATAGAAATAGTTACGAGCCACATCACCTTTGTATTCGTCAATGGGTTCAAATACGGTGCCGCTGTAACCCGGGTATATACAACTGCCCAGTTTACTTCCGTTCTGTGAAATCCAGGTATAAGAACCCACTTCTCCGTACGGGTAATTACTTCGCTGGCTATTCACAAATCCGTCGGCGGGCATAACCTGAAAAAGGTCTGAATACATCGGAGAAACCTCCCCTCCGAACCAGCTTTTGGGAAAAGTATGTTCCCTGTTGTAACAGTCACCTTCCTGGGAATATGTACCGCATTGGTCACCGCCGAAGGTGTATTCATACGGAGGTGTTCCACCCGGAACATCGGAATAGATATCCCACACTTTTCCGTTGGATTTTGCATCGGTGCTTTGGAAGTCTGTCCACAGTTGACTGTACGACCTGACCGTGTGGTTATCAATAATATCGTGCAAGGCCGACTGCAAAGGTGTTCCGCTCAAGCCCGCAGCCGGATCGTAGTATCCCGGAGGTATTTGGCCGTATAATAAAGCAGGCCATAATAATAGTTGAAAATAAAAAATAAAATTAAAAGATAGTCTGTTCATAGTACATATTTAACATTATGGGGATGCAAAAGTACTATTTTCTTCCGAAGTCGGCAGGAATTTCACCCCAGTATTTTGTTTCCCATTTCAGGATTTCATTTGGGAAATCGTTATTTTTCAACCATACCAAAGCTCTGTCCACCATTTGGAAAAGTTTTTCGTTTTTTGGCCGGCGCCGAAGGTTTGTTTTGATTTTTTTCTTTTTGACCCAGCTTATAGCAGTACGCGAATCGGAATAAATCGGGATTTTACTACCTTTTTGTTTTAGCAATGCCAAACCATGGACAAGTGCAAGAAATTCGCCGATATTGACTGTTCCTTCCGGAAACGGTCCTTGTCTGAATATTTCTCTTCCGGAGCTTGTATAAACGCCTCTGTATTCCAGTACTCCCGGGTTTCCTGCGCAGGCGGCATCAACCGACAAGCTGTTTGCAACGGGGTTTCCCACAAGTTTACGTTTGTCATCGGTAAAGTTGAGGATACGTTCATCCATACCGATATAGTTTTCGCTTCCCTCTCTGAAAGCTTTTTCGGCAAGCTCTTTATCTTTGAATGATTTAAAAACCGGATTTGGATAGCCTGTGATTTGCTTTTTACATTCATCCCAGGTTTGGTATATTCCCGGGGTATTTCCTTTCCAGACCACATAAACTTTTTTAGCTGCCATATCGCAATAAAAAAGCTTTACACCTCCCAATGAAATGTAAAGCTATTAATAAATACATCTGATAATTAATTATTCCTCCTTATTAAGGAAAAATGTCTTTTTGGTTCCGTATGCCGCACCCATTACCAACATAACTATTAGTCCGCCGCCAATCGGCGCTCCTCCGCCAACAGGAAGGTCTCCTCCTCCGGGACCTCCGGAACCCGGATCAGGCGGATTATCCGCAAATATATTTGACACAAAAGGGCTTGCTGTGAAAAACAGGACGATCAGGACTGAAGTAATAAGTTTTTTCATAACGCTATATTTTGATAAGAAGTAGTTTTAATACATAATTTTAATTTTCAAACTTCGCAGATTTTGATTGTACAAATGTACAATTTCTTTTTAAAAAGTCAAGAGTTTTTAAAAAAAATTTTTTTTTATTCGGCTCCAATTCCCGATTTGTTTTTTATATGAATAAAAAAAGAGAGATATTAATTTAATAAATAATTGAATTACTTATCTTTGCAAAAGTTTAAAAATATAATTATGACACGAAATAACAGGCGGGAAGATAATAGAAAAAAGAGTGATTTGAAGAAAAAATATACCGGTGGGGTACGAAAAAAGGTTGAAAAAACTAATGATAAAGGGAAATTTTCGCCGGATGGGATGATAAGGCTGAATAAATTTATAGCGAATGCCGGTATTTGTTCAAGAAGGGATGCTGATCAGCTTATTGAATCGGGAGTAATCAGAATTAACGGGAAAACAGTTACCGAACTTGGTACCAAGGTTGCTCCCGGTGACAAAGTACAATATGGAAATCAAACTCTTAGACGGGAGAAATTATATTATGTTTTGTTAAATAAACCGAAAGGTTTTATTACAACAACAGATGATCCCGGAAACCGGAAAACGGTTATGGAATTGGTTAAAAATGCTTGCAAAGAGAGAATTTATCCTGTCGGGAGACTTGATAAAAACACAACCGGTTTGCTTTTATTCACAAATGACGGTGATTTAGCCAAACGATTGACACACCCGAAACATAGAATCAAGAAAGTTTATCATGTAGTTTTGGACAAAAGAGTGTCGAAGAATGATATGTTAAAAATTGCCGAAGGATTTATGCTGGATGACGGTTTCGTTAAAGCTGATGCAATTGCTTTTGTAACCGATTCGGATAATAAAAAAGAGGTTGGTATTGAACTCCATTCGGGACGCAACAGGATTGTGAGACGTATTTTCGAATCCCTTGGATACAGGGTTGAAAAGCTGGACAGGGTTGCTTTTGCAGGTCTTACAAAAAAGGATATTCCGAGGGGTAAATGGAGGTACTTAACCGATAAGGAAATATCATTTCTGAAAATGTCAAAAAAATAGGCCGGGATTCAAAAAAATTTAATAATTATGCAAAATATTTACAAAATAACATTCTTAAATATGAAAAAATTATTCTTTTTGCTTTTTGCTGCATCAATGCTTGCAGCCTGCAACAATTCAGAAAACAGTGCAACAACGGAAACCTCTACTGACAAGCAGGTTTCGGAAGCTCCTGTTGCCGTTACACTTGCCGAATTCAGCGATAAAGCGAGTGACCTTGTCGGGAAACAAATCGTCTTTACCGGGATAGTGGATCACACTTGTAAACATGGCGGAAAACGGATGTTTCTCGTTGACGAAAATTCGGATGCATCCTTAAAGGTTGAATCGGGTGAAAATATTTCCAGCTTTGACGCAAGCCTCGAAGGAAGCGAAGTTAAAGTTGTGGGTGTGGTTAATGAAAAAGTAATTGACAAAGCCTATCTCGACGAATGGGAAGCCGATGTTCAAAAAGAGATCGAAAGTTCAAAAAACCTACACATGGGAAACCACGAAAAGGGAAAAGAAAAGGAAGAGGATAACGAAGCGGAAGAGAGTATGAACCAGATAAAAAATCTGAGAAAGATGCTTGCCGAATCAGGGAAAGATCATCTTTCTTTTTATTCTGTGGATTGTGTTGAATATGAAGTTATTCCGACTAAGGAAGATAAATAATTTCTTGGCAGGTCAGGTTATTTTTCCTGACCTTTTTTTTGTTGTGTAAAATTTTTTCGGATGAAAATTAAATGGAGGAAATGGAATCGCGCTATCCATCGCGATCTTGGGTATATCTTTTTTGCTATGACTGTTATTTATGCACTGTCCGGAATAGCGATAAATCATATTAACGACTGGAATCCGAACTATGTCATTAAATCAAAAGATGTACATGTTAACCTGCCGGCAAACAAAAACGAGATCAGCAAACAGACAATTTTGAACATGCTCAAACAGTTTGGGGAGGAAGATAATTACAAAAAACATTATTTTCCGGGCGGGACAAGGCTAAAAGTCTTCCTTGACGGCGGAAACCTGGTGGTTGACCTTCAGTCGGGAAATGGTGTTTTGGAAAACATTCACCGAAGACCCGTTTTTCACGCAGTTAATTTTTTACACTATAATCCGGGAAAATGGTGGACATGGTTTTCCGATATTTTTGCCGGTGCATTAATTATATTGGCCATAACAGGACTTTTTATTATCCGGGGTAAAAACGGTATAAAAAGACGGGGTGCAATTCTTACAATTATCGGAATAATTATTCCAATTCTTTACTTAATATTTTTTTATTAGAAAAATATTATATAACTTGCGGCTGTTATTAAAGAAAAAAGAGTGTTTTTTCTTAAGTATTTTAGCTATAAAGCTTTGATAGAGGGAGCTTTATGCCGAGATAAACAGCAAATCAAGTGAAGTGCTTATTTGATTCTGAAAGAATGAAAATAGTGTGCTTTTGGTAAAATAAGAGGTAAATTATTATGTCTGTGAAAGACATTAATGAAAAAAATTTAGAGAACCGTGAAAAGGGATTGGCTAATCCCGATGTCGGACAAAAAACCGGTGTGCCTGATAAAAAATTATTATCGGGTAAAGTGAGGTTTTTTGAAGATATCCTGCAGGCCTTGCCCGATACACTTATCGCTATTTTTAATAGGGACGGGAAGTATATTGAAGTTTGGGGAAGTCCTGATTTTAGCAATCTCAACTACCTGTCACCCGATAGACTCAGGGGAAAACTGCAAAAAGAGATTTTACCACCTGCATCCGCCGCTGTATTGCAAAACAAGATTGAAGAGGTTTTCGACACCGAGAAACCCGAAATGTTCAGACTCAGACCTGAAACACCCGCCGGGGTTAAGCGGCTGGAAGTATATCTTTCACCGTTACCTTCGGAGGATGACAAGCCGACTTTAGTGGTCGGGGTTTTCAGAAATATAACGGAGGCTGTAAGCCGTGAGGAAAAATTTGCTTTAACATCCGAAAAATTTGAAAATTTTATTGACAAGGCTCCTGAAGGATTGGCTTCACTGAATTCAAAAGGAATAGTAACTTATTTAAACAATACCCTTCTTGAAATATCCGGTTTTGATGAGAGTGATTTTATTGGGAAAAAATTCTCCAAATTACCGATTCTCCTTCCCGAAGACTATTCCGGATATGAGAATATTCTTGACACTATCATAAAAAGTCGCACCAATGAAGTGTTTGAGCTTGAGTGGAAGACAAATGACGGTAAAACCCGTTGGAGTGAACTGCATTTTGTGCCTATATTAAAGAATGAGCGCTTCACGGGTTTTAACATTACATTTATTGATATCACCGAAAGGAAAAATATAGAAAGCGACCTTATAAAAAGCAAGCAGGCATATAAAATTATCATCGAAAATGCCCGTGAAGCAATTTTTGTGCTTCAGGACAGTCATATTAAATTTTGTAATTCGAGAATGCTCAGGCTTGTTGATAGTAGTATGAATGAACTTGAGATATCGCTTATTAATGAGTTCATCCATCCGCATGATTATCGCATTTTCAATAAGGCTACCTCCGACAAACTTGCCGGTTCTTCAGATACGGAAAAAACTGTTTTCCGGATTATTGATAAAAGTGGGAACATCAAATGGGTTGAGTGTAATTTTGTTGTTATAGACTGGGAAGGTAAACCGGCACTACTGTCGTTTGCAAGCGATATAACCGTTCAGAGAAACTTAAGAGAAAAGGAAAAGCAATACCTTAAAAGTCTGGAATTGCTTTCGGAGAAATCTATGGAGTTTGCCGAGCTTAAGCCCGGAGATGATGTTTACGGTTTTCTTGGGGAGAAACTTTTGGAAATGATTGAAGGGGCGGTAATTGTGATTCTTTCCTATGACCGGATAACCAGCCGGATAAAGATTGAACACCTTGCCGGGGAAGGGATATTGAAGGTTAAATTTGAAAAGATTATTTCAGAAAAACATACCGGTTTCGGTACAAAGGTTAATGCCGACCTGCTCAGAGATCTTTTATACGGAAAATTACTTAAGTACAATGATGGTCTTTTTGAACTTGGGAATACTATCTTTCCGCGGGCTATTTACAAAGAAGTAAAAAATCTGGACGAGCTTGGTGATATATATATGATTGGCCTTGCGGAAGATAATGTTGTCTTTGGAAATGCAATGATATTCCTTCCGAAGGGTGTTCAGATCGGTAATGCTGAAACAATTGAAACAATAATTAAGTTCGGCTCAATTGCCTTGCAAAGAAATCTTGTGGAAGATGCTCTTCGTGCAAGCGAGGAAAAGTACAGAAGAATATTTGAATCATACCAGGATGTTTATTTTAAACTTGATATTGACGGTACAATCATAGAAATAAGCCCTTCGGTAGAGAAAACAGGAGGCTATACCCCGGATGAATTACAGGGTGAGCCTGTTGATAAACTATATTTCGATGCTACCGAACTATCCTCAATAAACCGGATTCTTTTTAAAAACGGAATGGTTGAGGATAGAGATATCAAACTGTTGAAAAAGGATAAATCGGTGATATTTGCATCGTTAAATGCAAAGTTGCTTAGAAGTGAAACCGGAAAGCCTGTTGGTGTAGAGGGAGTCATCAGAGATATTACCGAAAGGATAAAGGCAGAAGATGATTTCAGGAAAAGTGAGGAGAAAATGCGAACGCTTGCCGATTTTACCTATAACTGGGAATATTGGTTAGGCCCTGACGGAGAGATGGTTTATATGTCGCCTTCTTCGGAACGAATTACCGGATACAGTGCCGATGAATTTATTAAAAACCCCGATTTACTGGTGGAGATAACTCATCCGGATGATACAGGGTCATTTAAAAATCATCTCATTAAGGAAAAAGAACTGGATAGGGTACTTGAATTTGATTACAGAATAGTTACACGGCAGAATAAGGTTAAGTGGATAAATCATATTTGTCAGAAAGTGTATGGAGATGACGGAAGATATCTCGGACGCAGGGCAAGTAACAAGGATATTACAGACAGAAAAATTGCCGAAGAAGAATTGCGTAACAGCGAAGAGCGGTTCAAAGCACTTTTTTATGAGGCACCGGATGCTATCGTTGTCCAGAACTACAAGGGGATAATTATTGATGCTAACCCTGCCGCTTACAAACTTTACGGTGTTGAAAAAGACAAGTTTATCGGGGAATCAATTTTTGAGTTTGTGCCAAAGGAAAACAGAGAGGAGTTCAAGGTTGATTTTTCGTTGTGGACTGAAGGAAAGCCGGAAAGTAAACGGTGTTTAATTGTTTCATCCGGCGGAGAATCAATTCCTGTTGAAATCCACTCCAGCAAAATACAATATTCGGGTAAAGAAGCTTTGATGTTTAATATTAGAGACATCACCGCAATTGTTGAATCGGAAAAGAGATTAAAGGAAGCCAAAGAAAAGGCGGAACAAGCCGATATGCTTAAGTCAATGTTCCTGGCTAATATGTCGCACGAAATACGTACTCCGATGAATGCCATAATCGGGTTCTCGGAAATATTGTCCGATGAGGAATTGTCGAAGGAAGAAAGAGAGGAGTTTATCAGGTATATTACCCAGGGTAGTAATACTTTGATGAATCTTATTGAAGATATTATTGATATAACGAAAATAGAAGCAGGTAAAATTAAGATAAATCTTACGGAGTGTAATGTTAGTGATTTGATGGACGAGCTTTATGCTACCTTCCTGAAGATAAAGAATAAAAACGGGAAAAAATCTCTTGAATTAAGACTTAATAAGCCTGTTACAAATAAGGGTTTTACTATCTCCACTGATCCAAGCAGGATAAGACAAGTGTTATCCAACCTGCTCGGCAATGCACTTAAATTTACTGATGAGGGATTCATTGAGCTCGGTTTTAATCTTGAAGAAGAAAACCAGATCGAATTTTATGTTAAGGATACCGGAATTGGTATTCCAAAGCAAAAACAGAAACTGATTTTTGAAAGATTTGGTCAGGTTGAAGAAGCGCAGAATAAAGAACGGAAAGGAACCGGTCTCGGACTTGCCATTTCGAAAAAACTTGCCGAGTTGCTTGGCGGCGATCTTACGGTAGAGTCGGAGGAAGGTGTGGGTTCCACTTTTAAGTTGAAACTTCCCGTTACTCTTGCTGCTGGAAAAGTTGTGGAGAAAAAAGTTGAGGAGAAAACACCTGAGATCAACTGGGATAATAAGGTTATTCTTATTGCCGAGGATTCGGTGTTGAATTATACATATCTTGAAGCAATACTGCAACGAACAAATGTAAAGCTGATATGGGCAAAAGATGGTAAAGAGGCTGTTGAAATATGTCAGAAAAATGAAGATATTGATATTGTTTTGATGGATATTAAAATGCCTGTGCTTGACGGACTTAATGCCATAAAAGAGATTAAAAAATTCCGTAAAGACCTTCCCATTATTGTACAAACCGCTTATGCAATGCCCGAAGACAGAGAGCGTAGCTTTGCTGCGGGCAGCGATGATTATCTTACCAAACCGCTTAATGCAAACGAACTGTTTAAAACAATCGGCAAATTTATGAATTAGGATTTTTCATTTCTTTTTGAATGCAATCTGCCTTGAATCGGCTTCTACCACATTTTCAATAAAATCCTTAAAATCCCGATATCCGTCCAGTGCCACATAATCGTTTTTAATAATGAATTTCTGAGTTAAATGAAGTACATTACCTTCCTTTATAAACTCTTTGGAATAATCGGCATACCGGCAACTGAAGTTTGAATTTTCCGGTATCTCCGCCAATTGCATACCCTCGGGTATTTCAATATCAACGGTCTCCATATTCTTTTCAAATCCAAAATACATTCCTATTTCTATGGGGTATTTTCGGTCTTCGGTATTTAAAAAATCCGCCGACTCCTGAATATACTCGAGAGGTAACTTAAGAAGATACAGATCGCTGATCTTTGAAAAGACATTATCAACTTTATATGAAAAAGAGTAAGTGAGAGTATCGGAATTATCCATCAGACTTTCATTAAAATCAACGGAAATCAGTTTTACTCTCGGATAATTCAGACTTATGGATTGTTGAATATCTTTATTCCTTTTTTCGTTACCCTCGTCACGGTAACCACTTCTCATCATTGCCGCATCATATCCTGTTTTCAGATTTTTCTTTTTAACAATCATACTGTTGCCTTCAAATTTAACGGTTCCTATGCGCCGAATAATATTTTTTGCCCGCGTCGGAGGGTCAAGAAGGAAGGGTTTATAATCTTTATCCCCGTCACCCGCTTCGAGTGCAAAAGAGTTTTTAAGGTAATAGCTGAAAGTGGAAAATGGTTGATAATCGGCTGTCAGTTCAATATAATAATCTTTTCCGTTCAATGTGGCTTTTGCAATGGCATGATTAAACTCAATCATAGGTACGGAAATCTCATTTTCGCCGTTATCCCTTGTGTTTATTAAAACAAGACTTCCGTCAATACCGACTTCGCGGCAGAGTGCAACAAAAAGGGTGGATACATCCTTGCAATCACCGATTTTCTTATTTATAACTGCCGAAGCCTTTTGCGGTATTATGCCGTTTTGCAAAAACGGAACGGAAATATACCTGATATTGGTTACAATATAGTTGTAAATGATCTTTGCCTTTTCATAATCGGAGATATCCCGTTTGTCCTTGAAAAGTCCGGTTGCAACTTCTTTAACTTCAAAATCGGGATTGCTTTTGTTTCTGTAAACGTCATAGTACCAGTTAGATATATCATTCCAGGAATCATAGTTAGAATAATATAAGATTTCACCGAAATCCTCAAGCGACGGCATAAACGATTCGTATCTTATTGCCTCCATATTTTTCTCCGACCACGTGTATAAAGTGAAGTCGTCTTTTTCTTCAATAACAGGTTCCAGAGAAGAGTTCTTTACCTTATAATTGAATTTGCGACCATTTTCTACAAGCAGACTATATTTTGACATAACATAGGGATAAAATCCTTGAAAATAATGCTTACCCCAAAAACGGTTTATAACCGTGCTGCCGTTATAATATTCCGTTTTATATATTACAAGAATGGCATCACCTGCTTCAAGAGACTCAAAAACAACATGATCATTATTTATCGTGGCTTTAAGTTTGTTACCGTTACTTTTCAATACTTCCGCCTTATCAATTCTCACCCTTTCATTATTGGAAACGGAAAAAACATACTCTTTCCAGTCGTCAATGCCCGTAGCATCGAAAACCTTTACCATAAAATATGTTTTCTCCTCATTTCCGCCGCCCGAATAAACAACCGACTGTGTTTCGTCAAGCAAGACAAGGCTGTTATCTTCGGGATAATCGGAATCTGAGGGGGAGTTTTTATAAATTTCATAGACGTCGGGTTTGTCGAAATAGTCAAAAATATCGGGTTTGTCTTCAAGACGTCTTATGTTTTTTCGTGAGTCGTAATCGTTGGGATTATATGCAACACTTTTTTTGTAATATTCGATTGCTTTTTCATTTTCATTAATTTGTTCGTAGGAATTGGCAATATTTTTATAATAATCACCTACAAAAGGCGCTATTTCCGAAGCTTGTTTGAAGTAGTTTATCGCTTTAATATAACTTCCTGTTTTGGAGTAGTGATCACCCATTAACTTTAAATATCCCACAGCCGTCGGATTATGTTCCAATACTTTATCAAAATATGATTGGGCTTTGGGAGGATTACGATTTTCAAAGTAATAATTAACCAATGCCATTAAAACATCATCATTATACCTTTTTTTTAAATATTTTTTTAATACGGCTTCAGGAGTACTTGTTCTCTTTAAAGCCTTATCAATGTTAAATTTCAATATAACAAATTGTGAATTTTCCGGGAAATTTTCATAACCTTTATAAACAAGTTTAATAACATCTTCATACTGTTCCTCTTTCAAACCTATTGATATCATTTTTCCATACCAAAAGCTATCTTCCCCTCTAACTTTTTTGTATTGCTCAAGTATCTCTTTTGCTTTATCAATATCATCCTCGTCCATAGCATCATTGAACAGTAAAATGAGGGACGCAGGATTATCGGGGTCAACCTTTTTCATCTTGTCAAGAGCAAGATAATACTCGGTTGAGTTGTCTTCTCTCAAATAAACTTCCGTAAGTTTTGAAATGATATAAGAGCAGTCCGGAGATTTGTCAAGTGCTTTTGTAAGGATTTTACGTGCTTCATATTTCTTGTCGTTTCGCAAATATGTTTCTGCAAGCATTAACTGATATACAAGTTTGTCGGGATGCTGCTCCATCATTTTTTTAAAATATTCTTCTGCAAATAACGGATACGATGTACTTTGAAAATCCTGCTCTTGCGGATATTGATTGAATTGTGTGCCGAATGTCAAGCCGTCAATATTTTTACCCGATTCATCCGTAACCCGCATCAGAAAATTGGAATTTGTAATCTCGCTTGTGCCTACCTGAATCAGTATTCTGTTAAATCCTTTATAAAGTTTTGCACTGAAAGAGTATGTGTCAATACCGTTATTTCTTTCTTTGGGTTCGCTGAACATCAGTTTGTCATTGCACCAGAGCTTGAGTGAGCCGGATGTTCCTATTCTTATTATTACCTCCTGATCTACAGGGCTTTCACAAAAAGTCTGTGCAAAAATGATGGAATTATCGGTATAGAAATGATGAGGAAAACGGATCCAGCGCCCGGGAAGGGTTTTGTTAATATCAATCCAGTGAATATCCGCTCCGTATTTATTTTTGAAAGTATTATCAGGCTTTGCCTGATGAATGGGCGGAAAATCCTTATCTAAACCCGACCCGGAAATATTTTCAAACTCTCCGACGGCCTGCCACTGCATTATTGCTCCCACATTCAGGAAAAAATCATTGCCTTTGGAAAAATTATTTGTAGCCTCATAATGCTTCCCGAGGACAAAATTTGCAGATACCCGCATGGTTTCATTTATCGAAGTGGAATTTGCAATGTCATTAAAAAATTCAACCTGTTCTTTACCTTTTGCAGCTCCGTATTTTCCGTTAATACTTTCGGTGTACCACAAAGCAAAAAGGTATGAGGAAGGTTCTTTTTCAGCTTTATAAAACCTTTGAAAATAGGAAAAGGCATCCTCCGGTTTTTCATCTACACTTGCCATAAGCGACATAGCAAGGTTTGCCTCAGCCACAACCGACGGGTTATCTTCATTTGCCGCTAAAGTAAAATATTCACGGGCTTTTATGTAGTCATTTGTTTTGAAAAATTCCCAACCTTTACTCAGATTGGATTCATCCGCCAACAATGACGTGGAGAAAAATGAAATAAAAACAAAAAGGATTAGAATCTGCAACTTTTTCATATAATGTAGTGTCTTTGGTATAAATATTTTACAAATTAATGAAAAAAATTTTTACAGACAAAATTTATTATTCTCTTTATTTCCATTTTTATAATAAATCCTATGAAAAAGCAATTTATTATTCTGATTTCCGCAATATTTTCAGCTCTTTTCTTTTTACTTTATCCGTTTAATTCGGGAAATGAATCTCATAAAAAAGATCAATCTCCCAACGATTGGTTTTTCCGTCAAAGGGCATTTCCCACCGGGCAAATCCCTCACGATGTATATTTGAAAGCTTTGAAGCAAAGTTTGGAGATGAAAAAGCAGTCTGCAACCAAAGAAGATAAACTATGGGAATTTGCAGGCCCCACAAATATCGGAGGCCGCATTTCCGATGTTGAGATGTATCCCGATGATATGCAGACCATTTTTGTTGGAGCGGCTTCCGGTGGAGTTTTTAAATCGGAAGATGCCGGAAACACCTGGACTCCGGTTTTCGATGATGCTCTTAGCCTTTCGATTGGTGATATTGCCATAGCTCCTTCAAATAAAGAGATAATGTATGTCGGGACGGGAGAAGCCAATGCCGGCGGTGGCTCTCTTGCTTATGACGGTGTCGGCATTTACAAATCAATTGACGGAGGAGATAACTGGGAGTATGCAGGTTTGCCGGAAAGCGGTAGTATCGGTAGGATCGTTGTCAATGCAAATAATCCTGATATTGTGTATGTTGCGACAATGGGTAGTCTGTTTGGTAATTCTCCCGACCGTGGCGTTTACAGATCGCAAAACGGCGGCGATACCTGGGAAAAGGTATTGTTCGTTTCGGATTCCACAGGTGCCATTGACCTTGCCGTAAATCCCAATAATCCGGATATCGTTTATGCCGCAATGTGGGAGCGTATCCGTCGTCCCGACAGAAGAAGCTACGGCGGCCCAACCTGCGGAATATATAAAACCGAAAACGGAGGCGACACCTGGACAGAACTTTCTGGAGGACTGCCAATGTCAAACAACGGTCGCATAGGAATTGATATATCAAAATCCAATCCTGATATTCTTTATGCTATTTATGCCGACAAAACAGGTTACTTCAAAGGTATCTACAAAACTCAAAACGGAGGAGATTCGTGGATACAGGCCGACGACGGCAGTATTCAATATCAGTCTTATGGCTGGTGGTTCGGAAGGATAAAAGTTGATCCTGTAAACCCAGATATTGCTTATGCCATTGCATTTACACTCTATAAAACATCCAACGGAGGAATAAGTTGGAACGATGTTTCGGGTTATAACGTTCATGTTGACCAGCACGAACTTTATATTCATCCCGAAAATAACAATTTACTTGTTCTTGGTAATGACGGCGGACTTTATATTTCACAAAACGGTGGTAACTCGTGGACAAAGAAAAACACACTGCCCATAACACAGTTCTATACCGGTGAGATTGATAATCAATATCCTCAGCGACTTTACGGCGGGGCACAGGATAACGGAACAAACAGAACGATGACCGGAAACTGGGGCGACTGGGAATCAATATATGGTGGCGACGGCTTTTATGTATTGGTTGACCCCGAAGATAACAACTATGTGTATGCCGAATCGCAGTACGGAGGTTTGGGACGTTCTACAAACGGCGGCAGCTCTTTTACCGGAGCAACAAACGGTATCAGCTATTCCGACCGTAACAACTGGAATACACCCGTGGTTTTTGATCCTTCAAACCCGCAAATTCTCTATTTCGGTACGCAAAAAGTTTACAAATCAACGAACAGGGCAGTTTCCTGGACCGCAATCAGCAATGACCTTTCCAACGGTTCAGGCGGCGGAAACCTGACCTTCGGAACCGTAACAACAATTGCCGTTTCTCCGCTTAATCCCGAAATAGTTTATGCCGGTACCGACGATGGAAATGTTTGGGTTAAAAACGGTAATGAGTGGACAAAAATCTCGGACGAACTTCCTGTCCGATGGGTCACAAGGGTTGCCGCCGACCCTCATTCCGAACAAACAGCTTATGTCACGCTGTCAGGATACAGGTATAACGAATATTTGCCTCACGTTTTCAGGACAACAGACCTGGGTGAAAACTGGACGGATATTTCGGGGAATCTGCCGGAAGTTCCTGTAAATGATATTATTATAGATCCGGAATATGATTCGGTGTTGTATATTGCAACCGATGCCGGAGCTTTTTACACAAGGAATCTCGGGGCAACCTGGAACATTATGGGGACAAACCTGCCCAATGTTGTTATTTGTGATTTTACTCTTCACAATGACACTCGAAAACTGGTTGCCGCAACTTTCGGGCGTTCGATGTACAGTTATGACTTGAATCAGGATACGATTTATACTTCCGTGAAACCGGAAATTTCTGATGTGAATATTGGTGAAGTAAGCATTTATCCGAATCCTTTCAAGGAATTTGTAAATATTTCCTTTGAGTGTGGAAAAAATGTTGCAGGTAAAGTGGAGATATTCGATATTGGAGGTAAAAAAATTGCAACCATCTTTGAGGGAAATATAAAGCAAGGATTAAATCAATTCAGATGGAGACCGGTAAATTCAATAGGAAGAATATTCTTTGTGAAGGTAATGGCGGGAAGGGAGACAATCAGCAGAAAAGTAATATTTGAATAATAGATAGAGACGCACGGCCGTGCGTCTCAACTTACCCTATGTCATAAACTGCTTAACAGGAGATAATTCCTGTTTAAAACCTTCTTTTTCACAAAAGGGGCAATATTCAAATTCTTCACTGAAAACGTATCCGCATCTTTCGCATTTATATTTACGCTCCGTATAGGGTATCATCTTACGGTGTCCGGAACTGAAATAGAAGGCAAGTCCGAGAACCGGTGTTAAAAAAAGGCTTCTCCAAAAAAGTTTGCGTGAGCCTATCTCACGATTTTTCCCGATTCTTGAAAAAAGAAAAACAATTACAATATATAGAACAATCAGTGCAATTAGTATCAGATTCTTCTCCTCCATTCTTTTTAGTAATTTTTACAAAAAAACAAAAGTAATATTTAATTTCTTAAATACAAATCTATTTTATCAACCGATATAAAAAATATCGGATGCAATTGCATCGGCAAAAAGTTTCCCCTTTTTTGTCAGCCTGTAAATGCCATTATTGCAAATTACATTTTTTGCATTGATATGCTTCCGTATCTCTTTAATATAGTGGCTTGTAATATTCTTTCCAAAAGTATCTTCAATATATTTTATATCTGTTCCCCATACTGTCCGCAAAGATGTCATTACATATTCATTGTATTTTTGTTCCAAGGTGAGAATTTCCTGTTCCACAATTTTTCCACCTTTTTTCATTCCCTCAATGTATTTGTTCAGGTTGGCAATATTCCATCGTCTGCTATTTCCGTCGAACGAATGTGCCGACGGACCGAGACCAAGATATTTTTTCCCCTGCCAGTAACTTGTGTTATGCTTTGAATAAAAACCTTCTTTTGCAAAGTTTGAGATTTCATAATGGATATAGTTTTCATTTTTCATAGCATCCATAAGGATTTTAAAATGACGAACTGCTTTTTCTTCATCAACATTTTCCATTTTACCCTTTCTTATCAAAACATCAAGGGCTGTTTGCGGCTCTACCGTTAAAGCATAAGATGAAAGATGAGGGATTTGAAAATTCAGGAACTTTTCGATATTTTTTCCCCATTTGTCATCTGTTAAAGTCGGGATACCGTAAATCAGGTCAATAGTAACATTTTTATATCCGGCATCAAGGACGGATATTACCGATTTTTCAGCTTCGCTGCCGGAGTGAACGCGGTTGAGATAGTTAAGGTCGTCATCAAAAAAAGACTGGATTCCGATACTGAATCTGTTAACGGGTGTATGTAGTAATTCCTTGATTTTTTGCCTTGAGATATCATCGGGATTAGCTTCGATTGTAACTTCGGGAGATGATATTATCCTGTGATATTTTGAGAGCCTCTCAATAATTTTGTCTATTTCACCGGCATCTAATAATGAAGGCGTACCACCTCCGAAATAGACGGTTTCAATATGTTCGCCGGAAAGGTAATCCTTCTGTATTTCCATCTCTTTTAAAAGTGCGTCAACAAAAACATCTCTGTATTTGACAGATGCCAGTGAATAGAAATTGCAATAGTTGCATTTCTGTTTGCAAAACGGTATGTGAATGTATATTCCTGCCATTTTAATTTTTATGATATAGAATCAGGCTTCGACTTTGCTCAGCCTGACAGTCTCGACACTCTGAACGAAGTCAAAGAGCGATCTTACCTCCTCTTCAATTTCCAAATCCAAAATCCCATTATCAACAACAAAATAATCAAAAGCGGGAATACAATTCTTGTCATTGCAGCCCATTTAATATCATCATTCAGAAGTTTCATATGTTCGTGGTCGCTGTGCGGTATCATTCCGAGCATTTCACCGGCAGCGGCAATGGCTTTGGTGAACAGGGTTCCGTTTGGAACATCCTGATGGCAGGAGATACAAACTCCGGCACGTTCCATTTTTTCGCGTGTATGTTGCGAAAGCGGTCCGGAAAGAGGCCAGTGATGTCCAACGGTTTGAAGTTGCTTTCCGTCGCGCGTAACCACCTGCGACAAGTCCATGGGCAGGTCTTCTATTTTAGGTATTTGCGGACGGGAATGTTTACTCAAATTATTCCCTTTTGCATCTTTCAAGTCCTCGTATCTGTCCTTTGTGTAACCGGTCATATATCTTCCGTCGCCGACACCGTAACCGAGAGCTTTCGGGTTTGTGTGGCACGAGGCACATTCTCTTGCCTCGGCGCTAATGGTATGAGGTTGTGCCGGAGTCATATCAATGCCGCGCTGACCTTTTTCTCCGCCACCTTCCATTCCGGGGGGTGTACGCCATATCTTATTTGAAACCAGTGTTTTGCCGTCATTGTCAATAACTGTGGTTATCTGTTGACAACCGGGGATTATGGGTGTTACCCTGCCTTCTCCGTTAACGCCGAGTACGGGATCTTCCCACCTGACATAGGTGCGGCCTTCCCTTGATTTTCCCGGAATCATTTCTTTTTCCGTTTTATTTTGCGATTCCGCCGTTTCGCCGTTGGCGTGGTGTGCTTTTCCTGCCTTAATCCAGTCAAGGGTGCTTTTATTATCGGAGAAGTCAACCTGAACGTGGCAACCGTAGCATTGCGGAGCCCAGGTTGCATGGCAGGCATAGCACTCCATCTTTTCAATATGCTCACCGATTTTAACCATTGCCGTAACAGCTTTTTCAGGATGTTTCCACGAATTATTTTCATTCAGTTTTTTAAGGGTCGGTGCTTCAAAATCCAATCCGTTAGCAGAATGAACAATAACGTCATTACCTTCGCGGACGACATTTCCGAGAGGATTGCCTCTTGCCGAAAGCAGATAACCGTCTTCAGGATCGTAAATTGTCGAAAAATCCTTTTGCACATCAAGCAATTTGTCCGTCACACCTCTCGGAGTGTTACCTGTTTCCATGCCGAATTCATCCTGAAATCCCAAAGGTAGCTCCCAGGGATATTTTTCCGGTGTGCCGTGGCAATCGGCACATTCTATCTCGACGGCTCCAAGTGTTGTTCCGTCAATATTTCCGTTGCCGTGCATCGAAATTGTTGTGTGGCAATCCTGACAAAGCAAATTGCCTTCGGGATTGCCATCACGGCTTTTTATCTGATGATGGACATCATCTTTGATATACTGATACCTTTTTCCGTGCAATTTCGGTTCACTACTTCCGTTGTCATTCCAGGGAGTGTCGTAAGCTGATTCTATCATTCCGAGATAGGAAACTCCAATACGCTTTCCGCGATTATGACAGGTTGTACACTGCTCCGAAGGAATACCGGAATATGTCTTTCCGTTGACCTTAACCTTTGCTTTTCGCGATGACTGAATCGAATGAACAAGAAGATGACCGCGTTGGTTTTTCGGGATAGTAGGGTCATTTCCTTCGTAAAAACCTTCGTCGGTATAAGGAATATGACAGGCCGCACAACCCATTCCGCGATAATCACCCCGTCGTTGCTTACCTCTGACACCAACGTGGCAACGAAGACATTCGCCTCTGAGATAAGTAAAAATAGCTTGCTCGGGATGTTCCGTGAGCGAAGAAGTATCTGTTGAGGGCACCTCCGCCAGTTTTTCGGGAAAGACCTGTGGATATTTCTTCATAAGCTTGTGCATATAATCTTTGTATTGCGTTGTTCCCCATTTGGGTATGGGGCCGTCAGGGTCGTCAATATCGTAATTTCCCCATTTGACTTCATATCCTTCCAAAGCACCCCAGCCCCAGGTGGCACCCTGAATTTTTCCCGCTTCGGTCTGCATAAGATTTCTGTGCAGATTATAAACGTGGTCTTCGTGGCATTTTCCGCAAGTGCGGTCATTGGTCCACATCGAACCGGGATGAACGATCATATCTTTGTGAGCAATATCTTTGTTCTTTTCTTCCGCCGGATTACCGTAATGGCATACAACACAGCCGTTGGGGTCACCTTCTTTCCTGCCCTCTTTATATATTGCCTGCATCATTTTCGACTCATGCTGCCTTATGGGTTCAATACCTTCATGACAAGCAAGACATCCTTTACCCTCCACAGGAAAAGATTGTTGAACTTTTGATTTAACAGCAGTGGTAGTTTGTGTACTTTTGTCTTCCTGCTGTGGTGCCATTTCAAATGCCAGAATTATTACAGGAAGAAGCATGAATAACATTATTTTTACCTTTGTAAAATTTTTCATCAGAATTTCATTAAATTTGGACAATAAAAGTAGTAATAAATAGTGATAGCGACATATGTTTTTTATTTTACTGCTCTTTTTTACGCCGTTTGATAAATTTATTTGCTTGGTGAAAGACGTTAAATAGCTGTATGACAAAGTACTTAAAGGCAATTGACGATAGAAGACTGTTTAAAAAAGTTAAGAAGGGCGATGTAAAATCCCTGGAAATACTTTTTGAACGGTATTATAATCCTCTTGCCAATTTTGCCTTCTTGTTTTTAAAGGATGAAGAAACTTCAAAGGGAATTATATCGGAGCTTTTCATCAGTATTTGGGAGAAGCGTGAAAGTATTGTCATCCGCGATAGTCTGAAATCATATTTATATAAAAGCGTTAGAAATGCAGTTATCTCTTTGAAAAGAAAGGAAAAATGGACTGCAGTGAGTTTTGAAGAAATAGAAATAAATAAGATTGAGACAATTACACCCGAGACCCTTCTGCTAAATAAAGAATTTGATGAAAAGGTTGAAAACCTGCTTCTTGATTTACCGAAGAAAGCGGGATTGGTTTTTCGTATGAAAAAAATTGACGGGTTAAGATATAAGGAAATTGCCACTATACTTGATATTTCGGAGAAAACAGTTGAAAATCATATTGGTAATGCCGTAAAAAGATTAAAGAGTATTCTTGAAGAGCACCCTGAATTGTGGGACTATTTTCAGAACAAATGACCCAATGATATGATTACTGAGGCACTTTAGAAACTTTCCCCATATTTTCAACGGAAATATCATTTTTATCGGGATTGTTAACCTGCGTATTGAGATTGAAATCCGCATTAAAATATCCTCTTTTACCTGCTTTTTGTGACCAAATCTGAATGTCGGAAGAATTAATTGTATCGTTACCATTGCAGTTTCCACCATACATACCCCATCTGTTTGTTGCAAGCTGTTTTTGACCGTCGGTTCCGAAAGCCTGGCTGTTTGAAGTTGTAAAATTGTAGGAATAAACTCCGTCGGACAATACAAGAGCACTTGCCGACATTATCCCGAGGTGGTTTCTGTGTCTTATAACGACAAAAAGGGAGTCGGAAAAGGAATTGTCAAATGTAAGAAATGACGAACCGTCCAAGTCAACAATGGAGCCGTCGTTTAAAAGAAAAGCAGCTTTTTGTGCAATTGTTGTTGCCGACGTAGCTGACGAAGGGCTGCTTGCGTCTCTAAGTTCCGTAAGAACCCAGTCAACAACGCCGTTGGGAACGGAATCAACATATTCGGTTCCCTGATAATTCCAGGGAGGTGTGTTAAACGGTTGTTGTAATGGGATAACACCGGCTTCGGACAAGGTTGTATCCATATCACTTCCATTGAAAGCACCTTCAAGGAAAGCTGTTATGTTAAGATGTAATCGTAATTTTATTGCCATCGGAGAGCTTGTGTCTCCCACTGCAAAAGCCGAAAGTTCCGTAATTCCCGAACGGGAAATAAAATAGGGATTATTACCTTCCGCCGCCACTTCCGTCTGAGGATTCCAGCTTCCCAAATGAAAATGACCGATGCCGGAATGAACTCTGTCGAAATTAATACCTTCGTTATTTTCATTCCAATATGTTGTTACAGTGAGGTTTGACCCTCCGGGAATTTGTTCCGTGATATCCCAGGTATTGTTTACACAGTGGTCTATCTCCGAAACGGTTGTTCCCGAAAGACCTTCATCCAAAACGTCGTTAAAAACTCTCACTCCGAAATAGTCGGAAAGTCCCGAATTTTTTAAAATTATCGGTGTGAAAGAAGTTTGAGTCCCAATAGGAAATTCGACATTTGCGGTGTCAACTTCCATAAAGAGTCTGCCGCTGTTTCCCGCATTGACATAACCGGATTCCGAACTTCCCGAAATTACCGCTCCCTGCTCCAAAAACAGATTGTTAGTGTCAAGGGATAGCAAGCCGGACGAAAATATCAATTTATTGGAGATGGAAATACCGTTTGTGAGTAATACATCATTTTGGATTTTCAATTTGTTGAAGAGGGTACTATTCGTTCCGCCGATTATCTGTTCCGTTTGGCCGTCGAAGATAACAAAACCGGCGGTGTCGGTAAGGATATTACCTGAAACGCCGTTATTATACCAGTTGTCGAGAATAGTAATGTTTCCCGAGTTAAGAAATTGTCCGTTTGAAAGGTTTATAAGCTCCGAATTGAGTGTTAAATCAGAGCCGTTGGAGATGATGACTTTAGCACCGTTATTGACAAAAAACTGGGCAAAGACGATTTCCGGAGCCGAAAAAAGAAGAATCAACGGCAGCAGAAGACAAAAACCTATATGTTTATAATTACTCTTCATTTTTGGAATTATCGTTAATTGTTTTTTCCGTATGACCGGGCAAAAGGCCGTTATGATAAGGTATTGTATCGAAATCCGGTTTTTGTAAAAAATTACCGGGAGCGGCTATGTTTTCGGAAGCAGCCGGGCCGATTTTTACCGCCCCGACAGTACGTCGAATTTTAACGCCGTTTGTTGCACCGCTATAAGAAATTGATTCGTGATAGACTCCACCTGACCCGTGGTTGGAGCCCGCAACCAAAATAAGTTCCAGTCCGGGACCGTGTCCTGCATTAGCCTTGTTTAAAGCGGTTTGCAGCGAAACACAAGGTTTTACGGAAGTCCCGACCGTAGAGTTAAGGTGATGTCCCTCATCAACATAGATTGATTGTGTTTGCCAATAGTGGTTCATTGCCGCTTCCGTGTCGTCGGCTTCAAAACTGGTTCCTTTATTACCCTGGTTTGGCGGATTACAACCACCGTGAGTATGGATACCAATAGCTGTTGAATATACCCCGCTAACGCCGCTGCTCATAATAGCACTTCCCGAATTACCTCCTTCGGTATCAACAAGATATTCCCAATAGACATCATTTGAACCGTTAAAATATTCACCGAGATTATCGCCGATATCATATTGCAATGTCTGGCTGTCGGAATTATAATAACCGGTGCATCCCGAAGGAGTATGGTCGGTTCCGAAGCCCCGTATTTGAATATTTGCCGGATTGAGATTTCTTGACAAATGATAGTATGCACGTTGTGCTTCGGCAGGAGTGAGATTGGTATTTGAGTTTGTTCCGCAATTAAAAATTCCCCAATCATCTCCGGTACCGCCTTCCTGCCACACTCTGCTTGAATAGATTATCGGATATTGGTCTTCAACGGCACAAGGGACAAGAGTTCCGTCACAAAGGGATTGCGGAACATTGAACTGGATGACCTGCAAATCGTAACTTGAAACATTTACACAATGACCTGCGGTAAGGTAAAAACCACCTGCCGTGATAAACCCCGTACAGCCTATAGGTAAAATTCTTCCGTCAACGTAAGGATAAGAACTGCTGACACGATTATCGGCTCCGCAAAGGTCAACCGGAGGCTGTTCGCCATAAAAGTCACCGATAGTCATCTCACTGATTTTCAGTGTTATTCCTTTGTCTCCGGGTGCCACAAACAGAAAAACATCAGCACCTTCGCCTTTAAAGAATGCGGTTTGGTTTTTCCAGACTGAAACTGACGAAGCATTAAAATATTGAATGTCGCCGTCCTGTTGTGAAACTATTTTAATATAACTGTTATTACTAAGATTCACATCTTCAAACCTTAATCTTATCCAGGGTGCCGATTCTTTGGTGCTGACGGATTTTTTGAAAACCAAATAGTCTTTTTCGGGATATTTGACAGTATGAGCCGGAGTAGGATGATAATGAAAAAATTGGCTGTACTCAACCATTTGTGATGTCAACTCTTTCCCGTCGTGTGTCCCGAAGTCAACGGCAAGTTGCTTTCGGTGGAATGGCAATTCAGCCGTTTGTGAAAATGTTCGTCCCACAACAACGAGTAAAACAAGTGATATTACAGCTATTTGCCTTTTCATTTCACAGGATATTTTTCGGATTTCAGTTCCCTGTTTTCTTCTTCAAGAGTTTTCACTCTTTTGTTAAGGTCAATAATATATAGACTGAGTTCCTCGACTTTTTCGAGAAGTTTTTTCTGAATATCACCCACTTCATATCCTCCGTTATCTTTTATTTCTTTTGCGGACGGTATTCCGGGGAGATGTTTGTTCTCGTTAATACTTTTTTCCATCTCCTCAATAGAAGGAAGTCCGTAATTTTTCTCAAAGACATAGTCGGGCCAGTAGTTGAAATCATCAATAAGTATCTCCTCACAAGCTATTTTCCCATTGACAGAAAGCCTGTATCCCGAGGCACCGGAAGATGAACCTATAACAACATTACCCGTAGGGTCAATGACAAGTCTGTCAACGTTGCCGTTTCTTAGCCTCAGCCTACCGGAGGATTTGTTAGTGATGTAGAGGTCGTCTCCAAAAGCTTGTATCCAAGCTTTCATAGAGCTGCCGTGATAAAAGGTCATCATCGGGTCGGAAGTGGATTCAAGTCTGAACAATTCAATACCTCCGGAAACGTGCAGGGGGGCGGACGGGTCATTTGTGCCGACACCTATTTTTCCCGAATTATAGTAAATATTTGAACCGTTTTGCTGCCAAAAATCATCGTTGGCACGTCCGAGTTTTTGCCACGAAATGCTGTCGAAATAGTAATATCCCGGATTATTGTCGGTTTGATAAATCAAGAGACCTTTGGCGGGAGAAACTGGACGCTGAGCAAATGTCATTCTCGGAACAAGAAAACCCAGCCCCGTTGCCTGAACGTCAAGCATAGCGGAGGAGTCGGGCAAAGCTCCATCCATATTAACAGCTACCTGCGAATAGCCTGATACGGTTGAGATTATAAACCCGAATATGATAATGACATTTTTTAAAAAAGATTTTCTTTTACAATGAACATCTAATGTTTTCATTTTTGAGTATTTTATTTTTCGTTTATCATTAATAGCAATTTGTTGAGGTCTTGTTGTAATATTGTTTTTGTTTCAGCGTCTTTTTCCGAGGCAACGGCACTTTTAAAATCGGGTATTGCATCAGTATATTCGGTTTCGACGAGGTAACCGGCAGCCTTTAGCCTCACATTTTTCGATTTACTCCTCAATAATCCTTTCGACCAACGTATGGAAGGTCTGGAACGTATTGAATAGAGGTTATCAATAGCACCGATAACAACCGAATCATCATCACTGAAAAGTTTCCAGAAGTTTTCCGACTCAAAAGATATTGTAGGAGGAAAGTAAAGGATTTCATGATTATTAATTTGCGGTCTGACAACCGTTTCAGGGTAAGAGATAAGTTCTTTGCCGGCAACATATCTTGCCATACGGGGAACTATCCAGCGCATTCCTGCGGTAGCTTCGGGATGACCGACGGAGACAAAAACTTTTCCCTTTCCGTACGTGGAGGTTAAAAAAGCAGGTTTACCGGGTGTCAATCCTTTCGGGTCTCCCTTGTGAGTTGCAATATCCGTTGTTATGGTTGCAAGAATATCCATACTTTCCGGCTCAAAAACATCATATATCGGGCCGTCATAATACTGAACAAAGGAAGTTGTCCGGTTTTCTAATTCGGGAAATATCTTAGCCCCTTTTTCCGACAGTTCAAATCCTATCAGTCCTCTTCCGCGGTTATAGTGGAAACGGTATGTGTGGGCTTTTATGATTTTTAAACTCGGATAACCGTCGGTCGTAGCAAAAAGATATCCACCTGCACAAATTCCCACAATTCCTTTTCCCGATTTTGCAAAATCCTGAACTTTTTGTGCAGCTGTCTGTCCCAAATTATTGAATTCTTTGCTGCCGCTTCCTCCCGGGAAAATCATAACGTCAAGGTTATCAAGAATTCCGTTTTGTATATCATAAGCCGTAACGGCTCTGCCCTTGATACCTTTATCAATCTTCAATGCCTCAAGGGTTTCGAGAATACATACCGCACTGGCACCGTTACCGTTAAAGACACCCACATTCAATAATTCTTTCGCTTTTTTTTCATTCTTTTGTTTCTCTTTGTTCACCTCTGTGCAACCGCCGGAAAACAATAGGACGGCAATTAAAAAAAGCAAAGTTGGAAAGTTGTAATATCCTTTTTTCATTTATTTATAATTTAATATTTCATTCCGCCGACTTACAAGTAAAAACCGGCATTTAACGGTTTTTATTTCTCAAATAAACTAAGAGCCTATGTTATACTTATCAAATGTTTGATACAACATTTCTATTTTTCTGTCAACCGCATCATAGTATTCTTTCATCTCTTTGGTGTTCATTCCGTTTTTTCGCCACTTATCCAAATATTTTTCACCCTCATAAAGAATCATATTCTCAAAGGGTTTGATTTTTTGCATAATACCTGTGTTATCGCCGTTGATTAGGGCGTTAATATTAATGTAATACTTTGCATGGGAACCGAGACGATATGAATAAACCTTTTTTTTCTGTTCAAGTGCATAATGGCAGAGGGGTGCATCTTTTAAGCTGTCGTCGTATTGCATTACTTGTGGCAGGATGCCGTCCTTATTCAACCACACGGGTATTGTAACGGTTGTAAGCGGAAACCCGAGCATTGTCCACATTGTAGTGAATGCGGGGTCTTCCCCGTTTTTTACTCCCTGTACTATACAAGATGACGAGCTACCGCTGCGCGGGATAAAATCCTTAAAAAAGACCATTTTTTCGGTATTCTCCGGTAAGTTGCCATATTCCGCAACAAGGTCGGTTCCCGTTAGCGAATGAGTAAGGTTTCGCGATATATCATCAACTATTGTTCTGTATGTCAAGCTATTGTTTGCAACGGCATCTCTAAAGACTTCATCGGCCGTAACATACCTGATATAACCGCCTCCCTTTCCCATTTCGCCTGTAAACGAGTAGTTTGTACGGATAAGGTAGCCGTAAGGAGCAACCGCAGGGTCATTGGCATCAATTTTAGCATACTTAAAATTACCCAATTCAAAATATGCGGCACCGCCCCGGGCATCAATAACTCCGAAATTGGCTTCCAGTCTGTAAGGCTTTTTGCGTTTGTCAAGAAATTTCTCAAAATCCGCAATTGTGGCACAATTTTGCAAAGCCTCTTTCATCAATCTGCCTTCGTAGCCTGTCTGAGTAATAGTGTCGTTATTCAGATTATAACTTGCGGAGTTCATAATGGCAAACCCTTCGCTGTTGTAACCTATCCATATACTTTTTCCCGAAGTGTCAATGGAGTTTACCAATCCGACACAGGAATACTTTCCGTCTTCGAAGATTACAATTCTGTTGTTAACGGCCCAGGTATCGCGGTGTTTCAGCAAAAGAGGGCGACCGTCTTTTGTGTATTTTCCTGAAATGACGGCAGTTGTACACGAAAACAACTTTGCCGAAGCCAGAATGAGAATTAATAAAAGAGCTTTTTTCATAGTTTAAAATTTATTTTTTTTCGGGGAACCAGCCTCCGTTTGAAGTGTTAATTCCATCTGCATTGGCAACGCCGCCGAAGGTATAAATACCCATTTCCATAACCATCAGTTCTTTTGCCGGAATCGGGAAATGGAGTAGTGTTCCGTACTGTAACATATCTCGCCGGCGCATATCAAAGAAAGCGATACCGAAGCCTGTTTGTATCAGCTCGATATCACGCTCATAGAAAATAGCCTTGAGTAAATCTTCTTTTGAGATAGTTTCTTCGAGGGGTGCTAATCCGCCTCTTTCCGTCCTTGAACCGTCATTAACGATTTGTACGGCTCCGGCGATGTCACCGAGTTCTGCAAGAGCTTCGGCTTTAATAAGGTCGTTTTCGGCCAAAATAAAATCAGGTGAAGGGCCTGTGGTAGTAGTTATTGAAAGAGGGTATCTGACATATTCATAATTTGAATAATGGTAGTAACCTCTTTCCGGCTTCATATTGTTTTGTGCATTAAATGCAAAATCGGAATCAAGTCTTTTATCGTCAGATACTGCTTTTTCAGGATTATGTCCGTCATCCGGGAAACGCCATGGATAATTCGGATCCATAAGGTTTATTATTCTACAGTCAATTCTTGCCCAGCCGGGTCTTACGGTATAGTGACGGAACCAACTTCTCCAGGTTGATCCGTCCATATAAGGAGCAAGGTCTTGTTCAATACCATTTTCTGCATAATGCAGAACTCTGTTCCAGTCTGTTTGACTGTTTTGCTGTTTATTTCGCGGTGCATAAATAAGAAATCTTGCAGCAAAGGAGTTTGCAAGCTGAGCAATCTCATCATCAGTATATTGCGAACCGTTAATATAATTATCAGGGAGAGTGAAAGAGACTCCCGGTCTGTTACAAATTGCAATCGCCGAGTCGAGAGATACAATGGCCGCTTCGACCACATCCATATAAGGTGATAGGGGTGTGGTATTCGGATCGGAAAATTCTTTCATTATAAATGCTTTGTCATACACCAGTCCCAGATAACCAAGTGAAAATCCCTGAATCAAATAACTAATTGCCCTGACCTTTTGTGTTTCATCAACGTCGTCAATAACTATTTCCATACCACCCTCAATTTTTTCAAGTACTGAATTCATCATCACAAGATTACCATAAAGTTCTTTCCAATACTCCTCATAAATATGTGCATACGTGTACGACACAGAATTGTTAAACGGTTGCCGTGGTTCCATTGACAAATGATACATTCCGCTGTTAGCCCAGGAGCACGTGCCCTGGTCGGCGGCAACCCACATTGACATACGTGGAGAGATGCTGGAATTATTTGTCATAAACCAATTATAAAACCCGCTTAAAGCTATACTGTTAACATCTTCAGGGTTTTTTAATGCTCTTTCCTTATCAGGATCATTCAGATTTTTAACATCCAAATCTTTCGTACACGAACCGATTAGGATGGCAAATAATGTAAATGCTAAATAAAATATATATCTGTTTTTCATTTTTTATTGATTTAAAATGTTATTTGTAAGGAGCCTGAAAAAGTTCTGAAATTGGGATAACCGAAGTCATCAAAATAGTAGTTTGTCAGGTCACTTCCCGAAGCCACTTCCGGATCGTATCCTGTATATTTTGTTATTGTAAAAACATTTTGTGCCTGAATACCAAGCCGTATTGACTTGATAAGTCCTCGTGCAAACCAGGCCATTTGGTCTTTGTTGAATGTGTAATATAGTGAAATTTCCCTCAGTTTTAAAAATGAGCCGTCTTCAACAAAATAGGAATTAACTTCAGTATTCTTATAAAATGTACTGTAATAGTTTATTGATTTTTTCTCACTCTCGGGCTTTCCGAACTGGTCAAATTCAATTGCTCTTAAATCCCTGAAAGTATATTGACGTGTAAAGTTATAAACATCACCACCATTTTTCCAAGCAAGAAGGAAATATAACGTAAATCCCTTAAAATCAAATGTGTTGGATAACGAAAGGTTGAAATTCGGATTGCCGTTACCGATTTGAACTTTATCGGCAAGACCGTCATTGTCAATATCGAGGGCAACGGGTATTTCATCATTAGTGCCTTCGGTACCTTTAGGAATAACATAACCGTCGGAGTTTAACTGATAGTCATCAATGGTTTTTCCTGCCGGAAGTTGGTTGGCCATCTCATCCAGACTTTTTACCCATTTATACCCGTACATAACTGCAAAGGTCTCTCCTTCACGGAAATAAAATGCGTTTTTCGGTCCTGTGTTATATGGCGGGATAACCAGTTTAGTTATTGTTTGACGAATTCTGTCGAACATAAGATTAATGTTCCAGTTAATATTGTTATTTTTAATTATTGAAGAAGATAAAGTTGCCTCAAATGCCTGGGCATTAATATCTCCAACATTTGCCCATTGATTAGAGTATCCTGTGTTTGAAGGTACGGGAGCATTTCTGATTGCGCCTTTGGTATTTGAATTTGAATATACAAATTCAAAGGAAAAACGGTTCAGAAAATCCATATTCAACCCGACTTCAAATTCTCCTGTAATGGAAGGTTTAAGGTTTTTGTTACCCATTGTGCCGGGAACAACATAACTACCATTTCCCGACCAGGTTTCATACTGCCAGCTAAATCCCGGGCGCTGACCTGAAGTCCCGTATGCTGCTCTTACCTTTAATTCCTGTATGCCGGGTATTTCAATTCCTTGTGTAATTCTGTACGCTCCTGATATTCTGTAAAAGGGATGCCATCTTTCGTTTGCGCCAAAAAGAGAAGACCCATCCATACGATAAAGCATAGAGAGTAGATATTTGTTTTGGTAATCAAGATCAACAATGCCGATGTAGTTTATTGCTACTTTTTTCCCTTCATATGAACTCATGGAGCCTTTTGTCGGGTCAGTCCAGTCTAATTGAGGAACATCCGCAACACTGAATTCCCGGCCCGTGACCCAGAAATCATTATAGCTTTGATTCTCATACAGGTAGCTGAGTTTGAGTTTTCCTGTGAAATCGTTTATCTGTTTAATATAGTTTATTGTAGTCTGAAAGTTTTGATTAAACTCATAATATGACTCTTTATAAAGGCTTCCTTTAATGTAAGTAGGAGCATCATACAGATATCCTTTTGGTGTATAAGTATTCCATTGTTTGTTTCTGTATTCGTAGGAATATTTAACGTTTGCGGTCAATCCTTCATAAATATCCCATATTGCTCTTACATTACCGATAAAGCTCATTCTCTTGGAATTTCTTTCACGATATGCCAGCGGATAGAGAGGGTTTTGGGCTATGCTCCAGGGATCAGGATCTACAAGATAAGGTGTCCCGTTATCATTTGGTTGAGTAAGATCAACATCTGGCCCCATAAACAATAGATCGTTGAATGTTGCATTTGAACCGGGGTTATCCGAATTTGTTGTCAAAAACAGATTTGATGTGGAAATTTTTATCTTTTTCGAGACATTATGATCAAGATTCAAACGCAAGTTATTCCTTTTATAACCTTCTGTTTCAAAAAGTATTCCCTGCTGGCGGTTGTGTTCATACGACACCATAAAGCTAGAGGTTTTTGAAGCTCCTGAAAAAGAGATATATGATGTACTGTAGGCACCTTTTGTATAAAACAGGTCCTGATTATTATATATTTTAGCATATGGCTGATCGGCATAAGTTTTATCAGGGTCATTCAGGATTCTGTTTCCGCTAATGGGATACCCGTCGTCATTATACCAAATGCCGGCGTATCTTGTATAAGAATAGTCTTCCCAGTCATCGGCAAGTTTATACGGATGGTGTGTGCTAAGTTCAATTTGTTTTGCAAGCTTCTGAAATCCATATTCCTGTCTGAAAATTACAGATGTTTTATCTTTTCCCGAGGCTTTACCTCTTTTGGTTGTGATAACAATTACCCCGTTTCCTGCCTGAGAACCATACAGAGCCGATGCGGCAGCTCCTTTTACAACTTCATAAGATTCAATATCATCGGTATTGATATCAGCCAGATTTGTATAAAGAATTGTCCCGTCAAGAACGATCATGGGTTTCTGATTACCGGTTAGTGATGATGACCCGCGAATTCTTATTGCAGCACCGCTTCCGGGCAAACCGTTTGCTCTAATAACATCCATACCGGCTACCTTACCTTGTAAAGCGGTTGCTGCGGAAGAGGGAGGTGCTTTATCAATCTCGCTTGCATCAACTTTAGTAACACTTACGGTTAGGTTTTTTCTGGGTGTTGCACTTGCAACTCCTGAAATAACGACCTCTTCCAGTCCGAAAACATCTTCTTCGAGCTGAACATTTATTTCCGTTTTTCCGGCTATGGGAACCTCAACCTGCTTGTATCCCATAAACGAAAACACCAATGAAGCGGCATCTTCCGGAACGGTAATTTCATACTTGCCGTCAATATCTGTTGCAACTCCGATAGTTGTTCCTTTAACAAAAACATTGACACCCGGAAGAGTAGTTCCGTCGGTTTTTGATGTTACGGTTCCTTTAATTGTTTTTTCCCCACCCTCCTGACCTTTTTGCTTTACCGGTACCGGCTTTTTTTCAACCTCTTTTTCCTTGATTACGTAATAATCATCTCTTAATTTTTTAAATTGAAAATCAGTGCCGTCGGTGAGCTGATTCAATGCCTCTTCAGCATCTTTACTTTTAAGGATTTTTTTAGAATCCTTATTTATTTTATTAATTATTTTTTTGTCCTTCTTGGCTGCCTGAGCATCAATAGTTATTGAAATGTCGTATTTCGATTCTATCTTTTCAATAAACTTTTCAACTCCGGCAGTGCTGTTATCACCCTGTCCGTTGCTTATCGCTATCGAAGGAAACCCCAGGACACTTAGGAAAAACGTCAAGATTAATCCAAATCTTGAGAAAAGTAAAAGTCTGTTTTTCATATACAATAATTATTTAAGGTTAATTATTCCGTTTTCTTCTGTTATTTTTTTATCCGTTATATATGCAATAGCTTTAAGAATCAGATTAGGGTCGTCGGAGGGAGCAGATCCGAAAAGTTGTTTCTGCAGAGTCTTTCCGTCTTCAATATTAATATTCAAATCATACGAATCTGAAAGAAAATCAACGGCTTCACCAACAGTACAATACTTAAAATGAAGCTTTTCGTTTAACCAGGAAAAATAGAGATTTTTGTTAACTCTATTTTGTTTAACAAAGTTGCCGTTTAAAAAAATGATTTGTTCTCCACTTTGTGATAAAAAGAACGACTTGTCCGATTCTGCCGAGGAAATACGCACTTTACCCTCGTTCAAAACTACCTGTATCCTTTCGGAAATATCGGAGACAGTAAATTTTGTTCCGAGAACCGTAACTGTAATATCCTTTGCATGAACCCTGAAAGGATGAGCCGGATTTTTGGTTATTACAAAGTAAGCACGTCCAACAATGTTTACCTCTCTTTTAAAGCGATTTAACCAGTCGTTTTTGTAAGATATTCCGGAATGTTTATCCAATGTAATCACCGAGCCGTCCGGTAGTGTAACCTTCATTGTTTTTTCAGAATTATTGCTAAATAAATGTTCGTTTGTTAAATTATTATATAGAATAATTCCCGCACCGATTGAAAGTAAAATAATTATGGAAGCGGCAATTTTCATCCACATTCCGCCAATGCCGATTGCGGCCTTTTGTATATCGTGTTCCGTATCAGTATCAATTTTCTCAAATATCTCTTTCCTGATTTGCGAAATATCAAATTGGTTAACATCAAAGATATTGCTGTTATAAATCCGTTCAATCACGTTATACTCATCCCGATGACTCTTTTTCCAGGAATGTGCCAATTGCATTTCCTCCGCAGTTGCTTCTCCTGCAAGGGATTTGATTACAATATTAATTATTTTATCATCCATAACAATCGGGTTTTATTTTTTTATAACTTTTCGGGTTATTATATTGTTATCATATTTTACTTTTATCAGGTAAATACCTTTGTCCCAGTTGGTTGTATTTATCTCTTTAGTGCCGTTCAGGATTTCGGAATTAAAAATCAATTTACCGGAGATATCATAGATATACAAATTCGGTTTACCGGAAATAGTCCGGTTTGATTTAATTAAAATTTTACCTGAAAAGGGATTCGGAAGGGTTGTGAAATCTGCCGATACTTCCCAATCGTTGTTAGCGGTCAAAATATCCAATTGTACTTCATTCGACCAGGTTGAAGGATACCAGTAATCGTTAACTTTTGCCCTGACCCTGTAAGAATGAATATCTGCAGGATTGTTGACAACAATGAGTAATGCCGTGTCCTGATAGTCATTGGTAATTGTCTCCCAAGCTCCCGAGTTAATTTTTTGCTGCACCTCAAAGGCATTAACATCAATGGTATGTGTATATTGCCATTTTAAAGTGAACATATTGGTATCAATATGCATTTGAGCATCATTCAAATAAACATTGGGAATAAAATCAAGAACACCACCGAGTATTGTAGTATATCCGCCGGAATTGAAACCGTCCTGAATTGTAAACCAGCCGTTTCCGGAGCCCCACCAGCCCATATTGAGGTGATACCAGCGCGAGCCGTCGTCTTTTATCCAGAGCCCGTCGCAAACGATGGAATGGCCGCCACCGCTGTTATTTTCCACTGCAAGAATAACAGGGTTTGCCTCAATGATGTTTTTGTCGAGACGTTGCCAAAAGACGGAAGAGCTTTCCTGCTTGTAAAATGAATAAAACCTGAAGTAGTTGGAGCCCGTTGAAGGAATTTTGTTAACATTTGATGTGGAACCGTTATACTCAAAATTCATTTCAAGTGCCACTGCAGCATGGAAAGCAAGTTCTCCGGCAGCTTCTCTTTGGGGGTCGGTGGAAGCCTGATTATTGTATTTGTTTTTCATTAACCCCCATTTGTAGTATGTATTACCAAAGTCGGCACTATATGTTCCCGTTGAACTTCCAAGTCCGTCGTAGTATTCATGGTAACCCTCACCCACAGGAGGCCATTTGTAATAATGAAGAAGTGTTGAGAGCGAAATAGCCACACAACCTGCCGCATAGTGGTTCGGAGTATAATAATTCGTGACATTTATAAGTTGTCCCGTATTATTATGACAATTTACCTGTCCCCAAAGAGTATAAACATAGGGTCCGTAAATAATATCATCAACCGACTTTGCAGATTTTTTTCGGATTCCCGAATTAATAACCTGCTTCCGTGAGTTTGAAATATTATTAATGAGAGAGAAAACAGGATTATCTGCAATATTTGCCTCATCAGGAATATTTTCCGTCAATGAAAAGCCCAAAACCGGATTTGGAAATGCAAATGCGGAAACAATTACATAGCCCTGAGGTTTGAGATTAAAGACATAAGCAACCGGTTTGTTATCATTGGAGATCATATACCAGTTATCGCCGGAAACCGAATTATCGGTTTGTTTTTTAATATTTGCTTTTGATATGAAAACTGTGGCTGACGAGAAAGCCCTGTCAAAACCAATGTTCTGAGATAAGGTAGCAGTAATAGCAAATAGTATGAGTAAAGTAGTTAAAATAGTATGTTTTACATTGGTTGTCATAAATATAGTTTTTTTAAATATTTGTACGGTTTGCAGTGCCTCAGGCACTGCAAACCGTCACTTCATTTTATTTTGAAATTATCATTTTACGACTGACAGATTTGTCGTTAACTTTTAGAGAATAAGTATAGAGTCCATTTGCCAGATTTTCCGTATTTATTTTAATTATATGATTTCCATTTGTTTGTCTGCCTTGATTACTTGTATAAACCATTTTGCCGGTTATGTCGTAAATTGTAAGTTCAACATCAGCCGTTTCCATTAGTTTGTAAGTAATATTTGTAAAAGCGTTTGCCGGATTGGGTGAATTTTGCAGAAGTGTAAAGTCGGCCTTCTGAAATTCTTCAACTCCCTGAGCCTGTTCCTCAAAGAAGTCCAGAGCATCTGCAAAGAATGCATCTGTATTTTGACGTGTATCAATCCGGGCGGTTTCAACGGTCAGAGTGTATATTCTCCAGTTTCCCTGCACCATATAAACACCCGAATAGTAATCACTGTAAACATAACTTGCAGGTCCCATTTTATAGATTCCCTGAGCCTGATCTGTTATATCCAGTGCATCTGCAAACCATAATCCGTCGGCATAAAACCATTTGACGGGAGTGAAGGTGCATATGGGATTACCCGGAACAACATCAAGCTGTGGCAAGGGGTCTCCGTCAACGTGTGATTGTGCAACATAAGCACTTATCCCGAGTTTATCATACATAAACGACCCGGGTTCGAAGATGTCAAAAGCTCCTCCGTAAATATCAAAAATCCAGTCAAGTCCCTGCAGCCAAACCATTCCCCCTTCATCAAGATATTGCATTAAAGGAGCATTGAATTTAAGATTTTCATCTACTGCTCCGGGAAGCGTATCGCTGACATCCCAAAGATATAAGTTAACACCGTCATTACCTGTGTACCATATAACGAGGTCATAAGCCGATAAGGTCTCATAATCGGGGAAATCGCCTGTTGTAACAGTGTTATAGACATTATGAATATAGCCCAAATTCACAAGAGAAGTGTCAATTACTTTGTATCTGTCAACACCATTGGCGTTATCGTTTACCAGCAAAACCGTAAAACCTCCGCCCTGGTTTGAAATTTCAATTTGTACGGAATCAGCCACACCGGAACCGTCCACAGCACTTGCCACAACCCAAACAGTACCGTTACCGTTATCTGTGCCCGAAGCTTGCAAAAGACCGTTTTGATCAATTGATGCAAGTACGCCGTCACTTGAAACGGACCAGTAAACAAAAGGTATAGTGGCATCTTCGGGAAGTACTTCTGCGGAAAACTGCAAAGTGCCATAGTTTTCATCAATTGTTGTTGCTCCACCATCAGCGGAAACATTAATTTGTTCCACAAGCACTCCCGGAGTTGCAAATTGCTCGAAATATGTAAGAGCCTGCGAGAAAAACTCAACAGTATTTTCATGTGTGTCCAGTCTTGCCGTTTCAAAAGCACAGGAGAGTACTTTACCATCACCTTTCTCGTTATAAATAGCCGAAAAGTAATCGGAAAAATCATATCCCGAAGGTCCCATTCTATATACAGACTGACCTGTAGGTGAAGGCATCAAAGCATCCACGAACCACATCGTTTCATACCACCATAATAAGGGGTCAATGGAAAAGATTCCGTTTCCTTCAACAAGGTCAAGTTGAGGTACACCGTCGCTCCAAACTCCGTCGTCAACGTGTGATTGTGCCTGATAAAGTTCAATTCCGAGGTAGTCGTAAACAAATTCACCGGGCAGGAAAGTTGCGGGGGTGGAGTATTTGTCAAACAAAAAGTCCAAACCCTGTACCCAGAACATACCACCGTTGTCAATGTAATCCATTATGGCTTGATTCTCAGTATCGTCACCATTCCAAAAATAGAGTGATGCGGCATCATTTCCCGTGTACCAAATGACCAAATCAAAAGGAGCCATAAATTCATAACTCGGCCCTCCCAATTCTACGGTTGCATCCCAATATCCGTATGAAAAACCTGCTTCGGTTATTGCTTGTTTTATTGTGTCAACCCTGTAGTTAAGCCCGTTGTCATTAACAAGTAAAATAGTCATTTGAGCTTGCGACACATAGAAAAGCCCCATCAGTAATGCAAATGTAATTAATAGATGTTTTTTCATAATTGTGTTTTTTATTATTTATAAATTTATTTAACTATTATCATTTTATTTGTTACAAAAGTAGTGTTAATCCTGAAAGTATAGATGTAATAACCACCGGAAAGTCCTAAATCCTTTACCGAAATTTCATATTTATGGTTACCCTTTCCCTGAACACCGAAATTATTGTTATAAACAACCTTTCCGAAAATATCGTAAATGGTTAATTCAACATCTGACGGTTCATTCAGGTTGTAAGAGAAAGTTGTGAAATCAGAAACCGGATTGGGATAATTGCCTGAAACTTCAAAATTCGACACTACATTGTTGTCCGTTCCCACCAAGGTATGGAAATACTCAAGCACTTCATAAAACAACTCTTCGGTATTTTCAGGAGTATCAATTCTTGCGGTTTCCACGGTAAATGTAAATATTTTCGATAAACCATGGACATTGTAAACTCCGGCATAATAATCATCAAAAATATATCCCGCCGGTCCCATTTTATAAATACCCTGAGCTTCAGGAGACATGGCAAGTGCATCCGCATACCAGAGTGTTGCATAAGTCCACTGAATGGGAGTTAGGGTGCAAACGGGATTTCCAGGAACCACATCAAGCTGGGGAACGCCCTGTCCTCCGTCATCGGCATATGTTTGGGCAAAGTAACTTGAAACTCCCAAATAATCATAAACAAACTGCCCTTCGGCAAAGTTATCCGGTGCGGCACCATAAACGTCATAGAAAAAATCAAGACCCTGTAACCAGACAATTCCTCCCTCGTCAAGATACTGGATAAGCGGTGCATTGAATTTGTAATTGTTTGTATCGCTTGTATCCCAAAGCTTAAGATCAACTCCGTCATTTCCGGTGTACCATATTACCACACTATATTGCGAAAGGGTATTGTAATCGGGGAAGTCGTTAGTGACGACAGTATTATAGATATCATAAGTGTATCCGAGATTGTTCAGTGCCGTATCAAGCTCCAGATACCTGTCAACTCCGTTGGCATTGTCATTGACCAGAAGTATCTGATAACTGTTACCCTGATTTGAGATGGTTATCATTAAGGAGTCGGCGACACCGGAGCCGTCAGTTGCTTCGGCTTTAACCCACACGGTTCCGTTACCGGCAGTTGTCCCTGTAGCCTGCAAAAGCCCTGTTTGATCAATTGTAGCAGTGGCTGTTCCGTTTACCACACTCCAGTAAACTACCTGATTGGTTGCGTTGGAAGGTTCTACATCAGCCAGCATTTGTAATGTGCCGCCGTTTTCCTCAATTGTTGTTGCTCCGCCTTCTCCCGAAACCGTAATGTCGGTGACAAGTATGTCTCCGCCCGAGATACTTTCAAAATAGGAAAGTACCTGATTAAATAATGTATCGGTATTTTCCTGAGTATCAATTCTGGCGGTTTCAACTGTAAAAGTAAAAATTTTGGAATCATTATAAACGTTGTAAACACCTGCAAAGAGAGTATCAAAAACATATCCTTCGGGGCCTAAATTATAAATTCCTTCGGCCGAAGATGTCATTTCCAAAGCATCAACATACCACATGGTGCTGTATGTCCATTGCACCGGGGTAAAGTTACAAATAGAATTTCCGGGAACAACATCAAGTTGTTCAACTCCCGTTTCGCCGTCATCTACATGTGATTGTCCGAAATATGAATAGACGCCCATATAATCGTAAATAAATTGTCCGGGAGAAAAATAATCGGGAGCGCCCCCGTAAATATCATAAAAGTAGTCCAGACCTTGGAGCCATACTATTCCTCCGTTGTCAAGGTACTGGATCAGAGGCTCATTAAATTTATAATTATTTGTATCGCTAACATCCCAAAGTTTCAGAGCCGTTCCGTCATTTCCGGTGTACCAGATAACGGCATCATAATATGAAAGAGTGGGTAAGTCGGGATAATCACCGGTTATTGCAGTATTATAGACATCGTAGGCATAGTTGAGTATATAGAGTGTCGTGTCCAAAACTTTATATCTGTCGGTTCCGAAATTATTATCGTTAACAAGCAGCACTTCAAAGTCGGCACCCTGATTAGAGATGGTAATCATTATCGAGTCGGCAACTCCCGATCCGTCAATAGCTTCCGCCTTAACCCAAACCGTGCCGTTACCAATTGTTGTCCCGGTGGCTTTCAACAAACCGTTTTGATCAATGGCAGCTTTTCCCGAACCTTCAATAACACTCCAGTAAACCGTAGGATTGGTTGCATTGGGAGGTTGTACATCGGCAAACATTTGGAGTGTGCCGCCGTTTACTAAAATTGTAGTTGCTCCACTGTCACCCCACACCGAAATATCGGTTACGGGAATACCACCGCCCGATATACTTTCAAAATATGTAAGAACCTGGCTGAAAAGTGTGTCGGTATGTTCTTCAGTATCAATTCTTGCAGTTTCAACGGTTAAGGTAAAAATCTTTGAGTCGTTGTGTATATTATAAACACCCGCATAATAGTTATCAAAGACATAACCTTGCGGTCCCATTTTATAAATACCTTCTGCATCGGGAGTCATTTCCAGAGCATCGGCATACCAAAGAGTGGCATAAACCCATTGTACGGGAGTAAATGAACAAAGAGTGTTACCCGGTACCACATCCAGTTGAGGTAATCCTTGTCCGCCGTCGTCGGCATAAGACTGAGCCGCATAGGTCATGATTCCCATATAGTCATAGACAAACTGGCCGGGAGTAAAGCTGTCAGGTGCGCTTCCGTAAACATCATAAAGAAAATCAAGGCCTTGAAGCCAGACTATACCGCCGTTGTCAAGGTATTGTATCAGAGGCTCGTTGAACTTGTAATTGTTCGGGTCACTTGTATCCCAAAGATAAAGGTTTAGGCCGTCATTTCCCGTGTACCAGATAACAACATCATAAGGGCTTAATGTGGAAATACCCGGGAAATCGCCTGTCTCAACCGTATTGTAAATAGTATGTGCCACTCCGATATTAGTCAGAGTTGTATCTATCTCTTTGTATCTGTCGGTTCCGTTAGCATTGTCATTTACAAGCAAAACGGTGAATTGGGCATTAACCGCAACGGAAAACATCAATAAAAGAATACCTGCTATTATGTAACTTTTTTTCATAATTATAATTTTTCAAATTAAACAGCTCATCCCGCATTCTATTGCAGGATGGCTGTCCGGATATCATCTGCGAAGATGTATATTAAAATTTAAAGAACGTCATATTATTCGGGTACCTGGCATTGCTTTGTCTTGTTATCGAGCCAGATATCATTTTTATCTTTGTTATCCGATTGTCCGTCAAAAGTGACATCACTTGACAAATAACCCCGGGTTCCTGCTTGCGGATACCATTCCTGTGTTGCATCATCTATATCAATAATACCGTCGGCATTGGCATCGCCGCCATACATTCCGTAAACTCCACCGCCCAGGTCTTTTTGGGCATCGGTACCGTAAGCTTTTGTATTACTTGTTGTAAAGTTATAGCTATAAACATTGTTGAATCCCGATAAAGCATTTGCCGACATTATGCCTAAATGGTTTTTATGCCAGATGACGACAAAAAGGTTATTGCTTACCGTTTC
>JALSSR010000209.1 GCA_026984135.1 Bacteroidales bacterium
TTTGATAATAATATTATAATTTCTTTCGTGCATTAACCGGTTCTAAACAGGTTTGATTGTTTTAAAAAAATTTCAATATCGGGTTAGTCGTTCAAACCTGTCAAGAACCGGTAAACATATTATATTGTGGAATCAATTTTTGCCTGTTTTCCGGGCTGGGAATTTTAGTGCCGTTTTTCCTCTCCTTTGATATTGTTCTTTTAACATCCTGCTTTTTAAAATTTGTTTCCGGATGCCTTTGTGGTTCTTAGTGTCTTTGAGCCTTAGTGGCAAAATAGCGGAAAATTAGCCACAAAGACACCAAGGCTCAAAGAAAACAAATCGAGAAAATACAAACCGGTATTCATCAAATCGGCCGAGAATTATCTGAAATGAATTTAATTTTCAAGGTATAAAACAGCTTTTCCAAGAGACACTATGTAAAAATAATATGGCTGCCTTCTCCGCCGGCTCTTTCGTAAAATTCACCAATTGTTATGATATCTTTTACATGTTCGGAAAAATCCTCTTTCTTAACTTTAAACATATCAACGGCAAGTTTACAGGCATAGAGATTACCGCCACCTGCAACAAACAGTTCGATGAATTCACTTACAGGCGGGATATCAAGCTCTTCCATACCCTTTTTCATCATACCCGAGACCATTGCTTCCATCCCGGGTATCACTCCCATCCAGGAAGGCATCCTTGCTCCGCCCGGTAAGCGTAAAGCCGGATTACCGAGGACAGCGGTGTGGAGTTTATCCATACGCTTTTTCATAATGGCGTCAAGGCCGAAGAAGGTAAAGAAAAGATTGCATTCAATACCTTCCATTACGGCTCCGTTGCCCATTACCAATGCAGCATAAACATCTTCTATGGCACCTTTGGCGCAGATGATACTGACTTTTTTTACGGGATATTCGTTTGTGTCAGACATAATTTTTTGTTTTTAATTATACACAACTTGCCGGTTTTGGAATTCCGGCTATTTTAGTGGCTTTTTTCATAGGAGCACCCGGAAACATCTGATAAAATGTTTTCACATCAACCACACCGGATTTATTTATTCCCCTGATTGAAAGAGCATCTCCGCTGTTGAATTTGTTTCTTAGGTACTCAAGCACCTCAAAATGTTTATCCGTTAATTCCACACCTTCTTCCTTTGCTATTTCCATAGCGATGTCTTTTGTCCATTGTGAAGGATTTGTGAAATAACCCTCTTCATTTACATCTACTGCTACTCCTGCATACGTTTTTGTTGCCATAATTTTATTGTTTTTAAATGTTATTAATATTTATTATTTATTTTCTTTCTTTTTAAGTTGCTGTTCCGTAAGATTTTTCAAAAATGTCATCATAAAGCCCATACCTTTTTTC
The DNA here is from genome assembly GCA_026984135.1 of Bacteroidales bacterium. Lineage (GTDB taxonomy): Bacteria > Bacteroidota > Bacteroidia > Bacteroidales > JAADJA01 > JAADJA01. The sequence continues at coordinate 1,360 of JALSSR010000209.1, forward strand.
ATTTCAGGGCTGTTCATTTCCCTCATCATTTTCCAAATTGAATATTCCGGAATTTCATCCGTTTCAAGATTTTTGTAAACGACAACGGCATTATGAACAGCATCAAGCATATCGGGCTGGGTTATCTCTTTGACGATTTCAAGTATTGGTACTATTTTATCTGCAAGTTCGCGGATATCGTCCACAGTGAAATGGGTAACGATATTCTCAAATACTTTTCCGAATTCCCTGATAAAATCAATATAGCCTTTTTGCTCAAGCTCGTTGAAAAGATTTACCGCATCCAATCCTACCTGATGAGCAATGGGCGATACATCTTTTGCAAAATCGGTAACACTTTCCAGCATCTCCAGCATCAAATTGATGTTGTCAAGATTATGTAAAAACTTAATACCGATTGACGCAATGGTTTCACCGTCAATTTCAACACCTGCCTTATCAAGCTGAACAACGGCGTTCTGAAAAGCATCTTTTCCCACTATTGATAAATCGCTCATCAAATCGTTTACCGATTCGCGCGATTGTTTCTGAGCATAAACCTCCTCAAGCACAAGGTCAAGTTTACGGTTTATCTCATCTATCTGATTTTGAATATTTACTTCCGTCATAATCCGAAATTTTAAAGTTCCATCTTTTTACCTGCCATAGTCATTTGAGAATCAATGGGCATCTCTTTTCCTTTAAGAAGTATATGCCAGTAAATCCAGCGGAACATTAACTTCCCGTAGTGGTTCATTCTGGTCTCTTTCAAAAGTCCGAAAGGACCGATACCGGGAAACGGGAAAGATCCGGGCAAAGGTTCGGTGTCATAATTGAAATCAATCAAAGCACCCTTTCCGTGTCCCGTTTCGATATAACAGTTTGAGTGTCCGTCGAAACTGGCAGTGAACGGTCTTCCTTCGATATAGCACATAAGATTTTCGTGAAGGATATCGGCCTCAAAATGGACTACCGAACCTGCTTTGGAGGTTGGGAAATTTCCTGCATCACCAAGCACAAAAATATTCTCAAATTTATCCGATTGAAGAGTGTTTTTATCCGTGAGTACAAATGCAAAATCATCTCCGAGTCCGCTTCTTTCAACCATTGGGTCTCCCGAATGTAAAGGTATTGAAACCAAACAGTCGAAAGGAACTTCCCTGCCACCGAAATCCCTGATAACCTTTTTCTCATTATCAACTTCACCCAAAACAAAGTCCGTTACAATGTTGATATTTTTTTCGGAAAGCATATTTCCGAGTACTTTTGAGGCACGCGGTTTTGTGAAAGCGCCGCTTAAAGGTGTAACATAGGTTATATTAACTTTGTCTCTAAGCCCTCTGTCAATAAAAAATGCATCGGCAAAAAATGAGAACTCAAGAGGTGCTACCGGACATTTGATGGGCATATCGGCAATATCTATAACAAGTTCGCCACCTTCCCAGGTTTTGAAAAACCTTGACAAAGCCTTGGCTCCTTCAATGGTGTAAAAATCGAACACGTTTTTATGCCATAAATCTCCTTTTAGTCCGGGGGTTTCCTCGGGAACAATTTTTGTCCCTGTTGCAATTATTAAAATGTCGTATTTCAAAACCTCTCCATCCATCAAAAGAACTTTGTTCTCTTCACCTACAATTTTATCAATCTTTGAAAACACAAGATTAACACCAACAGGGATGAAACTGCTTTTCTGTTTTATTACATCAGCTTCTTTATAATATCCAAATGGAATAAATAAAAAACCCGGTTGATAGTAATGGGTTTTGTATTGGTCAACAATGGTAATATCCCATTCATTCCTGCTAAGCTCTTTCCTCATTTTATTGGCCATTATGGTACCTCCCGTACCTGCCCCGAGAATTAATAATTTTTTCATATTCATATTGTTTTTTAAATAACAATGCAAAAATAAACGGTTATATTGATATATTACAATATTTAGATATGATAATTATCATATTCAAAAATTATTGTATCTTTGAAACCCTGATAAATTTGGCATTAAACAGTGTAATGAAATATATAAATACGGTTTCCGGTTGCAAAAATTGTCCATATAGAGCGTTGATATTCGGCTCATTAGATAATAAGGAACTTGACTTTTTGGAAAAGACAAGAAAAGAAATTTTCTATAAAAAAGGAGATGTTTTGACCAAAGAAGGAACTTCAATAAATGAATTTCTTTATTTAAAAACGGGATTACTAAAAGTTTACAAAACAAGAGCGGGCAATAAAACACATATAATAAGAATTGCGGGACCTTCCGATTTTGTCAGTCTTTTAAGCATGTTTTCAAATGACAAATATAAATATTCCATTGCCGCCATTGAGGATACAACTGTTTGTGTTGTTGATTCGGAGAGCATCAAATTCCTGGCAAAGTCTAACGGCGAATTTGCTCTTGAATTGATGAAAAGAATGAGTTATACCTATGATGAGATAATTGATTCGACATACCGTATAAGACAAAAGCACCTGCGGGGTAGAATAGCATATATACTTCTCTATTTTGCACAAAAGGTTTACAGACAAAACCGTTTTGAACTTCCGATTTCAAGGCGTGAAATTGGAGAGTTGATAAATATGACAACAGAGAATGTTATACGTATCCTGTCGGAATTCAGAAAAGACCAAATAATTTTCATTGACGGTAAGATTATTGAAATTAAGGATATTGAAAGACTTGAAAGAATAAAAAAAATCGGATAAACATAGGATAGCAAAACTTTGTAAAAGCTATGGCACCTTTTTAATTTTTTCTCTTGATTATCAATTTTTCTTTTGATTTTTGCTTTTTTGTAATAACCTCAACAATATACATCCCTCATTAAGCATTGAAATATTAATTCCGCTATTAATATCATTAACAGTTAACACTCTTTGTCCCAATTGATTATAAAATAGTATTTCATTTATAGGCTGCCCTGATACGGTTTGAACGGAGACCTCATTATTCGCCGGATTAGGAAAAATTTTGATATCGTTTTCCTTTGACTCATTACTTGGGACAGAGAAAGGTATTCCCGATTCATTAAAGGCAACCATACCACCCGATAGAGTGCCAAGCCATTTTGTTCCATCATTATCAATTGCTATTGAAAGAATTAGGTTTGCCGATAAACCGGAATTTTCAGTATTATACACATACCATTCACTTCCATTAAATTTCGCTAATCCATTACCTGAACCGACCCAAATTAAACCGTCTTCATCAATTTCAATAGCATTAACCTCATTTGATGGCAATCCCGAATTTTCGGTATTAAAAATTGACCAATCCTCACCGTTAAAAACAGCCATTCCTCCATCATATGTACCAATCCATTTCGTATTATTCTTATCAATTTTTATTGATAGAATATGATTATCAGGCAAATTTGAATTTAAAGAATTATAGATGGTCCAATCGGAGCCGTCAAATTCTATTAATCCGCCACCGTTCGTACCAAACCACTTTATTCCGGTATTATCAATTGCTATTGCAGTAATATTATTTACCGGCAAATCCGAATTAGTAGTATCATAAATAATCCAATATTCTTCATCAAATTGTGCAACTCCTCCCTTTGATGTTCCAATCCAAATGGTATTATCAAAATCGGTTGCCAAGGATAAAACGGAATTATCCGGTATCCCCGAATTTGATTCAATATATTTTGTCCAATTGGTTCCGTCAAATTTTAATAAACCGGAAAGTGATGTCCCAAACCATTTAATATTTTCATTATCTATTGTAAGAGATAATACATACCGGGAGGGAAGTCCCGAATTATTAGGTTTATAAACTGTCCAATTCATATTCTCAATATTTGCCACTCCGTTATAAGAGCAAGTCCACTTTGAGTTATCATTCTCTATAACAATATCATAAACCCAATTATCAGGTATTTCCGAATTTGATGTATTAATCAGATTCCAGTTTATATCATCAAACTTAGTAAGCCCTTGACTTGTCCCTATCCATTTATTTCCAAATTCATCAACTTTCATTGAATAAATATGATTATTTGGTAACTCCGAATTTGAGGTATTGAACAGGTTCCAGTATGTTCCGTCAAATTTTGATAATCCGTTACCTGTTCCTATCCATTTATTCCCTTCGACATCAATTTCAATTGAATAAACACTATTGTCAGGCAAACCGGAATTTGAGCTTACATAATTTATCCAGTTTGTTCCGTCAAATCTTGCTATACCACCCGAATTTGTTCCTACCCAAATAACTCCGCCGGAGACACAAACAACAGACAAAATACGGGAGTCCAATAATCCCGAGTTTGAAACATCATATAATGACCAATCCGTTCCGTCGTAACTTGATAATCCGTCATATGCGGTTCCAATCCATTTTTTTCCATTTTCATCTATGTCTATCACCTTAATATAATTACCGGATAAGCCCGAATTAGAGCTGTTATATATCGTCCAGTTAATTCCGTCATATTCAGCCAAGCCTCCTGTAAATGTGCCGATCCATAAAGAGCCGTTATTTTCAAGAGCCATTGAGTTAATTTTGTTACTTGGTAAAGAAGAATTGGTTGTGTTATATACAATCCAGTTTTCACCATCGAATTTCACCAAGCCTTTTTCCGTTCCAATCCATTTTATCCCGTTTTTATCACAAACTATTGCCCTAATAAAGTTATCCGGCAAACCTGAATTGGAACGATTATAAAAAACGGGAGTGTTAGTTGTCATATCATATTTTACAAGTCCTCCCGATGTACCAATCCAAATAATTTCATTTTCAATATCCATTGAAGAAATGTAATCTCCATTTGTAAAATTTATCCATTGTGGATTTTGAGAATTCACATATCCCGAAATGCTAATGATAATGATTGTTAATAATTTTTTCATACAGCTACGTTTTTGTTAATTTGTATCCTTTAGTATTTTTTATCTAAAAACAAAAACTATACCGTAAAAAACTAATGAAAAAGTCTATTCCGCCTTATAAAAATCCGGTAAAACACATTCATCACCGATACTTTTCAGGTAACTCCGAAAATCGCTGTTTAAACTTTCATGCATAACCTCGGAATCCTCCTCATGACAGGTCAGGCAGGCTCCGACAGTAAGTATCCGTTGTTGCTCTTCTGTTGTAAAGGGACGGAAATTTTCCCGTGTCGAATGCGAAAAAATGTTGCCGTAAAAATCCGTATTTGAAAAATCAAAGGGTATCCAGGCATCTTCCGGCAATCCGTCATTTTCATTATTCCGGTATTTCGATATGAAATTCCATTTCCCTCTTCCGTTTGCAATTTCATAAACCAGTTTACCTTCACCATATCCAATCGCTACGGGATTATTATGGCACGATTTGCAATTTCCGCCCTCTTTCACAATTGTATGGGGTTCGGCAGGAGCATATAGTCTATGAAAAAGATATCCTTCATCTTTCGAATAACTTCCTTTGTCAATACTCAATATCATCCCCGGAACAGCCGGTTTTACGTTTTCTCCATTCCTATCTTCAAAAACACCGAGTGTAGGTTGCATTGCAAGAAAGTCGCCGGAATATTCAACCCAGGTTCCCTTTTTCAGTTTGTCGGTAAGCATATCGTACCCATCGGTTTGCTGTTCGTAAACGTTGTGACAACCTATGCAACGCGGTGCCCAGGCTGTATGACAAGCACTACAACTCAGATCCTTATGGCCGCTCCCTCTTGTACATTTCTCTCCGGGGCCGTTAAGGCTAAAAACTTTCCCCGAATTCTTTCCAACCATAAGTGCAGAATTTCCATCCGCCAAAGTATTTATCAAAGCTATTCCCGACTCCTTACCTTTAATATATTTGCTGTTTTTATTATTCCAGCCTTTCAAATCGGCTATCTTTCTCGATTCATAATCCAGTTTATCGTATGAAACCGTTTCCGGCATTTTTTCAAAATGACAATCTTCACATCTTATTTTCACTTGCTGTTCTTCGTGTGCATACAAGTTTCCGTCACCCATAATTTCATAAGAATTATGACAATCAATACAATCGAGACCTGCTTTATGATGCACATCTTCCGTCATCTTCACAAACACCCTGTAATCTTCCAAAATCCTGAATTCCGATGAATCCGGGATATCTTCTTTTGTGATTTCCGTTTCGTGCCACCCTTCGTAATTGGTTGAAATTCTGCCGGAACGACTATGACAACCGAAACAGTGTTCGTTCGTAATATTGAGTGATAGTGACGAATGAACAACAGGATTCGGCATATCATCACCCTTTCCGTTTTGATATTCCGAATGAGCAAGCAAAGCCTTTTCATTATAGTTCAAATGGCAGGCGTTGCATCCTCCGCCTCTCGAAAGTTCCGATATAGGACCCGTCTCGGCTTTGGGATTTCCAAGATGGCAAATCACACACAAATTGCGCAGATGCTCGTCGGCAGCAGAATTACCAAGATGATGAACATTGTTAAGGATTGACAGAGAATCCGATTCTCCGAAAACATATCTGTCAACCGTTATCATTCCGCTTAAAGTGTTCATCAATGTTTTGTTGACACGTTCCGTAATAACGGGATGACATTTTGTTGTCCCGCAACTTTTGTCGGCATCTGCCATATTTCCGGGAATAACTACCATACCTTTATGTGCTCTCTCTTTATTCAAAGAAAACGAATTTCCCCCGTGGCACGATACACAACCGATAGCCTTAGGATTATGTGCCGGTGAAAATCCTTCAATGTTTTTGTGACAAATCATACAGCTCTCTTTGCGTCCGTTTATTGAAGGAATATCTTCGCTCCTGATATCCGTAACATCCTCACCGAATAACACCGGTTCCGGATTGAAAACATTCACAATATAATCCGTTCCTTTCCCGTCCCACGGAGTACGGAGTTCCCAATTTTCACCTCTGAAAAAATATCCGGTTATTGTTAAAACAACATATATATAAAATGTATAAAGAATTATTTTTTTAAAAATTTGAGAATTTTTCTCCCTCATTTGCGGAATCAGATACAAAAGCAGCAAGAGCCCAAAAACAATTATCAGTGATAATCCGGGATAAGTAAGCCGGTGCAATATCTCCTGAAAGCCGACAAAATACCAGGGACCTTTCATAACATTTGCGGTTTCTGTTTGCAAAGGTGCTTGAAAGAAAAAACTTAAAACAGATATTAATATTAAGGTATAAATAAATATTAACGTTCTTCCCCAAATGGTTTTTGAATGCTCAAAAATAATAAAAACCAAAAAAATAGTTGCGGTTGCAATGTGGTGAACATAAATTAATTGAAGATCATCTCCCTTTCCGAGGAGCGAAAAGGTAAGTAAATCACCCATAAAAGGTATTTTAGACATCAAACTTTTCATTATCAACCTCGCTTGAACCGCGTCACCGTCCCCTTTCAGAATAAAGCCGGTTATCATTACAAAAAACACTACCAACACCGATATTGTAAGCCGAAACCATACTCCGGATTTAACTTTCTTTTCCCCCGACTTTTTGAGATGATCCCAAATGTGTAAAAGAGTGAAGATTAAAAAAAGTTGGGCACTCCAGTAGTGCATATTGCGAAAGAAAACGGCAAACGGATTCATAATCAATATTGTACCTATTGATTCAAACGGAGAGGCAACATCATAGGGAATTGCAAGAAAAATACCGCTCACCACAGTAATAAGAAAAAACGAAACTGCAAACAACCCGTACGTATTCCGAATAAAAAAAGATGATATTGATCCTTGTTTGTTTATCATTTATTAAACAGCCTTTAATTAAAAATCAAATTATACCTTAATAATAATACTACCGTTTTGCTTTTTCAATTCCAATTGCTTTAATCTTTTTCGTGCCGGGCCTCTAACGGGCTCTCCGTTTATATCAAATCTCGAACCGTGACAGGGACAAACCGGTTCACCGTCAATTTCCCGGTTAATTATGCATCCGAGATGAGTGCATTTTGCGGAAAAAGCTTTTTCCTCGTCACTTTTTTTACAGATTATTACCTCATCGAAAAATGAAACACCTTCGGGAATATCATCTCTAATTTTCATAGGAGGTTTATCCGCCATTTTTTTATATCTTTTAACCGACCGGTACCATATATAAATAAATGGAAGAGCAATAACGACTCCTATAAACCGAACAAACTCCTTTCTTGATATTTTCTTTTTGTATTGCAATTTGTTTTTTTCAGTGAGCGTCAAAATTACAAATCATTTTGGAATATTGTTATCCCATACCTTTTTGCTCATATAACAGCAACAAAACGAGGGGTTATATGTCAAGAAAACCTAATAAATATCATAAAAAAATTACAATTTATACGTTGTCTAAATAAAAATTACATCTTTCTGAGCTTCTGTACATTACACAAATTTTCGCGCTCATAAAAACATATTGCAAAACTGCATATAATTGTTTATCAGCCTTTTATGCCTATTTAAAAACCGGTCTAAATAGTGCATTTTACAAAAATAATATTTAAGTTTGCGTTCAGTTATTTACTTATGTAGCTTATTTCATATAAAATATATTACATATGACAAGTAGAAGGCAGTTTATAAAAATATCGGCAGCAGGGGTTGGAGCGGCAACAATTGGAATAAATGCAGCCAGTGGTTTCAATCTGTTCGGTAGTAAGGACGAAACCGGACCTGCAAGTGACGAAGATTTAACTCCGTACCCTACCTATTGCGAAGTCTGTTTTTGGAAATGTGCAGGCTGGGCATACGTTGATAAAAAAGGAAACATTCGAAAAATAATAGGGAATAAGAAAGACCCGCATTCAAACGGGAGATTATGCCCGCGGGGAACAGGCGGTATAGGGATGTATTATGATGAGGACAGATTAAAAACCCCTCTGATCAGGGAAACCGATTCGGAAGGAAATGACTATTTCAGAGAAGCAACTTGGGATGAGGCATTAACAAAAGTTGCAGACAAGATGAAGCAAATAGCAAATAAGTATGGGCCTGAAGCTTTCGGATTATTTAATCACGGGAATCCCGGAGGCCACCTCGAACATCTTATGCGTGCATACGGCTCGGAAACTAATGCTGAACCTGCTTTTGCGCAATGCCGCGGGCCACGTTCAGTAGCATATTATTCTACATTCGGAGCTTACATAGGCTCACCTGAAAATACCGATATCAGAGATACCCGATGCCTCGTTCTTATCGGTTCACATATCGGCGAAAATATGCACAACAGTCAGGTACAAGAAATGTCTCAGGCCATTGAAAACAAAGCAACCATTATTACCGTTGATCCGCGACTTAGTACCGCCGCCGGAAAATCCACTTTCTGGTTACCGATTAAACCTGCAACAGACATTGCACTTTTGTTGGCCTGGATCCACGTTTTAATTTATGAAAACCTTTATAATAAAGAATTTATTGATCAATATGCTTTTGGTTTTGACCTTTTAAAAGAACATGTAAAAACAATGACACCCGAATGGGCATATGGCATTACAACTATTGAGCCTGAGATGATAAGAAGGACAGCAAGAGAGATGGCAGGAGCCGCACCAAATGTTGTTATACACCCGGGTCGTCATGCTGTTTGGTATGGAGATGATACTCAAAGAGAACGCGCAATGGCAATTTTAACGGCCTTACTTGGAGCGTGGGGCAAAAGAGGCAGTCTTTACTTTGCTGAGAAAATCAGCTTACCGCATTATCCTCAACCCGAGTATCCCGAACCGAAATGGACTTGGCGTGATTTAAACAACGGTAAATACCAACTTGCAACTATGGGTATTACCACGGAATTGTTAAAAGCGTCAATTCCCGAAAACAACCCAAAACATCGGGTTAGAGCTTGGTTGGTTGCCGGAACCAACCTTCCGTTATCAATGCCCGACAAACAATTGTTTAAAAAAGCGGCAGATTCCGTAGAGTTTATAGCCGTAATGGATACAATGCCTATGGAGATTACAGGCTATGCAGATGTGGTATTACCGGAAGCAACATATTTGGAACGTTATGACTTTTTAAGGGCTTCGCAAAACAGAATTCCAAATGTTGCGTTGAGAATGCCTGCGGTAGAGCCCAAATATGATTCCAAACCGGGATGGTGGATTTCTAAAAAAATAGGTGAAAAACTGGGTTTGGATGAGTATTTTAACTATAACGACTACTCAGAAGTAATTGATTGGCAATTAAAACAAATAGGGACATCACTTGAAGAAATGAAAAAAATCGGCGTCAAGTCTTTCCCGAGAACGGAAGGCCCCCTCTATTTGGCCGACGGAGAAGATTTCGAGTTCAATACCAACTCCGGCAAAATAGAGTTATATTCTACAGATTTGGCCGATGCAGGATTCGACCCTATTCCCGTTTATAAAAAGCATCCCGAACCACCACCAAACTTTTACAGGCTGATATATGGCAGAGCACCGATGCATACTTTTTCACGTACATCAAACAATCATAATCTTTGGGATTTAATGAATGAAAACAACGTTTGGATAAATCCTAAGATAGCTGATATATGGGAACTTAAAAGCGGCGATTTTGTTTGGTTAAAAAATCAAGATAATGCCGTTACTACATTTCCGGTTAAAGTTAGGGTTACCGAAAGAATAAGATGGGATTCGGTTTATATGGTTCACGGTTTCGGTCACTCGGACAAAAAACTTTCCAGAGCTTACGGTAGAGGTGCAAGCGACGAAGAAATGATTACGAACGTTATGATAGACCCCATTATGGGCGGCACCGGAATGAGAGGCAATTTTGTGACATTTTTAAAAGAAGATCCAAGGAAGGAGGTTAAAGCATGAGATACGCAATGGCTATTGACACTAAAAAGTGTGTAGGATGTGGCGACTGTGTTGTCGCCTGCCAAACCGAAAACAATGTACCACATGGTTATTGTCGCGATTGGATTGTTGAAAACGTCAGCGGAAGTTATCCCAGCGTACAGATAGAACTGCGCTCCGAACGTTGTAATCATTGCGATAACGCTCCCTGTGTAAGATGCTGTCCCACAGGTGCCAGTCATATTGTGGAAGGAGGAATAGTTCTGGTTACACACGATGAATGTATCGGGTGTGGAGCTTGTATCGAATCCTGCCCTTATGATGCCAGATATCCTCATCCCGAAGGGTATGTTGATAAATGTACATTTTGCAAACATCGCGTTGATAAGGGGCAAAATCCCGCTTGTGTTGACGTTTGTCCTACACATTGTCTTCATTTTGGCGATTTGGACGACCCTAACAGTGATGTTTCCAAAGCATTGAAAAACAGAAAATGGAAGGTATTGGCTCCCGAAGCAGGTACCGAACCTCAATTATATTTTCTTACATAATTAGTAAAATGGTAAAAAAATGAAAGAAGAATTATTTGTCAGCGGACGCGATATTCCCAATATTGATCCATATTTACATATTTGGCATTGGCAAATTCCCCTCTACCTCTATCTTGGTGGTCTTGCAGCAGGAATTTTATTTTTTGCAACTTATTATGTTATTAAGGGAAAAGAAAAGCAAATGCAAACAACAGTTAAATGGGCAACAATTATTGCTCCTATCGCATTGGTAATAGGGCTTGGCGCCTTGTTCTGGGATTTAAAACACAAACTCTATTTTTGGCAGCTATATACAACAATACGTTTTACTTCACCGATGTCGTGGGGTGCGTGGACATTGATGCTCATAACTCCAATGTCAATTGTTTGGGTGGCAAGTTATATGAAAGAGATGATTCCCGGTTGGGATTGGAAATTCGGTTTTCTGAATAAATTTGAAGTCTGGATTATTAAAAATAGAGTACCTTTTGCTTGGATTATGATGATTCTTGCTGTCATACTCGGGGTATATACCGGTATATTATTATCTGCATTTAATGCACGTCCTCTATGGAACACTTCGATATTAGGTCCCTTATTTTTAACTTCAGGGCTTTCGACCGGTCTGGCTGCAATAATGTGGATGTCAAAAGACGAACATGAACGAAAAACATTAAATAGAATAGATTTGATTTTGATTTTGGTGGAATTATTTTTAATTATCCATCTTTTTATGGGATTTATGGCAGGCTCTGCCGTTAAGACCGAAGCAGCCTCATTGTTTCTCGGGGGTGAGTTCACAGTTTCATTCTGGGTATTCGTTATAATACTCGGTCTGGCTTTTCCTGCAACACTTGAAGCACTTGAATTACGCGGATTTCATGTTCCGGCCTGGCTACCTCCTTTTCTAATTTTATTCGGTGGTCTTGTTTTTCGTTTTGTAATGGTTGAAGCAGGACAAATAACAAGGTTTTTGTATTAACGGAAATAAAAATCATATAAGATGAAAAATATAAATTCAAATAAAAACAGACCGCATTATATAAACCCCTATTTCGGGGGAGTACTTTTGGGTCTATTGGTAATTTTAACGGTTTACATAACAGGACGAGGCCTTGGTGCCAGCGGTGCCGTTAAAAGTGCCGTTGTTACGACAGCCGATGCCATTGTACCCATACATGCTCATACTAACCCATACTATAGCAAATTTATAAGCAGTGATAAATCTCCAATGTATAATTGGCTTGTATTCGAGTCGCTCGGGATATTTTTCGGTGGTTTGCTATCGGGAGTGATATTTCGAAGAGTAAAAAAAATCAGAGTTGAAAGATCTCCGAAAATTACGAACAAAACCCGTTTAACGGCAGCACTCATCGGTGGTATTCTTTTTGGTATAGGCAGCCAGTTCGGCAGAGGGTGCTCCAGCGGAGCAGCCCTTAGCGGCAGTGCAACTTTTTCATTTGGCGGAGTTATAGTGATGCTTGTTCTTTTCGGTACGGGATATGCTATCGCAGGCTTATTTAAAAAATTATGGATTTAAAAATTAAAAATATTAAGATATGGGACCATTAATTCCAAACGGAGTAATTACAGGCGATTGGGATTTCGTTATCGCTTTGCTTATAGGTATTGCTTTCGGCTTTATCCTTGAGGCTTCCGGATTTTCATCCTCGAGAAACATCGCAGGTGTTTTCTATGGCTACAACTTTGTGGTTTTGCGCGTTTTCTTTACTGCCGTAATAGTTGCAATGACCGGATTGTTGTTTTTTGACTATTTCGGTTGGATTGAACTGGATAAAATATTTATTCTTCCAACCTATCTGACACCTATGATTGTCGGTTCAATAATTATGGGGTTCGGGTTTCTCCTCGGAGGATTTTGTCCCGGCACAAGTTATACGGCAATAGCTATAGGAAAACTGGACGGTATTGTGTTCACAATCGGTCTTTTCCTCGGTATTTTTTTATTTTCCGAAACATTTCCTCTTTTTAAGGATTTTTATTATAGCGGCTTTCTTGGAAATGTTACACTTACTGACGTAACCGGAATTCCGGCAGCTTGGTTTGCATTTGCTTTTACGGTTATTGCACTGGCTTCATTCTGGTTTACAATGATTATTGAAAAACATATTAGAAAAAAAATTACGGAATATAAATTCTAAAACGATGAATAGAAATTATATCTTACTGACAATATTAATGCTGGCTCTTGCAACCGGAACATTATTTCTTAAGAAAACACCGAATTACAATGAAATAAAACCTCAAAAACTACTTTGGGAAATCATTCAACCGACAAGATATGTTACTACCGACCAAGTGGCAAAAATGATCATAAACAAAGATCAAACGTTGGAACTTGTTGACGTCAGAGATACAAAATCTTATGAAAAATTTTCGCTTTCAGGAGCAATAAACGTACCTTTGGATAGTATTGCCGCTACTTCAAATCAAGATTATTTCGGATTACCGGGCATTAAAGTTGTGTTTTATTCAAACGATGATATTGCTGCCGACGAAGCCTGGGTTTTAACACGAAGATTAGGCTATAAAGATACATACGTTATGAAGGGCGGACTCAATTGTTGGATAAGAACCGTTATTCAACCTCAGCAACCTTCTGAAGATGCTCCATATACTGAATTTGAAAAATATCATTTCAGAAAAGGTGCCCAAATTTATTTTACAGGAGCTAATATTGAACAAGGTTCTGCCGGCAAATCCAAAGTTTCTATTCGTAGAAAGAAAAAGAAAGCAGTAGCAGCCGGTGGTTGTTAATTTATAAAATTGGTCGTTATTAATAAAATTATATAATATGCACGTACACGATTTAAATCCCAAAAAAGCACTTGCAACAATAATTATCTTCGTTATAATTATTATTTTAGGTTTTGTTACCTTGAAGCGTCCAAAATTTATTTATAAAGTAAGTTTGCAGGAAAGCATCGAACTGCTTAAAGATAAAAATGCATATTTTTATCCCTGGCAACTTGTTGATGTAATAAATAAAGTGGATAATAATATTGTACTTATTGATATCAGGGATATTTTCAGTTATGGTCAAGGACATATTCCGGGTTCGGAAAATATTTCGGCTTATGATCTAACAAGCAAGAAATATATTGAATATCTTAACCGTTTAAATGCCGAGGGCAAAACTGTTGTTCTTTACGGTAATGATCAATTGGAAGCTAATGGCCCTTGGATGTGGTTCAAACAGGTAGGTTACGAAAATTTTAAAGTTCTTCTCGGAGGATATAAATATTATTTGGCACATAAAGATAATCTTGAAGAAACAAAAAGTGATAAAAGCTATATTTTGGAAGTGCCTGACTTTAATTTTGCCGAAGTAGCCAATAAAGGTGCTTCCATACAAAGCACTACTAAAAATACAAAAGTACCGGTGATTAAAAGAAAAAAGAAAAAGACAGTAGCTGCCGGTGGCTGCTGACAATTAAAACTTAAATCTCTTCTAAACCGCGTATCCGATAATACGTGGTTTTTTTATTCCTACGAAAACGGATAAACATATCTGAAATCAATAATCGCTGTATTTCTTTATATTACTGGTAACCAGCCACTTATTAACAGGCCAATGTTAATAAGTCTGCCCATAATTTTTGTTTACCAACAAACTACCTTCATAATGACCTGTTTTACAGATGCTTATAAATTTTGGTATAAACATTGAATAACATCGTTTTGCAAATCAAGGTTTTTGATATTAAAATGGGAAAAGGAATTATAATATTAGGTAATCGCAACAGGAACAGAAACATATTCCGCTTGCTTTTATTGGTATGCCTGCTTTTTATGATTTCTTTTCCCTCTTTCTCGCAATACAGCAAAAGGTTAAAACCAAAGAAATTCGAATGGACAAAGAACTGGGGAGTTAATCTGAATATGGGAGCAACCTCATTTTTCGGAGATGTCAGTCTATATGATGACGACTATGCTGACAAACTTAAAAAGGAAAGTGCTGTTGGCTACGGCATAATCTTTTCCAGAAGAATAAATTCCCTTTTCAAACTTGAGTTTCAGCTTTTAAAAGGCAAGCTCAAAGGAAAAAACTCCAAATCAAAATTTGAAGCAAATGTCTTGGAATACACTTTTAACGCAACCTTAAATATTGTAAACCTGTTGCTACCTGAAAACAATGGTCGTTTTTTCTTGTATGTTAAAACGGGATTCGGACAGTTCAGATTTTCATCAAGGCTTGCATACAAAGATCCTGAGAAAGAAGACAGGGTAGTTAATACCGGTGTTCCCGAGTTTGTCTTTCTTCTGGGTACGGGAGCATATTATTCGATAAGCCCGTCATTCGATTTCACTGCCGAAGTCAACGGCAGGATGACAAATAATGACCAGATTGACGGAACAAAAAACAAAAAGGATAAGGACTATTACTCCTATATGTCAATAGGGATTACATATAATATTAACAATGCGAAACAGCATTACAGAAAATTTAAGAAAACACCTTTAATCAGGAAATATTAAATATGAATAAATTTATTGAATAACAATTAAAACTATATATCGTGAAAAAGCAAATCAAATATTTAATCGTAGCAGTTTTGTTTGTCTCAATGGCAATTCCCGAAACAGTAAACAGTCAAGGTTGGGGCGGACGTTGGAAACCCGGATTCTGGGATAATTGGTCGGTGAACGTAAATGGCGGCTTAACATCATTCTTCGGTGACTTAAGTTTATATGATACCGATATTGCCGAGAAACTTTCAAAGGAGAGCGGACCTGCTTTCGGTATGCTTATGTCGAAATATCTTTCGCAAGATAGATTTGCCATTACAGGTCAATTGTTATATGGCACCCTCAAGGGGCAAAACTCAACAACAATGTTTAATGCCAGTATCATTGAATATAATCTTCAGGGAAGGGTATATTTTTTAAATCTTTTCTCACCTGATAACCTGTCAAACTTTGATATTGTCGGATATGCAGGGTTGGGACAATTCAAATTTAAAAGTGAACAGTATAAAATAGAAGATCCGTCAGATAAGTCAATTGAAGATACGGGTACTCCGGAATTTGTATATTTCTTCGGATTCGGAATTGAATATAAATTCCTGGACAAATTTGGCATAACCGCCGATATGGGGATGCGTCAGGCTCAAAATGACAAACTTGATGACCTTGTAAAAAATAAAAACTACGACTATTACAGTTACCTGAGTTTTGGGTTTACATACTATATTGACAGTTTTAAGAAATCATCAAGAAGAGGTGGCAGATCATCTTCATTCAGAAGTCACGGAAGAGCTCCAATGAGAAGAAGAAGGTAGTTAAAACTTATACTTTATTCCCGTAAACCAGCTAATGGAGTACGGGTGATAATCAAACTTACCATCTTTATTTATCGGACTTAAAGCGTATTTGAAAGTAGGTTCAAAACTAAGAGACAATTTATTTAAGAAACTATATTCCATTCCTAACGACAGCGAACTGTTAAAGAAAACGGAATTAATATTATCCGAATTCTCCACATTATATTTTTGTGTATCAACTTCCAGATATGCATTATTGTTTGTTACAAAGGCCGGACTTATTCCTCCCATTACGTTTACGGAGAATTTTTTATTAAGAACTTTATAACGAAGCATCAAAGGAACCTCAAAAATATCAAAATCCTCAACAACCTTAACATTTAATTGATTTATAAGGTCAATGGTATCTTTTGCATCATCTATTTCTTTAATATCCGAAGGCATACTCTCCAATTTATAATCAATTTCACCCAACGATGTTTCTATCGAATAAAGTAAAAACTTTCCGTTATTCTCAACATAAGAGAGTGCGTCATTATTTATCTGACCTATCTTCGAATAATACATTCCGGTCTGAAAACTAATCCGTTTACTTACGCTATAATTAACATCCACGCCCAGAGCCAAGGAAGTTATAGACTCTTCACTGTTGTTATACGGTTCTTCATTTTCTATTACTCCGTTTGAATATGAAGTGCTAATATCACGATAGGAATTGACAGGAGCAGCCTGCGCTCCCACGGTCCATCTGAAAATACCGGATTTTGTATTATTATCGCCAAATCCATATTCCTGCAAGGGTTCGGTTTCGATATTATAATTTTCAATTTTATTAATGTCTTGATGTGCTGATATTACAATAAATCCGGCAATCGCTTCATTCTCAATCTCAATATTGTCAATTCCCCTCATTTCAAGTTTATGGATTACCGTATTTTCACTTTTAACAGATTTTGAATTATCGGTAAATAAATTATTACTTTTATTATGTGCAGTAACAAAGCTTTCCGACCGCTCTGATTCAACAATTATTACTTTCCGGGCTTCAGATGACTTATTATTAACACCGCCGGATTGTTTTTCCCGAACCATAACTTGCTTTGTCCTATCGTTATTACCAACAGCAGCTTCAGGAACCGAAGGTATAACAACAGGTTGCACGGCATTACCGGTTTCGGATAATTGCCCCGGAGAACCGGAATTGATGTTAAAGACAGCATAAAAATATCCTGCTCCGAATGCAATCAGGATGATAACTGAAGCGGCAATCAACCTGAGATAGAATAATGCTTTGCGCCTGCCAACTTTATCCAGGTCAGCATCAAGCCTGCTCCAGGCATACACGGGAGGACTTTCTTTATATCCCTTCAGTCCCTGCTCAAAAAGCCTGTCAATATTTTTCTTATCTCTGTTCATTTGTTTTCAATAGCGGTGAAGTATAAAAATACTTTTTCACTTTATCCTGTAAAATATATCGTGCCCTTGAAAGATTGGATTTCGAAGTGCCCTCCGAAATTCCCAGCATCTCTCCTATCTCCTTATGCGAGTATCCTTCAATGGCATATAAGTTAAAAACAACCCGATACTTAGGTGAAAGCTCCCTAATCAATTTTATGAGATCCTGAGCCGAAATATCATCAATCACTTGCGAGAAATCAATATCATCTATAAAGTCAATATCATCATTCAAAGCATAAAGCTTACTTTGTTTGCGATACTTTTCAAGAGCAGTATTTATCATAATCCGTCTTATCCAGCCTGCCAAGGAACCCTTATTTCCAAATTGCCCAATATTCTGAAAAACCTTCATAAACCCCTCATGCAAAGTATCTTCAGCCTCGGTATAATCTTTCGAGTAATACTGGCAAACCCCAAACATCTGCTCCGAAAAAAGATTGTACAACGCTTGCTGTGCCTCTCTTTTCCCGGATAAGCATCCCTTTACAATATGACTCAAATCATTCTTTGCCATCTGGCTTTACCGAATTTACAATACAGTAAAACCACTAAATTATAAAAAATATTGCTTTCGCAACAAATGATTTATATAATGATGAAAAAAAAATCGTAAGGGTTGCGTTTCAAAATATTGCTGAAAATGTAAAAAAAATAATATTTAAAGCAACCAAACCGGTAAAATCCTCATCTACTTAGAAACATCGTCGAAATAAACTGATGATTTATTATTATGAAGACAATGAAAGAATATATGCTAAAAAAAATCCGGCCACTGAAAATTGACCCTAATGTTGTATTATTGTTTCTTGTCATTATGTTTTTTGTTCTGCTCTATGCCACTGAAAATATTGTAAAACTGACCTTACTTCCGCAATAATTAATGTTTTTCTTCCGATATTGAATTTTCATTTCTCCAATTTCCACTGTATTTCATACTTTTGCGGCACTTATGATATCCGCTAAATCCATATCAGTAGCAATATTTACTTTTGGGATGTTTATTTTTTCATCCTGCACAAAAGAAAGCATTTCACCTGATTATAAAGTGATTAAAATTAATACCGAAGCAGAAATACATAATATTTTCTTTAATGATTCCCTATCAGGATATGCAGTGGGAGGAATCAAAAATGAATCGGGATATATTTTTAAAACCGATGACGGCGGTGCTTTATGGAAAGAAATTTTTCATTCGGATACAAATCTTAATGACATTTACTTTCTGACATCCGAATACGGTTTTGCCTGTGGTGATGATATTTTACTATTGAGAACCCTTGACTCGGGAAACAACTGGGAAAAAGTCACTTATGGATGGAATCCTCCGGAAGCATATATTACTCCGTTAAAACGGATTGAGTTTGCGGATGATAAAAACGGATATCTCACGGGTGGAGCATTTTTTAGCAAAGGACTTGTTTTCAGGACTGAAAACGGTGGTTTTTGGTGGGAACCCGAACATTTTGACAACGAAATGTCGGCAAGCTATTTCAGTGAAAAAAAAACCGGATTGTTCGGAGGATACGGCCTCATAACAAAAACAACCGACGGAGCTAAAACCTTTCAGCCTGTTGATATTAAAGGCGATTTTTATACATCATTCTGTTTTTTGACCAAAGAAACAGGATTTGCCTGCGGTTATAACGGCGGCATTTACAAAACCACCGACGGAGGTGATAACTGGAAAACCGTTTTCCAGCCTAATAATTTAAATCTCAACCGAATACATTTAAACGACATTACATTTACAAATACGGAAAAAGGTATTGCAGTAGGAAATGAAGGGGTTATTTTAATCAGTAATGATAGCGGCGATACGTGGGAAAAGGCGGACAAATTTACTAATAATAAGCTCTTTTCCGTTACAAAACGATTTGATGATTATGTTTGGATAACATCCGAAAACGGAAATATCTATCAATTAAATTTATAAACCGGCTCTTTATTACTTTTGGTTAATCGGTCGTTTGATCGCAGGGACGATACGGACGATAGGGACGATAGGGACGATAGAGACGCACGGCCGTGCGTCTCAACATTCCCCGGCCGTGCGTCTCAACATTCCCCGGCCGTGCGTCTCAACATTCCCCCCCAAAAAACAAAAGAAATTTTCAATTAAAAACCGCATCCTACGGAAACCTCCACAAAATCGGCCTGTCCTGCATTACCATTAAGGTACAACCCGATAAAAGGCTTTAGTTTTATTGTATTAACCTGATTCAAAATGTAGTACTGTGCTCCCAGTTTGCTGGAAAGATACTTTTTCGTAAAATTTTTAAACCCCGAAGTATTTTCATTAAGTTGCTGCAGATCGTTATAAAAAGGATTATAAACATTTAATCCGAGATGAAGAAGAAATCCGAATCGCCCCATCAGCATCTCTACTCCCCCGAACACCATTAGCCTTATTGACTTTTGCCGCTGATTGTCAGAATAGAAATTATTTGAGGTGATAAAATCGTAATAACTCACATAATAATTAGCTTGCAATCCGAAAACAAGATTTGTAATAATGCTCACCCTCTTGGATAAGTATGCCGAAGCGACATACACCGGATATTTCGGGCCGCCAACCGGAATTGTAGGAGAGGCAAATTCATGCAAACCCATTCCCAATCGAAAAATAAACTTTAATCTCCTGTCGAACCTAATTAAACTATCGGGAATATAAAACTTATCGGGAATTTCATTCAGGTAATATTTTAATCCGAAATTCACAACCGGAATATTTGCTCCAACATTCGGTATTTGAATATGTCCGTCGGAGTAATGTTGTGCCCCAAAACCTAAAGTAAGTTCAATCTTTTTCGATACCTCATAGCTTCCGTTAACAAGGAGCATTGTGATATTCGTGATATGTGAGCCGATAATAATATTTTCCGGATTTGATATTCTGTCGTATGGTTTATTGAAATATGAAAAGCCCATTCCAAAAACGATATTAAAAGAAAAATTTCCATTCCGAAACGGTTCAAAAGAAATGTTCGGGACCACGGAAACATTGCTGCCCAACACACTGCTGTTTCCCAAATAACCGTACAACAGCATAACTCCTGTTTTGGGAAACTTGTAATAATTTTCCCACCAGTGTTTCCCCCGAGTTTGCCATCCTACGTTAACACCTCCGAAGAATGAGGCCCCTCTGTCCGGAAAATCGGGATAGATATCAAGTATTTTACCTGTTTGGAAAACCGGTTCGACAAAAAAAGAATTTTTCACAACCGGGTCACCTGTCTGCGCATATACCTTTCCCGGGCTTAAACAACAGGCAAATACCATTAAAAACCAAACACTTATTTTAACATTTCTATCCACTAAAAGGCAAAAAATATGAGTAAAGAATAAAATTAATTGTCAAAAATCCGAAATAAAACCGAAACATTGATAATTTTTGTAAATTTGGGAGCGATTTTTTTACAAACCTATGTTATAAGATAATGGAATATACAATATTAAATTTAGAAGTTACCGATGGAGTTGCATTGGTTAAAATAAACAGACCCAAAGCATTAAACGCCCTGAATACAAGGTTTTTCCAGGAGATGGATGCTATGATTGAAGATGTTTCGGGTATGCAGGATGTAAAAGTAATGGTTATAACCGGTGAAGGCAAGGCATTTGTTGCAGGTGCCGACATAGCCGAGATGGTTAATAAATCGCCGGAAGAAGGAACAGCTTTTTCCAAAGTCGGGCAGAATACCTTCAACAGTATTGAAAAAATGGATATACCGGTTATTGCAGCCATAAACGGATTTGCTCTTGGCGGCGGACTTGAGTTGGCTATGAGTTGCGACATCAGGATTGCAAGTTCCAAAGCCAGATTCGGACAGCCGGAGGTTAATCTAGGACTTATTCCCGGTTATGCGGGAACACAAAGATTACCAAGATTAGCAGGGAAAGGTGATGCCCTTATGTTGCTCTTGACAGGAGATATGATTGGTGCCGGCGAAGCTCTCCGGATGGGTCTTGTTCAAAAGGTTGTGGAACCCGAACAATTAACGGACGAGGTAATGAATCTTGCCAAGACAATTGCATCCAAAGGACCTCAGGCAGTTAAAAAAGTTAAAAAAGTGGTTCGTGAAGGACTGCAAACCGACTTTGAATCGGGAAGCAACCTCGAATCAAAGCAGTTCGGTTCTCTGTTTGGAAAAGGAAGTGAAGGAGAAGAAGGGATGAAAGCTTTCCTTGAAAAAAGAAAACCCGAATGGTAAACTCATAAATATTTTCTAAAAATGGAATTATTATCAAAGGAAATTGAAAAAGACTTGAAATTGTTAAATCCTTTTTATCAAAGGGAGGTTTATGATTTCATCAAATTTTTGCAGGCAAAACAAAAAAGGAATAATGACACAGATTATTTGTCAAGTATTCCCGGAATGATTGATTCGATATTGGAAGAAGGTGAAAAACCAATAAGTGATTACTCTAAAAATTTGGATTGGTAATGTACACTTTATTTTATTCTCCCCTTGCAAAGAAGGATTCTAAAAAGATAGAGAAATCGGGATTGAAGCAAAAAGTTATAGAACTTCTTAATATAATTGAAATCAATCCTTATGCTTATCCACCTGAATTCGAGTTTTTACAGGGGAAATTAAAAGGTTATATTTCACGAAGAATCAATAAACAACATAGGCTAATATATAAAGTTGATAATAAAAATCATATCATAAAAATAGTGAGAATGTGGACGCATTATGGAAATTAATAACGTTTAAATATTAAAATATGACATACGACGAAAGACTTCAAAACGTATCGGTTTTGGGTGCTGCCGGTAAAATGGGCAGCGGAATTTTACTCCTCACTGCCGTTGAAATGGCGGATTTGAGCCTGAAACCCGAAAACAAAGGGAAAACATTTGCCCTTAACGCAATTGATGTTTCATCCGCCGGTTTGGCCGGTTTAATGAGATATCTTAAATCTCAGGTTCTGAAAATTGCCGAAAAAAAGACTGTTTTATTGCGGCAACTTTACAAAGAGAGAAAAGATCTGATTGAAAATGAAGATATCATTAACCAATACATCTTCGATGTTATGAATATTGTACGTCCGACAATGAGAGTGGAGGCGGCTTACGACTCAAATATCATTTTCGAGGCTATAATTGAAAATCAGGATTTGAAGATCAAACTTTTTAAGCAAATTGATGAAAATAATACGGGTAAACCCTGGTTTTTTACAAATACCTCATCCGTCCCTATTCATCTTCTTGATGAAGGTGCTAATCTTAACGGACGTATTTTGGGATTCCACTTTTACAATCCACCTGCCGTTCAACGATTGGTTGAGTTAATCACAACGGATAAAACCGTTCCCGAAATGATTGAGTTTGCCAATAGTTATGCAAAAAACCTTAGAAAAATTATCGTTCCGTCAAACGACAAAGCGGGATTTATCGGAAACGGACATTTTATGCGCGATGCTCTGCACGGAATTAAAGAGGTTGAAAGACTCTCGAAGGATATGCCCTTTGTAGAAGCATTATATATGATCAATAAAGTGTCGCAGGATTTTCTTGTAAGGCCTATGGGAATATTCCAGTTAATTGATTATGTGGGTATTGATGTTGTGAAGTTCATCATGGAAGTTATGAATCCTCATCTTCCGGATGAAGACCTGCACAGCGACCTGCTGGATAAAATGATGGATATGGGTGTTAAAGGCGGCCAAAATTCCGACGGTTCGCAAAAAGACGGATTCCTGAAATATGAAAGAGGTAAACCTGTTGCCGTTTTCAATCCGGACACAAAAGAGTATGTTGAGATTTCAACTTTTCAACAAAAATGCAATGAAAAACTCGGGGCTTTACCGCAAACGTGGAAGCCCTGGAAAGTAGTTAACTTCAGCAGGGGTAAAAAGGAGGCAATGCTTGAGGCATATTTCAAGGAACTTGCAGGAATGGATACCCTTGGTGCAAAACTGGCTAAAAGCTATAATGCAAAATCCAATGAAATTGGCAACTTTCTTGTTTCAAGCGGTGTTTCCAATTCTGCAGATGATGTAAATACGGTTATGCTGACAGGTTTTTATCATGCTTACGGACCGATAAACGATTATTTAAAATAGATGAAAAAATTCAGTTCAAAAGAGAAGGGAATTATACGCGATATAAAAAAATGTATTTTGGATATAAATCCTACTGCAGAGGTTTATTTGTATGGTTCTCGTGCAAGAGGAGACGCTATAAAAGAATCTGACTGGGATATATTAATATTGTTGAATGATATTAACTTTTCCAGAAGTGATGAAAGGCTGTTTCGTGAAAGTGTTTTTGACCTTGAACTGAATTATGATGAAATTATTTCAATAATTGCTTTTTCAAAAAATGATTGGTTTACAAAACATTCGGTCACTCCATTTTATGAAAATGTTATGAAGGAAGGAGTAAAACTTTAACAATGAATAAAAAGCAGGAGTATATCAAATATCGAATTAACAGGAGTTTTGAAACATTTGAAGATGTCAAAATTCTGTTAAAAGAAAACAGAAGAATTTCTTAAAGTAATAAATCAAAAAATTTTAAATTATGAATAAACTAAGACGAAAAGTATATATGGCTGCCGGATACAACACGGTTTCTCTCGGTACCGGTCGCAAAGAGTTTAATCCGAAGAAGCCCCGTCCCGGAATTGAACATTACATTAAAGAGGCCGGACAGGGAACATTAAAACAAATAGGTGGTGCCGGAAATGTTGATGAAGGCGTTATAGGAAACTTTATGGCAGGACGTTTTAACAAACAGGGGCATCTTGCAGGTTTTATTCCGATGATTGATGAAGGTCTGCAATATAAACCCTCAACAAGAGTTGAAGGCGCATGTGCTTCGGGAGCGCTGGCTCTTGCAACAGGAATAAAATCTGTTCTTGCCGATTCTGCCGATGTGGTTCTTACCGTAGGTGTTGAAGTTCAGAATACAATGAAAGCTATTTACGGTGCCGACGTGCTTGCAGGTGCCGGGTGGTTTCAGAAAAGAAAAGAGGGACACGCATATTTTTTCCCGGGTCAGTTTAGCGACAGAGCGGGAGCTTATTATGAAAAGTACGGTATGGAATATGCACGTAAAGGAATGAAGCAATGGTTTATCAATGCCATTGAAAATGCACGCCTTTGTCCCACGGCACAGGAGTATGAGAATAAGGTTGACGACCTGGGTGCCCTGTATGACAAAATGAAACCCAATGGAAAATCATTTGTTGACAATCTGAATGTTCTGGACTGCTCCAAAGTCTCGGATGCTGCCTCCGGGATTGCAATTATGTCGGAAGAAGGTCTTAAAAGATGCGGAATACCCAAGTCACAGGCTGTTGAGGTCATCGGCATTGCACAGGTTGAAAGGAACATCACCAATGATCCCCCTGATCTGACAGAGCTTACTGCAATTAAAAAGGCTGCTGCTCAAGCACTTGAAAATGCGGGAATAACTATAAATGATCTGGCTACTCTCGAACTTCACGACTGTTTTTCAATTGCCGGGGTACTCACTATGGAAGCTCTCGGCTTTGCCAAACCGGGTGAGGGTGCTCAGTTTATTGCCGACAGAAACACAGCACGAGATGGTAAAATACCGACAAACACAACTGGCGGACTTATCGGTTGGGGGCATCCCACAGGCGGTACGGGAGTCCATCAGGCCGTTACCATCTGGGAACAGCTGACAGGTAATGCCGGCGACGCCCAGATAGAAATTTCCAAGGATAAACCTTACGGAATGACCATTAATATGGGTGGTGATGATGTTACCGTAGTTGCAATTATTTATAAAAGGGCTGATTGGTAAAAAATAAAAGCTCCATCCTGCAGGATGGAGCTTTTATTTTCACCGCAGGAGTTTCCGGTGAATGCCCGACCTACTTTGTAACAACCCGACCAAGCTCTTTGTTGATAATCCGGCTTATCCGTTTCAAACTCTGTTGCTCTTTAAGCAGAAGCATTATATCCTCTTCGCTACCGGCCTCTTTCAGTTTCTGCTGATTTTCGAATATCCGTTTTTCAATCATTTTGGCCTTAAACGACAATACGGAATTGACAACCGCCTTTTTCAGTTTTTGAGATTCCGTTACAACATCAATCCTTGCCAGCTTCTCCCAGTTCTCACTCAACTCATAAGGCGAAAGGAGCAGGTTTACGGATAACGTTGAAATCTCAGAATCCTCATGGTTTTTAAAATGGTTCTCATCAGGAATTTCATCTCTCTCAATAAAGGTGATATATTCCTGAAATATCTTTTTAAAAACCGGATCATTAAACTCAAGAGAGTCCCTCCTGATATCGTTAATAATAAACTTTGCAACCTCAACAGGAATTTCAAGAGGATATCCGTTTTCATCCTTACCCTCAAAAATTATTTCCTGCTGACCATAATTCAATAAAATCCTCACAATATCCCTTTCCTGATATTCGGTTTCGAAAACATCAAGTTCGATCTGTTTCTCTTTTTGATATTCCTGAATTTCAGGTGTTTCGGGTTTGGAAGGAGAAAACCGGTTTTTATTTTTATACTTCTCCCGCAACCTCTTATTAAGCTCATTCATAAGGGTTTGCTCTGCCATATCAAGCAGCGAAGAACACTCTTTGACATATAAGGAACGTGTTATCCCGTCGGGGATAATTGAAATTGTACGAACTATTTCTTTTATCAGTCCCGCTTTCTTTATAGGATCATTTTGCGTTTCCTCGAGCAAAACACTTGTTTTAAATCTGATAAAATCTTTTGCTTTTTTTGAGATATATTCTTCAACCTCGGCGGTACGATGTGACCGTGCAAAGGAATCGGGGTCTTCACCTTCTGGAAAAAGAACTACTTTCACATTCATTCCCTGCTCAAGAATCATATCTATACCCCGGAAAGAAGCCTTCAGACCGGCAGCATCACCGTCATACAAAATTGTAATATTGGGAGTATATCTTTTTATGAGTCTTATCTGATCCGTTGTAAGAGATGTTCCGGAAGAAGAAACCACATTTTTTATTCCCGCCTGATGGAGAGAGATGACATCGGTATATCCTTCCACCAGAAAACAATTGTCTTTTTTAATAATCTCATTCTTAGCAAAGTATATCCCGTATAATACCTTACTTTTATTGTATATGTCCGATTCCGGTGAATTTACATATTTGGCTTTCTTCTCATCCTTTTTGAGTATCCGCCCGCCAAATCCTACAACTCTGCCGGTCAGATTATGAATCGGGAATATAACTCTTGCACGAAACCTGTCGAAATGCTTCCCATCCTTGTTTATTGTCAACCCTGATTTAATAAGGAATTCAGCCTGATAACCGTTTTCTTTAGCTGCTTTTGTAAAGGCATCCCAACGGTCGGGGCTATATCCGAGTTGAAAATCTTCGATGGTTTTTTCAGTAAAATCCCTCTCTTTAAAATAGGAAAGGCCTATTGCTTTCCCTTCCTCCGTGTTTAAAAGTTGTTCTGCAAAAAACTTTGCAGCAAATCCGGTGACGGCAAACAGACTTTCGCGCTCGTTAAGTTGCTTTATCTGTTCGGGAGTCTGTTCTTCTTCTTCAATTTCGATATTATACTTTTTTGCAAGAAATTTCAAAGCTTCAGGATAGGTGTAATGTTCATGCTCCATTACAAAATTCACCGAATTACCTGCTTTGCCGCATCCGAAGCACTTGTATATTCCCTTTACGGGAGATACCACGAAAGAAGGCGTTTTTTCATTATGAAAAGGACACAAACCGATATAATTAACACCTCTTTTGCGAAGATGGACAAATTCGCCGACCACCTCCTCAACACGGGCGGTCTCAATTATTGTTTGTATGGTCTCCTTCGGTATCATCGTATCGTATGAAAATGCAAAGATATAAGAATTAAGGAAAGGTTATTGCGAACTTTTGCCGAAAAATGCCCGAATATCATAGAGTAAGATTTATTATAATCCACTACTTTCTATAGCTACAGCTCTTCCCTCTTCTCGCAGGAGAGGGTCGGGGGGAGGTGTTTTTGAAAATATGAATAGATAATTGCTATCAACCATAATTTTAAAAATGAAATTATCCTGATTTATCCGGGATTTCCAAATCCCGGAATTAATAAGATTAGGCCGGCCGGTTTGAAAAAAGGATGACACCAAAGGCATCATCCTCAAATTCAAAAGTTTACTAACAGCTTATTCAACAATCATTCTTTTTATTACCGAACTGTTGCCGGCTTTAACGATATAGAAATATATTCCGGATTTGAAGGAGGAAACATCAATTTTGAAATCATACATTCCTCTGTTAACCTCTCCTTTATCAATAAATGTTATTTGTTGCCCTAAAATATTTACAACCTCAAGACTTAATTTGCTCGACTCACTTACCTTAACTTTTATCACTGTTGTTCGATTTGCAGGATTAGGAACATTTTGCGCTACATCAAAAAATTCAGTATTCTTTTCAATGCCGGTGCCGGGAATAACTTCGGAATAATGATAAATGGTGTAGTCATCAGGGTCATTTTGCGTTGGATTATTAAGAAAATAAAGTCCCGGGAATCCATCCGTAAAATAGATAAGATGAAATTCTTTGCCCTCTGAAGTATAATTAATATCTCCTGCAAGGACGGGATAAATACACTCGTGGAGCCAATGCGTGATTTCCGTATCAATATCAAATATACTGCTCCAGGAGCCGGCAACTCCGTTATTACTCGAATAGCGACGAAAAATATGCCTGAAATTGGTTTGACCGTTATCATAACCGGGAGCCAGTGCCGACCAGGCAATATAAACCGTATTATCATCCGAACCGACCATAATGGAAGGCATTGTACATATTCCAAGTTCCGGATAGGTAACAAAATCGGGAAGTAGCTGTGTACCGGTATCAACAACATATCCTATTAAAGTTTCATCTTCCACAAGGTTTTCATAGGCAAGGGCGCGATGTTGGTTTTCGGCTGTAAAAGGAGGCATAGTTTCATTCCAGTAAACTATTCCGTCGGTAAAAGGCCAGACAGTGAAACTCGTTCCCGGCTCGGTATGAGCAACGCGGGTAAGACCGCAAACGGCGTGCACCATACCGTCGCTGCCAATGGCAATATCCGCCGAATAATCGGGTGCCCAAATGGTATCCGTTGTAATGGTATTATCCCAATCCCACATAGGATAAGGATGTTCCCATATAATAATCTTCTGCCACGTATCACCGTTATCCGTTGATTTCATAACTATCCAGTCGTGCCACGGGCTTGAAACGGTAAAAGCTATTGTGCTGCCTCTTGATTCGGCCCACACATAATCATCTGCGTGAAATCCCGAATAATAATCCGAATTGATCTGCTCGAGGATTGTCCAGTCGGTCCAGGTTTCTCCTCCATCATCGGATTTTATGTAAAACAACGGTACATCTTGATTTGCATAAGCATCGGCAGCGGGTACAATGATATGAATAATCTCATGGTTTTCACCCGATGTAGTCATTCTCGGCCAGGTAATAGCAGTACCGCCCATAGCCTCCGGTCCCGGAATGTAGGATTGAATCCATTCACCCGTACCTTTTTGGGGACGGATATTCATAATAAGACCTCCGTCGGGAAAGCTCCCGTCGGCAATATGGGAAACAACTATTTCGCCGTTCTCACCGAAAGCCGCATAGGATGGCCAGCCGCAGCGATATCCGGTTTCTATTCTCTCCGTTGGTATGGTTCCCCAGTTCATGCCGTCATAGTAGTTGTATCCCGTTCCCCGGTTAGGCATTGAAATGTTATTATCAAGACCCATTGTCCAGACCGCTCCTGCGGTACCATCATCATAAAGCCAAAAACGGTTTGCAAGAAGTGAATTCGATTGCACATCATAAATCGTTCCCCCTGCAATAAGCTCATCTTTAGCAGTGCCGGGTAAAGAGGAATTTGGTATTACGGGTATCTGATATACCTCGCCACCAGTTACCGGCTTTTGTAAAGTAACGGTTACCGATTTATTAGTCTGCTCTTTGGTAAAGTCAGCACGCTTTTGTGAATACCCGGACATAGCGATGCTAAGAATAACCGTAAAAAGTAATTTTTTTTTCATGATATTACATTTTGTTAAACAATACGTGATTTAATTCCGGAATAAATAGTATCAACAAAGATAATGATCTAAATTTCAAATGTCAAGGAGAAAAAAGTTAACGGTAGTAAAAAAAAAGTTAACGGTATTCTTAAAATTAATCGGTATGTATTACAAGGGTGGGCAACTGGAACATTGTGTATGTTATGGACACAGTGGACACCCAGGCGTGGACGCTTGGGCAGACAACCCGCCGAAGCTTTAGCGAAGGTGGGTAATAAAAAAGGGTGACACCATTGGCATCACCCTTTATAAACCATAATTGTTATTGTTTATTCAATAACCATTTTCTTTGTTACCGAGCTATCACCGGCTTTAACAGTGTAGAAATATACACCCGAACCAATGTTGGAAGCATCAAATGTAAATGTATGCATTCCCGAAGCAACAGCACCTTTGTCGGCTGTGTAAACAACCTGACCCATAAGGTTTGTAACCTCAAAGCTAAGATTTGCAGCTTCCGGTAATGTTACGTTAACTACCGTGCTACCGCTTGCAGGGTTAGGATAGTTTTGTGAAACATTGGCATCGGAAATAAGCTGACTGTTTTCAATACCAACCGGCATATAATTCAATACATACTCGGTATTAACCTGATAGTCGTGGTCTCCGTCTAATGCTGTTCCCGGAGTTGCATCTGCATTGTAAATAAAGAATGCATTATCATTTGCATCAAAACTACCTGCAAGAACAGGATAGATACATTCGTCGAGCCAGTGAGCAATATCCGTATCCATATCTTTCATTTCACCCCATGTATTAGCCATTCCATGATCATATGAACGACGTGTCCAGATGTGTCTGAAGTTAAACTGTCCATTGTCATATCCCGGTGTTACTGAAGACCAAACAACTACAACCTGTCCGTTATCACAAGTAATATTTGGAAATGAACTCATTCCCTGCTCACGGTAAGTATGTAACTCTTCCATCAAAGGAGTTCCATTATCAACAACCCAACCTATATAATTTACATCTTCAGTCAGATTCTCATAAGCCAAAGCTCTGTGCTGATTTGTTGCTGTAAACGGAGGCATTGTCTCATCCCAATAGATAATACCATCGGTATAGGGCCAGTAAGAATAAGAAGTACCAACTTCCGTATGAGCAACACGTGTAAGAGCACAAACAGCATGTACCATACCGTTTTCGTCAATGGCAATATCGGCAGAACCTGCAGGAGCCCAGATTGTGTCAGTTGTAATTGTTGTGTTCCAATCGAACATTGGATAAGGATGTTCCCAGGGAATAATTTTCTCCCAGTTTTCACCGTTATCCGTTGATTTCATAATGATCCAATCGTGCCATGAACTTGCAATTGTAAAGGCAATTGTACTTCCCCTTGACTCAGCCCAGGTATAATCATCGGCACTAAATCCCATATAGTAATCCGAGTTGATATCTTCCAGGATTGTCCAGTCTGTCCAGGTTTCACCACCGTCATTTGACCTGATGTAAAACAATGGAACATCCTGATCGGCATAAGTATCAGCAGCAGGAACAATAATATGGATATATTCATGGTTTTCACCGGAAGTCATAACACGCGGCCAAGTGATGCCTGTTCCGCCCATATCGGCAGGGCCCGGAATATAAATCTCTGTCCAGTCACCAACACCTTTTTCTTCTCTTTTGTTTAACATCAGACCACCGTCAGTATAAATTGACTGACCTGCAAGATGCGAAACAGCAACCTCACCGTTTTCGCCCCAGGCAGCATAAGAAGGCCAACCACATCTGTCGTCCTCAATACGGGCTGTAGGAGCAGGACCCCAGGCAGTACCGTCAAAATAGTTATAACCTGTTCCTCTTCCGGGGAAACCGGTATCGTCGCCGAGACCCATAGTCCATACGGCACCGGCAGTACCGTCGTCGTATAGCCATACTCTGTTACCGAGTAAAGAGTTTGACTGTAAGTCGTACTTTGTTGTACCTGCTTGTAATTCATCCTTAGATGCAAGCGGAGCTGTTGAGTTGGGATTAACCGGCATTTGGATTACTTCTGCACCCGTTAAAGGTGCCTGAACTGTTGCTTTTACGGCAACATTAACTTTCTCTTTTGGAAAGTTTGAATGTTTTTGCGCAAATCCGAGCGTTACAAAACTCAGAATCAATGCTGAAAGTAAAATCTTCTTCATGATCATTTTTTTTTGTTAGACAATAAATTTATTTAAAAGTTCTTAATAAATTCTTATTTCATTAAAACAGCCTGCAAAATTAAATAATATTTTTTTCAAAATCAAGAATAATAAGTTAAAGGTCGAAAAAAAAAGTTAACGG
This sequence comes from Bacteroidales bacterium, assembly GCA_026984135.1. GTDB lineage: Bacteria > Bacteroidota > Bacteroidia > Bacteroidales > JAADJA01 > JAADJA01. The sequence continues at coordinate 33,669 of JALSSR010000209.1, forward strand.
TCATTCTTCGACTTCGCCCGGAATGACATTCGACTTTTGCTTAGAGTAACTTTTGACAACATAAAACGTCAAAGATTCGCTCTCTTTCTACCTTCATCAAATGCTTTCAGATTGAGTTCAACGATTTTATCACCTTTGGAACCAAATAGTTTTTTAATTGCATTTTTTAGCTTTTCTTCCGAAACGCCGAGAAAAGGAGATGCAGCACCGAGGATAACCATATTGGCGGACCTGTGCGAGCCGAGAGCCTTTGCTATTTTATCGGCATCAATGGCCACATGATTCGGAATGGATTCTATCTCCTTCATAACATCAGCCATATCGGGATAATTATCAATATTTACATAAGGAGTTGTATTGGTAACCAGCCAGCCCTCATCGTCAAGCATATCCACATATCGTAATGATTCCATAGGTTCCACTGCAATTATCAAATCGCATTGTCCTTCGGGTATCAAATCGGAAGCTATTTCCTTGTCGGAAATTCTCATATCGGAATGGACATCACCACCCCGCTGGCTCATTCCGTGAACCTCGGCTTGCTTTATAAACAATCCGGCTTCTATTGAAGCCAGGCCGATAACATTCGCAATTGTCAGAATTCCCTGACCACCTACTCCGGCAAGAATTATATCTCTTTTCATTTTTACTATATTATTATATATTCAAAAACCGCCTCCTTCTTTCCTTTATCCGTCGAAACTTGTGTCAAGGACAGGAAAAAGGGAATTGCATCTTAAACCTTTCCTGTTTACAAATAGTGATCAGGTTGTATATTTTTGTCTTTCCCTCTCCGGAAGAGGATTAAAGTGAGGGTATTAATATAAGATAAAACCAATATTAACCTTCACACCCCAACCGTTTCTTTCTGCTTAATTTTTTTCAGTTCACGTAATCTTTTCGATGCGGTAACAATACATTCTCTTCTTGGAATAATTACCGAAACTCCTTCATATTCAATCTCTTCCTTAAATATTTTCATATTTTTTTCGTGTTCCTTAGGCATTGGTTCCACAACCCGGATATGCTCTTTTTCAACACCAAGCGCTTCACAAATTCTTTCGATTTTCCCGGTTGCCTGCGACTTCTGTCCGCCGGTCATAGCAGTAGTACCGTTGTCAAGGATAAAAACCGTGATAGGAGAATTGTCATTAACGGCATCCAGCAACCCCGTCATTCCCGAGTGTGTAAACGTCGAATCCCCGATAACTGCAACAGAAGGTACAAGTCCGGAGTCGGCAGCACCTTTTGCCATTGTTATGGAAGCACCCATATCCACACAACTGTTGATAGCATCAAAAGGCTCAAGAGCACCAAGAGTATAACAACCGATGTCGGCAAAAACCCTTCCCTTTGACAATCCGGCAAGTGCCTCATTTAAAGCACGATAAGAATAGATATGGGGGCATCCCTTGCACAATTGCGGTGGACGCGGAGCCACAACGGAAGGAATATCCCTCTTGTGCGAAACTTCCATACCGAGAGCAACAGCTACTCTTACGGGATTTAATTCTCCATCCCTCGGCACAGTACCGTCAAGTCTGCCTTTAACTTTTTTCCCAAGATCAAAATAACTTTTAATTAGCTCTTCCACAAAGGGGTATCCATCTTCAAGAACCAATATTTCGTCACATTCATTATATAATTTATTAAGATGGTTTTCGGGCAAAGGATATTGTCCTATTTTTAAAACCGGGTGCAAAATATCTCTTTCCGGAAAGTTCTCCATTAAATAATTATATGCAATTCCGCAAGCTATAATTCCAAGGCTTTTATCCTTTCCGTCAAAATACCGGTTATATTGTGAAGTCTCCGACTCAACAATAAAAGCACCCTGATTACCAAGCAGATGTTTATATCTTTTCCGTGCAATAGCAGGCAGGAGAATAAACTGTTTCGGGTCGGAAGGCAAACGTAGCGGATTTTGCTCCTTTTTTTCCTTCACCACAACTCCCGACCTTGAATGTGCAAGCCTTGTGGTTATCCTCAGCAAAACGGGTACTCTGAATTTTTCAGAAAGGTCAAACCCATACCCTACCATATCATAGGCTTCCTGCTGGTTTGAGGGTTCAAGGATGGGAATCATAGCAAATTTACCGTAAAACCTTGAATCCTGCTCATTTTGTGACGAGTGCATAGAAGGGTCATCTGCCGAGACAACCACCAGTCCGCCGTTGGCACCGGTGATAGCCGAGTTTATAAATGCATCGGCAGCAACATTCAGCCCGACATGTTTCATGGTTACTATTGTACGTTTACCGGAATATGACATCCCGAGGGCAGCCTCCATAGCCGTTTTTTCATTTGATGCCCATCCTGTACGAATTTTACCTTCCTTAGCCTCTTTGGTTCGCATTATATGCTCCATAATCTCGGTCGAAGGTGTACCCGGATAAGCATATATCCCTGACAACCCGGCATCAACAGCTCCCTGAGCTATCGCCTCGTCACCCAATACCATTATTTTTCCCATATTTCTATCTTTCAACTTTGTTTTTAAAAATATGGAAGCAAAAGTATATAATTAATGGTACTTATAAAAGAAATATAAATATTATTTTATCTCAATTTACCTATTTTTGTGACCTGTAATTATATTAATGTATGAACTTTCTGGCACACGTATATCTTTCAGGTGAAAATGAAGAGACAATTATAGGTAATTTTATTGCCGATCATGTTAAAGGAAACAGGATAAACAGGTATTCTCCCGGGATTATTGCAGGAATACAATTGCACCGTGAGATTGATACTTTCACCGACAGTCATCCGATTTTTCTTGCAAGTAAAGCCAGACTACAAAAGAAGTATAAAAAATATTCGGGCGTAATAGTTGACATGTTTTACGACCATTTTCTATCGGCAAACTGGCCGGATTATTCAGAGGAGGATATTACAAGTTTCACAAACAGGATATACAGGATTGCTATTAAACGATATTTCATACTTCCCCCAAAAACAAAAAGACTGCTGCCTTTTATGGCACGATCCAACTGGCTTGCAGGTTACGGCACTCTTGAAGGAATTGACAGGGCATTGACAGGCATGTCGGGACGAACACCTTTCAAGTCGGGAATGGAAAATGCTGCCGGGGATCTGAAAAGGGATTATAGCCTGTACAAAACCGAGTTTCAGCAATTCTTTCCCGAAGTAATACGTTTTTCAGATGAAAGGCGACGGGATACGGGGATATGAGAGGTTGATCCGAAACGTGCCGGCTATTCATTCTCTCCTTCCAGGTCTTCCTGTTTTTTATCTTTTCTGTTTTTAATAATGCTTTCAATAAGGTCGGGTACTTTTTCAAATACCGACTGCAATCCCTTTGAGCGTGCAACGCTAACCATTGATATCTCATCACCTCTCGAAACCAGAAATCCTATTGGTTCCATACCGATTCCGGCACCGGCGCCGCCAGCTTTTTTCCCTTTTTCGTCGGCTTTTGACGACCCGCCACCTGCACTGCCGAATCCAACTCCGATTTTTATTACCGGTACACACGTAAATTCACCAAGTTGAAAAGGGTCGCCGATAACAGTTTTAGTCTTTGCAACCGAATCCATCTGCTCCATAACCTTATTGAGCACATCTTCCATTTTAAAGTCCATAATTATATATTTTTAAGTTCTTTTCTGTTTCTATAAATAAATTTCACCAAAATTAATAAAATTCTGAAAACACTATGTTCTAACAATGCTATAACGCTAACGCTTCCCTGATAGTTCACTCTCAGATTTATTCTGTTCGTATTAAACTGAACGAATACCGGAATGAGCCGGGCGTTATTAATCACATCACCGGTATCAATGTCAACATCCAGTTTTTTTAATCGTAGTGCCTTAAACACTTTCCATCCTAATTTTGAAAAAAGTTTTAGTTTTTTAACCTCCTTTTTATTTATCCGCCGTACAATTCTTTTTTTCTTTTTCACCGGCTCCTTCCGGTTTCTTTTTTCTTTTTCTTTCGACTCTTCCTTCTCAATCTCTTCGACTATCAATTTTCTTATAGGATAGATATTAAAGTGATAAAACGGTATTTTAACTTTAATAAAAAAAATTTCCAGCTCATCAGGAATAAAATCTACCTTAAAAAGCCCAAGCCATTCAAAAAAATACCGATTTACAGTTGTATCAATATAAAATTTAAAAGGCACAAATAATATCCAGGAGATAAAAAGTAAAACACTGACAGTTATTATTACCAAAACTATCATAAAGTCGTTTATTTGATATTGTTATATTTTTCGGTAATTTTTTTTATGGTCTCCTTTTGTTCGTTAATCTTATTAAGAAGTTCTTCTTTTTGTTTGTTATTTTCTTCAATTTTTCGTTTGAGTTCAATATTATCCATTCGATATTCAACAATGTTATCTTTCAGTTTTTCAATCTCCTTTTCAATTTTCTTCCTTTGTTTTTCCAAACTCTTCAGACTCTTTTTTGCTTGATCCAGCAATTCTTTATCACCACCTATTGAAGCCATTGATTCCTTTTTATTATCTATTTCGCCCTGCTTTCTATTCTTATCAGCTTCCAAAGAGTTTATTTGAGTTTCAGCATTTATAGAATCGTTTTCATTATGCTTTACTTTTTTATTGAATGACTCGGTTTGCTTCAAAAGCTTATCCAATTCGGAGTTTAGATTTTTCAATTCTTTATTTTCCTGTTCAAGCTCCTGCTCAACAGCTTTCTTATACTCTTCAACAGCAAAATCGTACAGAAAATGTTTTATCCCCTGATATGTCTTTTCATTATCCACATTCCGCTTGTTTCCGTCAAATGAAAAAAAAGAGCTGTCAATTTCAAAAAGAGCTACCAGTTTTACGGCAGAGTCCACCCCATACACAGCACTGTAAATATTTATAAGGCTGTCGCTTATTCTATTTATCCGGGTATTAAGAATAACAATCTCATCATTATTTTCGGATACTTTCGACTTTGTATTTTGCCTAATAAGTTTCTTCCATGGTTTTATAACATCTTCAGCATTCGCCTGCGGTATCTTCACAATGAATGCAGGTTGTTCACCTTTCGACATCGTAACGGTTTTTTCGGTAATCTCTATTGGAAATTGTGCCGAAGTTGTAAATACAAGGGTAAACAGAATCAGAACGGTCAGAGTAAATTTAATTATTTTCATACTATTTGTTTTTGGATTGTCAATTAATTGTTAATTTACTATGTTTAAAACATTCTGCTAAAATAATATATTTTTTATAAATCAGGAAACTATCGTCATCACTATTCTTCTTTTTCCACCATAATTCCGAAACTCACAAAGATAAACACCCTGCCAGGTACCGAGATTCAGCCTGTGGTTTGAGATCGGAATAGTGACTGACTGACCGACGAGGGATGATTTTATATGAGCCGGCATATCGTCAAGGCCTTCAAAGGTATGAATATAATTTGATGCGCTTTCGGGGACTAATCGGTTAAAAACCGTTTCAAAATCGGTTCTTACTGTCGGGTCGGCATTTTCGTTCAGGGTGAGACCGGCGGAAGTATGTTGTATGAAAATATGCACAATGCCTTTCTCGGGCAGGGCCGGAAGATTATCCTCAATGATATGAGTAATCAAGTGAAAACCCCGTGGAAATTGCGGCAGTACAATAGTAACCTGTTCAACCATAATGTTCCGAATTAAAATACAAAAAAAGGCTGTCTCAATAAAAGGTAAACCCTAAATCAAAACAGCCCTATATTAATTTCCAATAACTACTCTTTACCCTTTTGTTCGGCAACTTTAGCTTTTGCCATAGCTTCAAGCATATCGGTTGTCAATGATTTGGGTCTTTCCAGCGGATATCCGAGAGCTCTGTCCCAGATAATATTGGCACTGATACCCAAAGCTCTTCCTACACCGAAAAGAACGGTATAAAAATCATATTCTCTGACGCCGTAATGCCATTGAATAACACCGGACTGTGCATCAACGTTGGGCCAGGGATTCTTAGCTTTTCCCTGCTCTTTCAAAATAGGCGGGACAACCCTGTAAAGCATATCAACATATTTAAAAACGTTGTCGTCTTTAAGATGCTTAAGGCTGAATTCCCTTTGAAGAGTATAACGCGGGTCTGTTTTACGAAGAACGGCATGTCCGAAACCCGGCACAACCTGACCCGAGTTCAAGGTATCCCAAACATATTGTCTTATCTCATCTTCCGAAGGTTCACGATCTTCACCGCCGACCCTTTCAATCAGGTCGTGTATCCACATCAGAACATTTTGTGCAGCAAGTCCGTGTAACGGGCCTGCAAGACCGTTGATCATTGCAGAAATTGCAAGATAAATATCGGATAATGAGCTGGCAACAAGGTGTCCCGTATGAGCACTAACATTACCGCTTTCGTGGTCACTGTGAATGATAAAGTGCAATCTTGCAACATCATCATACGGTTTGGGAATACCCATCATATGGGCAAAGTTACCTCCGAAATCAAGATTCGGGTTCGATTGGATACGCTCACCTCCGCGGTATAACTTGGCATAAATATAGGAAGCTATCTCCGGAAGCTTGGCAAGAAGGTTCAGGGAATCTTCATACATCGGGTCCCAGTAATCTTTTTTAGAAATACCGGCGTTGTATTTCTTCGCGAAAAACGATTCGCGGTGCATCGCAACAATGGCTGCCGAGAAGACAGTCATAGGATGACTGCAGCACGGCATCGAATCAATCAGGTCGTAAACGTAGCGCGGTACAATTCTTCTTTTACTGAATTCATCAACAACTTCCGCAACTTCATTTTCAGAAGGTATATCCCCTGTCAGAAGCAAATAAAATAAACCTTCGACATAAGGCATTTCGGCACCTTCGGGTTTCGGAAGTTTCTTAACCACATCCATAAGCGGATAACCTCTGTACCTGATACCTTCATTGG
>JALSSR010000210.1 GCA_026984135.1 Bacteroidales bacterium
CATAGTTTTAATGCCCGCTAACGTTAAGTATATGAAACGTAGGCGAATGCGTTTTATCATCTTCCAATTTACACCTAACTTTGAAAGCGGGGGCAAATATTTCAAATTACTACCGGCCTCGCCTATGTTTTATATATACAGTTGTACGTATGTGCGTCGTTCCCCTTTTATATAGATTTTCAAACTTTTTTTTTATTTCTTTTTATTTTCAATGTTTAAAAGTAATGGTTTTTGTTACATGATTGAATCATAATTTCTGTTTTTTTTTAATTTTTTGTTGTAAATCTCTTTTTTTATATTGTTTTTCAATGTTTTTTAACGTCAGGGCATACCTCTCCCTTTGTGTTCATGCAACACGATCCTTTCGAAATTCTTTTTTGCTTAAAAGTATGCGCTTAAATGCTATGGCACCATTATCTTTCCGTCTTCTTAGTTTTGTATATACATAAACTTTTCTTTTATTGCATTTACGGCATATTAATGGGTTTTCTCCGGTTTTTTCTGTTTGTAATATTTCCCAGTTATCTGTATTGGCATCTGACGTTGTATCGTTCTCTGTAAACAAATATTCCCGGGGTAGGCTTGACCTGTTTGAATAAACCCCGTAATATCTTACAATCCTAAAATACTTCAATGGAACATGCTGTAACAAACGTGGAAAAAAGTCTCGGTAATTTAATGATAGTTCCCGTTCTATAGGTTTGCTGTTATTATCCTTTGTTTTATAGTCTTTATATCTGAAACTGATGGAATCCTCTTCCATTTTAGTTATTTTATATTCGCTGAGGCAAGCTCGTTTTGAGTACCTGCCAATATATCTGATTACCTGAGTGGGAACATTCATTGAGGGCTCCAAATGAATAATCCACCTTTTTTGATTTATTCGTTTGATAAATTGCATAAATTTCTCGCGAGTTTTAAAATCTTGCTTCAGAGTATCTTTGTCAAAAAGCGAAATCAATTCATCTTCAAACTTAATACGAAACTTATTTGAAAGAAAATTATATTTTACATAATCGCCTTTTATCGTGTGAAGTAATGATGTTTTGAGATCTATTCCTCCCCACGAAACTATCATATGAACATGTACATGGTATTCCTTAGTCTCTCCAAATGTATGAAGTACCGTTATTATGCCGGGCTTAATATTATATTTGTACCTCATCCAGTCTTTAATCGTATCTGAGGAAACTCGCATTAGAGCAGATAACAATTCTTTTTTGTTCGCTTTTATCAAAGAATTCAATTGATGAGGAAGCGTCATTACAATATGACGATGAGGCAGATCAAGCATCTTGCCTTTTATCTTATCTGCCCATTTTAAAGTCTCTTGCCAACTGCATGTGGGGCAGAACCTATTTTTGCAACTGTGGTAAACTTTTGTTATTTCTCCACAATCGGGACATGCATAATAGTCAACACCCAAAGCTTCTGTCCTACAGACCCTAAGGGAATTAACAGCTTTGTATTGTTCTTCGGTTATTGGTTCTTTGGGCGACTCCTTGTAAATGTCCCACCACTGATTAAAAAAATCAGCTAAACGGTACTTCTTCTCTTCGTACCAGTCTTTTTCGTTGATACAGATAGTGGAACTGCACATAGGACTCATTCTTTTACTTCTCTTGCAATATCGTAGGCCTCCGTAACAGCTCTCATCTCTATTTCTTTCTTCCCGTTTCTAAAACCGTAAATATTGTCTTGTGAATCAACTACAATATATTCATATTTTGCATACAAAGTATCTACATTTAATTCATAATCAGCACTTGCGTTGTCTTTGGGCCAACCATCTTCATCATAAAAAAATCCAAATTGATCGTCTTGGTCAAATAACTTAAATTCTTCTTTGTTTAAGATAATTTCTAACATCTTATTCAGCTGTTTTCATGTGTGTTATGATAGCATTACGTACAACGGATAGCGCTATGGCTTGTGGCACAAGTTTCAACGC
>JALSSR010000211.1 GCA_026984135.1 Bacteroidales bacterium
TTGATATCAGAATAACCTGAAGGGCATTGAAAGTGTCCATCAGATAAAATCCTATCAACCGTGAGCCGCTTAAAGAGCCTTCAAGAATTGAGAGGTCAAAAGTAAAAGAGACGACGAACATCAGGTTTATTGTCAGTAGTGCCGCCCATCGTATATTCCTCCATTTGTGTTTATTTGTGTGGCTGTCGTGCCATTCTTTATACGGAATTCCGATTTTTGCATTCGGGAGCTGATCTTTGCTTTTCGGCGGTAACGGTGTTTTATCTTTCTTTCCAAACATAACGCTTACGATTTAACGGGTTCAACAACAATACTTGGTTCCTGAGTAGGGCAAACCATTACACAAACACCGCATCCGGTGCATCCGTCAAGAACTTTTGGTTTGAAAGAACCATTATTTTTGTCCATTACTATGGCGGTTTCTCCGATGGGACATTCGGTAACACATAAATCACAAATTTCAGTATCGAATTCATGTTCGGCAACCGGAGACGGTTTAGGATCACCTGTTCGCGGCGAACGGTAAATTCCTTTGAAATCATCACCCCGCGGTGTTCCTTTGAAGCCTTTTCCCCGGACTGCCAGACAGGTTTTTTCATTAACTACGGCTTCTCCCATCTTCACCTTCTCTTTCATTGCTTTAATTTGTACTTTGAAAGGGTTATAATCCGGGTCATTGTAGCTATGTGATTTGTCATACTCGGCAATTGCCTCTTCACCGGCTTGTTTAAATTGCTTGAAATAGAGAACTGCCGTGGGACACGTTTCCACACATTGAAGGGAGTCGCAGGAAAAGTCACAAGCTTGCTCCCTTACGTTAATATATGGTGTTCCGTAGGATAACCCGTCCTTAATGCCTGCAAGATGAATAGCCTGCACAGGGCATATCTGCACACAAAGGCCGCATTTTATACATCCGTAAATAAAGGTGTCCTCATCAATAGCGCCCGGGGGTCGCAGATTATCCTGCGTCCGGGCATTTTCGTCATGTAACTTTTTAAGGTATCCGACTCCCGCACCTACTGCTGCCATTGCCGTGACTGCTACCGCACCTGATTTCAGAAAGTCGCGTCTGTTGATTTCTGTTTTTGCCATAATACCGGATTTGAAGTTTATTATGCAAAGATAGTTTTTTAATGTTTTAATATGCAAATTTGTTAAATGTAATTTTCAGCACAATTGTGCTGAAAATTACATTTGTTTGTATCTCAGAACTTTACTGCCAGACTTAAATTGAAACTCCTTCCCGGTTCGTAGTAAACCGAACCTGTTTCCGCCCCCATGTTTTTATAAACCCTGCTTAAATGTTCCGCATAGTTCACATCAAACAGATTTGTAACGGAGGCTCTTATTTCTAAGATTGACAATGGTTTGTAACTTGCAGTCAGATCAATTACGTTGAAACCGGGTGTTGTTGATTCTGCAAAAGTTGTTGAAATTCTTGATTGTTCAGTAGAAAACCTGGCTCTGACAGCCGCATTGAATTTATCAGTGAAATACTTAAAGGATGCATTTCCCGAAAAAGGCGGAGTTTCAGGTAACGGCTCATCCCATGTCAGGTTTTGAGCATAGGTATAGCCTCCGTTTGCTGCCAAAGTGAAATGTTTTGCAAAGGTTAAATCAAAGCCAAGTTCAAACCCATACATCATTGCTTCGTCAACGTTTGCAAACCTCTTGGCATGTGCCGGCGGGTTGCAGGGCATAAACTTTTTGTCAAGCGTTGTGTCAACAAATGCCGTGATGTAATTATTCAGATATGAATAAAAAATATCTGCATTGATGTTGAATTTTCCGAAGCTCTTAACTGCAATTAAGTCGGTTTGGTAATTGACTTCGGGTTTAAGATTGGGGTTTCCCACATATTCGTAGGCGTCCATTCCAACTGAAAGATGGTTGATGTATCTTTCAAGAAGGGTTGCCGAACGAACACCCCGGCCTATGGCCCATTGAAGTTTAAAGCTATCCTCAGGCTTCCACGACAGTGAAGTGTTGGCTGAAATATTTATGTCGTTATCCGGCCGGATATCACCATTGTACAATTCGCTAAAATCGGGTGCGGGATTATCAGCTTGCGCACTAATAATGTCAAGTCTGGCTCCGATATTCCACATCAAAGTATTGGTGACATTGAATTTGTTTTCAAAAAAGATACCCATATCCGAAGTTTTTGAGTTTTGCCAAACAAGATCAACAAATGCTTTCGGTTGGGGTAGTGTATCGCCGGTACAGCCGTTTATTTTGACCAGCCTGTTCCTTTGGCCGTCTTTATTGATGTAACCGTAGTCAATGCCGGCATACTGGATTATTTTGTCCGAAGGCCGTAAACCTAACTCCATTCTTCCACCTATGGATTTTGAGGTAACGGGAGCAACAGCTTCCGTAAATTTCCAGCTCGGACGGTTTCGGGTTGACATCTCGTGATCAACATAAGAACCGTAAACTTTTGTGCGCAATGAGAATATAAAGTCCGAAATGTTGTTTGCAATATAGTCGAGATAAAGCATTGAGCTGTTATCTTTGTCGGCATCCATTGGCAGCCCGGCATGGTCAATATCCTTGCCGAATCCCTGACGCCAGGTTAACTGAATGCGGTTTTGTTTGTTTTTGCCATGGTTGTTTCCAACTTTTATCGAATATGCATATCTGGAAAATGATGACGGAATTGTTGTTCCGTTGCCACTTTTATAATCTCCGAAATCTTTATAATCGGTATGAAACGAAACGTCGTAATTTTTATTAACCAATTGAACTCCAAGCTGTCCGTAAAGATTATTTCCGTTCGACATATATCCGGCTTCGGCATTTCCGAATACTTTCAATTTGTCGGATTTTTCGGGTGCCTTTGTTACCAGATTTATCAGCCCGCCGTTCGCCGGTCCGAAACGGACGCTATACGGACCTTTAATGACTTCCACTTTATCAATCTCTTCGGGAGATACTTGTGAAATTGCCGGGTCCATACGATTCGGACAAGCATTTGACGATTTGGTACCTCCGTCGAACTGAATATTCAATTGCCCGTATTTGAAACTGCGAAGCACAGGCTCCATGGCATAATTCCCTCTTTTAACGATTCCGAATCCGGCTTCGCGCTCGAACATCCCACCCACATCATGGGCATCCTCAGTCGGAATTGTCTCTGCCGATACATTTGTCTTTATCAAGTCGTTTGCTTTTTTACCTTCCACAAATATTTCCTCAAGAAAGACCGTGTCATTTTGCGAAAACATTAGTAAAGGCAAAAGTAAATATCCTAAAATCAATAATAGGTTTGCTATATTTTTATTCATAGTTATATTTTTAGTGAAAAGTAAATAAGTTTAATTTCTTTTTCAGCTTAATCGAAAAACACTCTTCGACCTCCCTCAGAGTGACTGGGATGTCAGGTTAAGCATTGCCGAAAACCACCCTTAGATTTCGCTCGGAGTGACGGGGCTGTTAGGCTTTACCTTTTGGCGGAGGAGAAAGTCTGTCTAAAAATATTTCAGTGAATAAATTCGGATGCTCAAAGAATCTTAACACACAATTATGAGGTTTTCGGAGGGTCGTTAAAATTCCCGAGCTTAAATAGATGATACTGTTAAATTCAAGGTTTGGTGCAGGCGGCGGAGAGTTGTGCTCCTTAGCCTCATCTTTGTTTACGGCTCTTTTTATTAAAGCACTCAGATAGCTAATATCTCCGACAAGGGTTTTTTGCTCTTGTTTGGTAAAGCTATTCTCATCAACCGGTTGCATCTTTAGTTTTGAGGATATCTGATGATAGTAATATTGAAGGTAAGGTGTATAAGGTATCATAAAAAATGATACGTAAAAAAGTAACAATATGAAAGCGATTTTCCTTCTCATTTCAGGTGCAAATATAATAAAAAAGATTAAAGCGTGATCTAATCTTCATTAAAATTCCATTCCCGTTCGTTCCATCTGTACATTGGTTTCGGATCGCGGAGGACGAACTTCGGCTCTGAAAAGGGGGCAAGACGTTCAAGGAAGTCGAGAATGACGAGAAGCGGGGAGCCGTAAAAAAATTTCACGTCACGATTAAATGTCCATAGGTGCTCGACATACGAAAACAGAGAATAGGGAGTATCGCCAACATTGTCACCGTCCATATCAAATCCCTGATAATCATCGAAATAATTATTGTCCCACGTATTGAGATTTGCGGTTTTTCCTTCTGCCTCTACTTGTGTAAGGTTATTGTGAAAAAAGTTTTGCTTAATGAGGTTTCCTTCCTGATTTGTGTGAAATATAATACCAACACCGCAAAAGGCTATCTCGTTATGCATTATTGTATTCATCTTGGTAGGGACAAAAGGGGAGACATCAATATGAATTCCTTCGGAAGAATATATAAAACGGTTATTTAATATTTGATTGGAGGAGGTCTCTTTCATACCGAGGCACATTCCGCTTTCTCCGGTAGAACCTTCAATAGTATTTCCGGTCATTATTGTCCTTTCGCTATACATAAGGAAAACACCTACCGAATTATTATAAAATTCATTATCCTGAATACGATTGTTATGCGAATACATAAAATGAATACTATAACGGTTTCCCACACCCTTGTTATTTTGGAAAAGATTTTCCGAGGAATACCAGACAACCATATCCCTGACGTGATGCCAGTAGTTGTATTGAACCGTATTTCTTTTGGAATACCAAAATCTGATGGCATCGCCTTTCAATGCTTTCGATCTTCTGGAAAGGGAAGATATTTCATTGTGAATTATAAAGTTATGGTCGGCCTGATAAACATCAACACCAAAAAGACATTCTTTAATTCTGCAGTTTTCAACCCTGTTATAGTCTCCTTTTATATTTACACCACAATCAACGAGGTCGTGTCTGCCTCCGGAGTTTGCTATCGTAACGTTTTTAATCGTGACGCTGTCGGATTCAATGTGGATAACAGATTCTAATTGCCCACCGGATATTGTAGCTTTTCCCAGTCCGTCAATGGTGATGCCGTTTGTGATAATGTAAACCGGACCTGTGTATAATTTCGGTTCAAGGGTTATAATATCACCCGGTTTTGCTTTATCAACGATAGGTTGGAGAGGTGTTCCCGTTGTGTCGGATGGTTCTTCGAGGGGATACAATGTTCCCGGCATCTCCTTCTGTGCAAACAACAATGATGTTGTCAGTAATATCAGAGTAGTAACCAGCGGGGTAATAATTTTCTTCATAGTTTGCATAGTTTAGATGAAAAATAAAACCGGGATAACCGTAATGTCAACCGACTTCCAATTATCCCGATTTTATTGTAAATAAGCATTTTATCAGGATTCTTTCAGAGACTTGCGTTTCACCAGGATTGCAAGAATCATTAAAACAAAAACAACAAGAGTTAAAAAGAACCCGAAATAGGGATACGACATTGTAGTAAACTGAGCTACTTTCCCTTCTCCGAATACCGTAGGCATAAACGGTTTAATTCCGCTGAATGCCCCACCGCCATGTAATCCAAGGTGGTGTCCGTACCAGTAAAGTCCGTAAATATAAAAGCCGAGAAAATAGAACGGAAGAAGTGCCGGAATAATTCCGAGAATCGTATTTGCTTTTTTCTTGGTGAAAATGAAAGCCAATGCCGAAATAATAAAGATGGCAAATATGAGCCAGGATGTTCTCATCAAACCGTCAAGAAATTTAAGGAAACCCGGTGTAACATCAATTTCCACAGGTTTACCTGTATTCGGGTCAATAACTTCCTCGCCATTTGCATCCTTTTTTGTGTCGAAAGTATAGTAAATCGGATAGTCTCTTGATTTATCCCTGTTTACGCCTTGCACAATATGATACATGCCAATAAAATGATTAATGGCATTCATCTCCATCAGGCAGTCGGCTCCTTCATCAACAGCAAGTTCTTCACGTTCACGAACTCCTTCACAGCCGTTATAAACTCCATTATATTTAAACTCAATTCGTATTCCTTTGGGGTACATTGCTTTGGGATACTGATGACTTTGCAAAGCTACCCACCAGATAGGTGTAAAATAGGATGCGGCAATTAAAATAATTGCAAGAAATCCAATTATCTGGTATGACTTAACTTTTTTGTTCGTTCCCATAATTTTAAATTTTACTATTTAGCCGTAACGCCTGCTTCATGCAAGATGTAGGACATTGCGTCAAACAGATCCTGATCCGAGCAATCGGTACAGGTTCCCTTTGCAGGCATCACACCGTGTTCGCCTTGAAAACCTTCAATAACATGTTTGTGAAGAGTTGCTTTTCCTTTTGCAGCACTTGCTTCCCAACGCGGTTTATCTTTAAGTGCGGCAGCACCTGCAACACCACTCATATGACAAGCGATACAAGTTTTTTCATAAACGGTTTTACCGTTTTCCAGATTTGCGGTAAATTGTTTTTCAGCTTTCGGCTCTACTTTTTTCTCAGCCTTTTTCTCAACCTTTGTTTCCGTTGATTTTTTTTCTCCGTTTCCGCCGCAGCTTGTCATTACCATACCTGCAAAGGCGCTTATAAGCACTAATACGAATACTTTTTTCATAATAATTTTACAATTTTAATAGATTAAACATTTAGATTAGTTGCATATTTATATGACGCGGCAAAGGTACTATAAAAATAATTAAGTCATAAAAAAAGAGGACGAAAATTTTTTCGTCCTCTTTTTGAAAGAAAAAGATTATACTATTTATTTATTTTTCATCTCTTCCATTACAACTTTTGACTTACGTTTCAGATAAGTTATGATCTTATCTGCATCTTCGCTGCTAACATTCTGGTTAGGCATTGCAAGTTTGTATTTCTGACGCATAGCTTCAATGTCATTTTCCTTATAATGATTTTCAGGATCCATTATCCATGATTTAAGCCATTCGTCGCTTCTGCGTTTGTCAACCATCAGCAGGTCAGGACCATTGAAATCTTCTCCGAATTTATGACAAGCATTACAACCGGCATTGAGGAACTCAAGTTCTCCTTCAATGAGATTTTTCATCTCTATTGCCGATGGCTTGAATTTCTGCATTTCATTGTCTTTCCTGATACGTGCCGAGTATGCGGTTACCCTTTCGTTTTCAGCTTTTGCATTGAAATTAACGATAAGATAACCCTGCAATTGACGATTGTCAGGACTGTTTATATTATCAAGCAATAGCGGATACATACCTGCCTTTTCAGCAACAAAGTCGAGAGATGCAGTTTCACCGGGACGCCAGTGATACATCTGATCATAAGAAGCAATTTCATAAACATAGTGGTCTGTTTTTGACTGACCAAGGTTTGTTAAGTGGATAATCACTTTTTGTCCTTGCTTTACCTCTATATTTTTAGGAGTTACCACACCATTATTGATAGTTCCGAACACTTCTATGCTTTTTCCGTTATCTTTAATGGTTTCGCTTCCTGCAGCCGTAGCGTATTTCGATTTCTTCATTGAAGAAATATCTGTTCCTACATCATATTTTGAAATAGAATTATATTCGTCAACATCAATCATAGCTGTATAATGTGGTTCTCCCATTGGAAGAGGCAAATCATAAATAATCTTCATTTTAGGCCCGTCAATATCAACCAGTTGGTGATTTTGGGGGTGAAGCGGCCCTACCGGATTAAACCTGTCAATTGAAAGTTTGTTCAGGGATACCAGGTACTTTCCACGTGGGTCAACAGCGTCGCCGTGAGCTGCAACAAGGTGACCGATATTATAGTGTGAAGATACATAATCAAGAACTTTTAGTGTTTTATAATTCCATTTTGTCACTCTGGAGTCAACATAAATGGATGTATAAACAACACCGTCTTCATCGTCAAATTGATTATGTAAAGGCCCTAAACCAACCTCAAGACTTCCATGCAGAGCGGTTTCAAGGGCTATAATCGGAATACCGTATTTGTCGTGTCCCTCGAAGTTCTTATCTTTTATAGCCTTCATTATTTTATCGAAGGAGTAAACCCAGGCATGTGAGTCCAATTTACCTGCTACAATGATATATTCACCACTTGGGTTAACATCAACACCGTGAGGTGACTTCGGTTCGGGTATCAGGAACAGAATGTTATTGGCAACGGCTGTCTTTATAGGAATGACTTTATGACCGTTAACGATTTTATATTTTCCTTCTTTGATAAGTTGCTCGGCTTTTTTCCAGTTAACGACGTGCATATAGTCAACATCTCTTGATGAGCAACCTGCTTCAAAGGGAGGACGCCCCTTTTCTATACCTCCGATATACATCTCGGTACAGAAGGAGTTTGTAAATGACCAACCGTAACTTGCATTCTTACCTGCATCTGAGAGGTCTTGTGTGTATGGCGGAAATTCAACCGTGAAAGAGTTCTTTTCATCAACTCTACCTTTGTCATTATCAAATTTCCAATATGTCAAACCACCCCTCCAATATTTTTGGAAGTTTACATCATTAAGAGGATAATACTTATGATCATAAGGGGCAGGATATTGTGAAGCTTCAAGAATATACTCCGAATTGGGAGTAAAGAAACAACCGCCGTGATCGCTACGGAAAATAGGATTGATAACAATCTGTTTCAATTCCCAGTCTTTAAGGTCAACAATGTAAATTCTGGGATTTGCTTTATCATTGATTGCCGCCCACTTTCCATTATATTTGCCTCCGGTTTCGGAAAAGCCGGGATGGTGAGTATCTCCCCAGAGAATCTCCGCACCATCAATAAATCCGGTTTTCATCATTGCCTTTGTTTCCGTACTGTATCCGTAACCGTTATACGGCTGGCGGGCAGCAGTAGGAACATATTTGATCATTCTCATCGAAGGAACAGTGTACATAGGCATATTTCCTTCCTGACCACCCGAGTTAAGAGTTACATACTCATCTTTTAATTTGTCGGGAGTGTAGGTTTTAACTGCCGCAAGAACGTCATCGGCATTAAGTCCTCTACGTTTAACGACATCGCCGAAAGACTCTTTGCCGCGTGGAGCGCCGACTTTACCTTCGCCGCCGGCTTTTTTCCCTTTTTCGCCGCAACCTGTCATAAATACCATTGCAAAACCAAACAGTAGAGCAATTAACAGGTAGCTTGTTCTATTTATATTTAATTTTTTCATTTTCATTATTTCTTAAATTTTTAAATATTTATAAACTACTGTTAAATACTATTGCT
>JALSSR010000212.1 GCA_026984135.1 Bacteroidales bacterium
TACAGAAACAATATGAGCATTATTTCGGGTGAAAACTTCAAAATAATAGGTTGCGAATTCAATAATGCCAATGGAACCGATCCTCAGTCCGGTATCGATTTTGAGCCTAATAACAACTCGGCAAATGGATATAAGAATATTACCGTTGAAGGGTGCAAGTTTAAAAATAATGTGCGTTATGGTATTGAAACACCCTATATTTTAGAGGGTGACGGATATGTTGTTGTTAAAAACAATTATTTTGAAAACAATGGAATCCTGATAGGTAGCCGGCACAATCAAATACATCACAATATTTTTGTAAAACAAAATCATCAACACCTGCATGGCACAGCTACACGAGACGGCATAATCTATTTCCATTCCGATTTTAAAAGCGACAGCAATAGTGTGTACAATAATTATTTATACAATAACCCTATGCCTGCCGGTTCACACCTGGTTAATTTTATGTATAATGCAGGTGGCAGCAACCATTTACATGATAATTACGGATTCGGAAATACCGTTTCAGGATTTGTTTTAAACAATACCAATCCCAATACCCCTGCTCAAATTATTTCTAACAATGTATTTATAAATAGAAAGGAGATGGGATACTGGTCGATGGATAGTACTGATATTACAGGAAATAATATTGATGATTTGTCGTATTTTGACAATGATGGTACGCTCGTTAATTCACCTGTAACAACCATGGGAAAAAACAATCAGGCTTTAAATTTTGCTCCTGATAATAAATATATCTCCATCGACACAAACAACAACCTTAATATTGAAATTAACATAACCCTTTCCGCCTGGATAAAGTGGAATGGTGTCAGTCAAAATGAAACTGAACAGGTTTTTTTGGGGCGCGGGAGTGATTGGAAATTAGGTGTTAATAACCTGGGTCAGGTGGGGTTTTATGCCCCTCAGTCAACTGATTCATCATTTACCGGCGGTTGGGTTCAGGCCGGTATTGATGATTCGATTTCGGTTGGTGAATGGACGTTTGTTACCTTTACTTACGATGGAAGTATGGCTAAATTGTTTCTTAATGCACAGGAGGTGGCAACTAAGCAGGCAAACGGTGAACTGGGTATCTCCTTTCCAAAACTTTTTATTGGGTCGCTTGACACCACTGAATTTTCTTTTAACGGGTGTATTGATGAAGTAAAAATATTCAATTATCCTTTGGATATTCATGAAATAGCCATGCTTAGAGGTGTTAATTATTATGTTGACTTTACTTCGGGCGATAACTCAAAACAGGGGACAAGTCCCTCAACAGCATGGAAGACCATTGATAAAGTTAATGCCGAAATCAGCCATTTTGCTCCGGGCGATTCTATTCTTTTTAAACGCGGTGAAACCTGGACGGGAACCCGTCTGAATATCGAAAATGTTAATGGAAGTGATTTGGCAGATATATTCTTCGGCGCATACGGAACCGGCGCTAAACCTGTTATAAATGCCATAGAGGTTCAATCGCATACATGGTCAAATGTTAACGGAAACATTTGGAAAGCAACCAACCCGCCTGCAAATCATCCCGAACGAATGCTCATAGACGGGGTAGAAAAACTCCGCGCAAATATCCAATCCGAATTGGACGGTATCACCTATTTTTGGAGATATGATGACGGCACAGGTGATTTGTATATTTATTACAACAACAATCCCAATGGAGTGGTGGAAGTAAAATACGCTACGGATTTTCCGATAATTACCGAAAACGCAAGCAATATCACCATCCGGGATTTGGACTTGCAAGGTGGATGGACAGGGATATATGTCAGTGCAAATTCGGATAATATTACCATTTACAGTATGCAAATTGGGAAGTATAGCAGTTCGGGTATAGATATAAATACCGATTCCAATGCCGCTTCGGATTTCCCTGCAAATATAACTGTCAAAAACTGTGACTTTGATGCATTTTTTACCTTTGATT
>JALSSR010000213.1 GCA_026984135.1 Bacteroidales bacterium
GAAGTGATGACCATTGACGGCAGAATTGATGCCGTAATAACCACCGACGATTATATCTATGTCATTGAGTTCAAAGCAAATCAGGATGCAAAAACAGCATTGGAACAGATAAGGGAGAAAGGCTACCACAAAAAATACACATCCGGCAAACGGAAAATAACTTTGCTCGGAATAAACTTTGACATTGAGAATAAAATAATTGACGATTTTCAGTTTGAAGAATTATGATATCCCATAATAGGTCGTAAAGGCAAAATTTTCGAATAATATTAATAATTGTTAATTAATTAACAATATTTTTTTTGACAAATTAAATATAAATGTATTTTTGCGCTGTAAATGGATTTTAAATCACTTACAGTTGACAAAATAACTGTTGATATGGATAAAAAAGATAAAAACACAACTCTTTTTCCCGGCTTCACACCAATTTCAAAGGAAGAATGGGATGCGAAAATAAATAAGGATTTGAAGGGTGCCGATTACTCGAAGAAACTTATCTGGAAAACGGATGAAGGTTTTGACGTTAAGCCCTATTACCGTAGAGAAGATTTGAAGGAATTGGGTATTCTTAATAAATTTCCCGGTAATTTCCCTTACGAAAGAGGCGTAAAAGTTAAATCGAACGATTGGTACGTGCGCCAGGATATAATGGTTACGGACATTGTAAAAGCTAATAAAAAAGCACTCGACGTTCTGATGAAAGGTGTAAATTCTCTCGGATTTATATTCGACGGCGGTTTTGAACCCACAAAAGATGATCTTGAAAAAGTTACTGAAAATATTTTTGCCGATGCAGTGGAACTTAACTTTTTAAGTCCGAAAAATCATCATAATATTGTTGCATATGTTGAAGAGTTGGTCAAGAAATATAACAGAAAACTCGATAATATCTACGGTTCCGTCAATTATGATCCGTTGGGGGATTTCATACTTAAAGGAATATTCCAAAGCAGTGAAAATGATGCTTTTGATCTTGCAAGGGAGATGATTGATCTTGCCCGGGATTTGCCCAATTTTAAAATCATTGTTGTTAACGGGCACTATTTTGTAAACTCCGGTTCATCCGTTGTCGAACAGGTTGCGTTCAGTTTGGCACAGGGTGCAAATTATCTCACACAAATTACGGAACGGGGGCTATCCATTGACAAGGTTGCTCCAAGACTAAAGTTTACTTTTGCGGCAGGCGGCAACTACTTTATGGAAATCGCGAAATTGAGAGCTGCACGTTTGCTTTGGGCTCACATTGTTAAAGCGTATGGCCCGAGCAGTAACGATATCACTAAAATGCATATTCATACTGTTACATCCGACTGGAACAAAACGGTTTATGATTCATATGCGAACCTTCTCCGTACTTCAACCGAATCAATGTCGGCTGTCTTGGGCGGTACGGATTCTTTAACCGTCAATCCTTTTGATTCGGTTTTTGACAAGCCTGATGCTTTTTCGGAAAGGCTGGCACGTAATCAGCAATTATTATTAAAAGAAGAATCATATTTTGACAAAGTGGCTGACCCGGCTGCAGGTTCATATTACATCGAAAATCTTACAAATTCCATAGCGGAACAATCCTGGAAGTTGTTCCTTGAGGTTCAGGAGAAAGGCGGTTTTACGGAGGCGTGCAGGCAGGGATTCATTCAGCAAAAGATAAAAGATACGGCAAATAATCGTGATATGGCAATTGCTTTTGGGAAAATCAGTATGCTGGGAACAAACAGATATCCCAATATTACTGAGAAAATAGAAAATAAATTAAGTGCAACTGTTTTTGAACCGACAGACCAAATCATTCCCAATGCCGAAATTGAAACTTTAAAACCTTACAGGGGTGCTATGGCTTTTGAAAAACTAAGATATGATACCGATTTGTATTCAAAGAAAAACAGACGACCTAAAGTCTTTTTAGTGACAGTCGGGAATCTTGCAATGCGTCGCGCAAGAGCTCAGTTTGCCTCAAACTTTTTCGGATGTGCAGGTTTTGAGATTATTGACAATATCGGGTTTAAAACCATTGATGAGGCTGTTACCGAATTTGATAAAGCAAAGGCGGACATAGCAGTTATTTGTAGCTCGGATGAGGAGTATGCCGAATATGCTCCCGCTTTTTACGATAAATTAAAGGATAAGGCAATTATTGTAGTTGCAGGTTATCCGAAAGGTATGGTTGATGACCTCAAAGCAAAAGGTATTGAATATTTTATTCATTTGAAATCAAATATTTTGGAAACACTGAAACAGTTGCAATCATTGCTTTTTGTTTCAAAATAGAGTTGTGTTGGCAATGGCCGGTTAAAGAATTTTAAAGTAAAAATAAATAGATATGAAACCGAATTTTCATAATATAAAGATAAAAGCGGATAAGGATAGCAGAATGTCATCAGCGGAATGGGAACAACAAAATAATATTTCAAAAGATTGGCTTACCGCAGAGAAAATATCCGTCAAAAGTGTTTATACCGAAGATGACTTACTGAATATGGAGCACCTTGATTATGCTGCCGGAATACCTCCCTATTTGCGCGGACCTTATTCAACAATGTACGTAACTCGTCCCTGGACAATCAGGCAGTATGCCGGATTTTCGACTGCCGAAGAGTCCAATGCCTTTTACCGTCGCAACCTTGCCTCGGGACAAAAAGGACTTTCAATTGCTTTTGATCTGGCAACGCACCGCGGTTATGACTCCGACCATCCCCGCGTTGTCGGTGATGTTGGAAAAGCCGGTGTTGCCATTGATTCTATTCTTGATATGAAAATCCTTTTCGACGGTATTCCGTTGGATAAAATGTCCGTATCAATGACCATGAACGGTGCCGTAATTCCGGTACTTGCCTTTTATATTGTGGCTGCACTGGAACAAGGTGTATCTTACGAACAGATGACAGGCACAATCCAAAATGATATTCTGAAAGAATTTATGGTTCGTAACACCTATATTTATCCTCCGTCTCCTTCAATGCGTATTATTGCCGATATTTTTAAATTTACTTCCGAAAAAATGCCTCGATTTAACTCTATAAGTATCAGCGGTTACCATATGCAGGAAGCAGGTGCTACTGCGGATATTGAAATGGCATATACTCTTGCCGACGGACTTGAGTATTTGCGAACGGGTGTCAATTCCGGTATGGATATTGACTCTTTTGCACCGAGATTATCTTTCTTTTGGGGTATAGGAATGAATCATTTTATGGAAATTGCAAAGATGAGAGCTGCAAGAATGTTGTGGGCTAAAATCGTAAAACAATTTAATCCCCGAAATCCCAAGTCTATGGCCCTGCGAACCCACTGTCAGACATCCGGCTGGAGTTTGACGGAACAAGACCCCTTCAATAATGTAACAAGAACGGCTGTGGAGGCTTTGGCTGCCGTCCTCGGTGGGACACAGTCGTTACACACCAACGCACTTGACGAGGCTATTGCTCTGCCCACCGATTTTTCGGCAAGGATTGCCCGTAACACACAAATTTATCTTCAGGAAGAGACAAATATTTGCCGGAGTGTTGATCCCTGGGCAGGTTCTTATTATGTTGAGTCTTTGACAAATGAGATTGCACACAAAGCCTGGGAACTGATAAAAGAGGTTGAAGAACTCGGTGGAATGGCAAAAGCAATTGAAACGGGAATCCCGAAAATGAGGATCGAGGAGGCTGCGGCGCGCAAACAAGCCCGTATTGACTCCCATAAAGACACTATTGTCGGTGTTAACAAATACAGACTTGAAAAAGAAGAACCCATCGAAACGCTTGAAGTGGATAATACTGCGGTCAGGGATGCTCAGATAAAAAGGCTTGCCGAACTGCGTGCAAACCGCAATAACGATGACGTGCGTAAGTCGTTGGAGGCCATAACAAAAGCTGCCGAATCCGGTGAAGGTAACTTACTGGAACTGGCCATTGATGCCGCACAAAAAAGAGCCAGCCTCGGTGAAATATCCGACGCAATGGAAAAAGTGTTCGGGAGATATAAAGCTGAAATTCGTGCCATTTCAGGAGTCTATTCAGCCGAAAGCAAGAATGACTCAAGTTTTAAAAAAGCTTGCGAACTTGCAGACAAGTTTGAGGAACTTGAAGGCCGTCGCCCCCGAATAATGATTGCTAAAATGGGTCAGGACGGTCACGACAGAGGTGCCAAAGTGGTCTCTACCGGATTTGCGGATATAGGTTTTGATGTTGATATAGGACCTCTCTTTCAGACACCGGAAGAGGCTGCAAAACAAGCTGTTGAGAACGATGTTCATATTCTTGGAGTCTCAAGTCTTGCCGCCGGTCATAAAACTTTGGTCCCTCAGGTCATTGATGAATTGAAAAAGCTGGGACGTGAGGACATTATGGTTATAGTAGGTGGTGTCATTCCTCCACAGGATTATGATTTCCTCTACAAAGCCGGCGTGCTCGCCATCTTCGGCCCCGGATCCGTTATATCCGATGCAGGAATTAAGTTGCTCGAATTGCTGATAGAAATGAGGAAATAATCAACATAGGATTGACTTATAAACCTGATATAAGTAAAACCGTCGGGTATAGTACCCTTTTTATAACTATTCTTATTTGTTTACGTTTAACAAATAAAACATTTTAATACAAATGGTTAGGACAATATCCCGATATTACACAATGGTAGATGCACTTCTTCTGTTTTGCTTGGTAATTGCAGTACCTGTACACGTATCGGGAGAAAAACCCGGTAAACTTCCGCTTGATTCTTTAACGGCACGGGCCGAAACGTTTATAGG
Source organism: Bacteroidales bacterium (assembly GCA_026984135.1). Classification (GTDB taxonomy): domain Bacteria; phylum Bacteroidota; class Bacteroidia; order Bacteroidales; family JAADJA01; genus JAADJA01. Next base: position 4,739 of record JALSSR010000213.1, read on the forward strand.
AATATCAGTTGACTCCGTTTTAAAATACACGTCTATAGCTATTGATAAAGCGCAACGTAATAATGACCTTAAATCACTGTTCGACAGTTACTTTTTAATTGAAAGGGGATATTATCAGGACAACCAAATGGATTCGGCATTGGTTTATGCAAGAAAGACTCTTATATATGCATATAAATGTGATAATGCTGAAAAAGAAACGGCAATATTACACACCTTAGGTGTCCTTTTTTACAAGACAGGCGAACTTGACAGTGCATTGGTTTACTATCAAAAAGAGAACGAACTGGAAAAAATGCTCGGACGGCGTAACAAGCAGGCTTCCGCACTCGGCAACATAGGGATGGTCTATTATCGTCAAAGCAATTATCAAAAAGCCATTGATATTTACTTTGAGTGTTTGTCTATTTTTCAGGAACTTGACGACCGTCATAAGATAATGCTAACTTATAAAAACATAGGTGATGTTTACAGATTTTTGGAGGACTATCCCAAAGCTCTGCAATATTATAACAAGGCATTGGAACTGAATAAAAAAGAGGGTTCCGAAAGGTTCGCCGCCTTTTTGAATAATAACCTTGCTATCGTTTACCGCAAGCAAAAAAAATATGATTCGGCCGTTGTTTATTATCAGAAAGCCGGGGATACTTACAAAAGGATTAATTATCAAAAAGGTATTGCTTCGGCTTTGACGGGTTTGGCAATTACATATAATAAAAGGAATGATTTGAATAAATCGTTTAAAACATATCTTGAAGCAATAAAAATACAGAAGAAAGTAAACGATAGGATAGGACTGGCTTCTAATTACGGAAACCTTGCAATACTTCTTCTCGATAAAGAAAAACCGTATGAAGCTCTTAAATATTTAAAAAGAAGTGATTCCATTGCAAAGGCTATAGGATACAGGGAGGTGCGGATAAATAATTATGAAACGTTCAGGGATGCTTACATAATGCTGGGCAATTATAAAAAAGCGCTTGATTTTGAGCTTCAGTATGTTGCGTTAAAAGATTCGGTTTACAATATTGAGAAATTAAAGAAAATAGAGATTATTCAGGAAAAATATCAGGCGGAACAAAAGCAGCATAAAATAGATGTCCTCAATGAGCAGGCGAGGATAAAAGATATTAAACTAAGCAGAAAGAACATTGCAATTGTCTCTTTGGCAATTATCATTATTCTTGCTTTTATGATAGGGTGGCTTATCAATCACAACAACAAAACCAAAGCTAAGAAAAACCTCATTATTATTGAAAATAAGTTGCTTCGCTCCCAGATGAATCCACATTTCTTATTCAACTCTTTAAATGCAATTCAGACATATATTTTAAGAAAAAATCCGCTTGAGGGAGCCTCTTATCTTGCAAAATTTGCCGAATTGATGCGTTCGATATTATATAATTCACGGGAGGAGTTTATACCTGTCGAAAAGGAGATTAAAATGATTCGTAATTATCTCGAATTGCAGCAGATCAGATTTCGGGAAAGCTTTTCGTATTCAATCAGTATTGATCCGGATTTAAACACAAAAAACATACTCATTCCTCCGATGCTTGCACAGCCATTTGTTGAAAATGCAATAGAGCATGGACTAAAAGATATTGATTATCCCGGTAGGATTGATATTTCATTCGAATTGAATACCGAAAGCATCTTAATAATTGTGAAAGATAATGGAGTAGGGGTTGAGAAATCAATGGAACGGAACAAGGGGCGGGAGAAATCTCATAAATCGCTTGCAACGGTAATTTCAAAAGAAAGATTGGATTTGTTTAATAAGAGAATGAAAAAAGAATTATTTTTGCTGGATATTAAACAATTAGAGGATGATAAGGAAGGAATAACCGGAACGGAAGTCAGATTGTTGATACCGTACAGGGCAAGATGACCTGCAACACGAAAGCGGCCGTCGGCAGTCAGGGTTTATAATGAGGGCTGATGACTATCCGCCTTCGGTAAAGTTATTGAGGATAAAAACAAAATTTCTATGAAGATTCTAATTGTTGATGACGAACGAAGTGCCCGCGAAAACATAAAGAGCATTATTGAACTTTCCTGTTTGGAAAAAATTGATTTTGTTGAAGCCTTTGATGTAAAGCAGGGAGTTGAAGCAATTGAAACGGAGCATCCTGACATTGTCCTGCTTGATATCAATCTGCCTGACGGTACCGGTTTTGATTTGTTAAAACAGATCATTTTTATAAATTTCAAACTGATATTTGTTACTGCTTATGAAGAGTTTGCCCTGAAAGCATTTGAGTTTTCCGCTATAGATTATATTTTAAAGCCGGTTGACCCAGCCAAGTTGGCACAGGCCGTGTTAAAAGCAAAGGAAATTGTGGAGAATGAAAGCCTCAATCTCAGATTAAAGGCGCTCTTTGCAAATATTAACACACAGTCGGATATTCATAAAAAATTGGTTTTAAAGACCTCCGATAATATATATGTTATTGATACAAAAGAGATTATGCGGTGTGAATCTGAAGAGAGTTATACAAGATTCTTCCTTACCGACAACAAGCATATTCTGGTTTCAAAAAACCTTATTGAATTTGACAATCTGTTACAGGAATTCGGTTTTTTCCGTACACACAGGTCACATCTTATTAATCTTTCATATATTGACCATTTTAGTAAAAAAGACGGTGGATATGTCGTGATGAAAGATGGGGCGCAAATTCCCATATCACGGAGAAAAAAGGATGAGTTTATCAATGTGATTGAAATGCTGTAAGTCTTTTTGTTCAAGTGTTAAAAATATTTAATTTTTTTTAGGGATTCTTGCTTTCTTTTCAAATTCATCATATTTTTGTGGTATCAATTACTACATTCTGTTCTTACTTTTACATTACAGTGAACTTGATTCTTTGAAAATGTTTAAAACCAAATAAAATGGAATCGTTATTTGAAAAATTATTGAGTTTATTGGTCGCTTTCATCCTTGTTTTTAACGGCCCGGTGCTTTCTCAAAGCACCTTTCATTCGACTCCGGCCGGAGGTCAATGGAGCAATCCCGCAACCTGGGTTGAAAATGCGGTACCTTCCGGTTCTGATGATGTTATTATCGGCGGACCTGTTTTTTGCAATACGAATTATTGTCATAATATTACCGTGGATACATCGGGTTATCTCTATGGGACAGGTTCCGGGATATTAACCGTTTACGGAGATTTAATTAATGATGGTATGATATCAGATAATATTGCACCACTAAATATCAAGTTATACGGTAACTTGATGAACAACGGGATTATAAACAACCATTCTATTGTTTTGCGTGCCGGAACAGACCAGTATCTGTCACAAAGTAACGATCATCCGTTTGAAACAAACTTAGGAAGCGAAAAGCCATCTGGCAAAACCGTTTTCCTCACGGATATGGAATTCGTTAACTGTCTTATTGATATGCAAGGCGATTCGATTATGATTCCGGATAGCGGCTTTGTTAAAGTGCACGGGGGGCATCTTCAGGATGCCGTTGTTTTTGCCAATGCCGGTATGGACGGGCGTGTCAGACTTGAAATGAATAATTTAGCCTACATTTCAGGTTGTGAAATTTTCAATCCTGAAATTACCGGTACTGTAAGGTCACATTATAATACCTTTTACGGTGATGTATTGGTTAACGGAATACTTGAAAACGATGATTCGGGATATACCCTTACGGTTGACGGAGATATAACCAATAACGGAACCGTCCGGAGTGTTTCCTCCGGAAACCTCACGGTCAGCATTTACGGAGATCTCACAAACAACGGTGTTTGGAATGATGTTTATACTCGTTTTCCCGCTACAGACGGACAGCACATAACCTGTTTGAACGGGAATGATTTCTCGGGCGGCCAATTTTTTGACAATACAACTGCCGCCGACACAATTTTCTTTGACGATACAGTTCACTTTGACGGTACAACGCTTTATTTTGATACCAAACCCTGCATTATTTCCCCCGAGGGTATTCTTACTCTTCATAATGCTTATGTTAAGTACAGCAGCATAAAAGGAAAAAGCGAACACTCCGTTATTTACGGTTTGGGTTCCCACTCTTCGGATTGTCCCCGATTTTTCCAAACATCTTTATCGTCTGTTTTTCTTAAAGGTGAATTCAGATTCGATGACAATTGCTCTTTATACGGACCTGTTGTTAATACAGGTGCTATATATGATTTAAACGGAAGCACCCTGAAAATTTACGGTGAGTTTTATAATGAGGGTATCATTGCTGATAATTCCCAATTAATTCTATTTGTTTACGGAAACATTACCAATGATAGTAGTTGGACAAATTACAAAACCTATATGCAGGGTTCGACGCCGCAGATTATATGTCTTAAAAATCAGCAT
>JALSSR010000214.1 GCA_026984135.1 Bacteroidales bacterium
ATCAGAATATAGTTTTTTCCCTCCGACAAAAACTTCTCATTCAAATTTCCTACTAATTCTGCAATCTCAAGATTTTTTGCAGGATCGAAAGAGTCGGGTTTCACATAAACAATGTCGTAAATATTATCAATAATTCCATTTCCAAGTGCCGAATCGGAAATTACGATTGTATCTTCATTTCTTATTTGGGAAAAATCAACAGATGATGTCTCCTTATTATCAACAATGGGACGGATTTGTAACAAATTGAAAACAGCAGGTTCACCTTCCGGCCTGTTAAGATTAACGGCAAACTCTATCTCGACGGGAATATTCATCTCTTTCTGACCCGTTTTTAGTGATACGTCAAGAATCTCAGCCAACGGAAAGGTGTTATGCTGCAAGATATTGGCAAAGGTGATCAATTTTTTCCCTTCATAATGCACTCCGTCTCTCAATATGTCGTTTTGAAAATCGTAAGTAGAAGCCAGATGTGCAATTGAGCCGTCCTTTTCCGCCTCACGCACCGGAAACTTCTTCAAATTCACACCATCATCAAGTGAGGGTGTAAATGTATCGGGTTTCAGGTCTAAAGCATAAAAATATTTCTGTGTCTCCTTAAGAGTCATTTCCGCTGATGAAAGTTGCAGAATCTTTTTCGGATGTTTCGGCGAAAACCTTAAGGTTGTTCCACCTTCAACAATATACTTTCCAAGTCCGAGAGCCACATTTGCAATTCCGTCCTCCGGCATCTCATCTCCTATGGGATAAAAGTTTATGGATCGGGCTACACCGGAAAAGGTGGGATAAAACCTTTCGCCATATTTACTGCCGCAAACTTCCTGAAGTACAATAGCCATTTTTTCCTCATCAATAACATTAAGAGTAGCATTCATATACGACTTACTGTCTTTGTAAAAAGCCGAAGCATACACGCTCTTAATGGCATCTCCGAGCATTGTGATCATCTTTCTCTCGCTCTTTTCAACAAAGGGAATCATATAGGTAGAATATATTCCGGCAAACGGCTGATAATGTGAATCTTCCAACAGACTTGACGACCTCACGGCAACAGGATTGCCGATTACGGAAATAAAAGCATAAAGATCCTCGTGTATCCTGAACGGAAGTCTTGCCTTTAAAAACCTGTTTAGTATCTCCTCATCGGAAGACTCTTCGGAAAGAGCAATTTCATACAGATTATTCTCCTCCATAAACTCATCGAAAATATCGGTACAAAGAACCACTGTCCTCGGTATTGTAACCACCACATTATCAAAGTTATCAAAAATCCGGTTTCTGTGTATCAACGAATCAAGAAAGGCAAGACCCCGGGCTTTGCCACCGAGAGAACCGTCACCAATACGCGAAAAAGTGAGATATTCGTCAAAACTGTCGCGGTAAAACTCCGCAATAACCCCGCGCGCTTTGCTAAGTCTGTAACTCGCAATGGCATCAAACATAAATCTCCTGATATCCTGAAGATTATCAAAATCCTCAATCCGCAAGTCTCTTATCAGGTCTGCGAGCGGGAACAAAGCCCGTGCTCTGAACCATTTTGAAAAATGATTTCGTGTTGTATGATATTCCAGAGAATTATCGGGTACTTTATACAATATTTCCTGAAATGCTTTGAGAGTGGCAGCTCTCATAATCTCCTTACCGGTTTTGGGATCAACAAAAATAAAATCACCGAAAGCAAAATACCTGAAAATAAAATTTCGCAATTCAAACGAAAGCGACTTTGAATGTTTATTTATAAAACCGACTTTTATCTCCTTGGCCATTTTCCCTGCATCAGTCTCCGACGACTGAAGCAGCAAAGGCATATACTTGTCTTCCTTCTTGATTTTTTCACAAAGCCTTATTCCGGCCATCCTGTCCATCTTTCCGTTGTGCTTGTAAGCCATATCCGTAATAACGCCAAGCATATTTTGTTTATACTTCTCATAGAGCATAACGGCGTCTTCGTAAGAGGTGGCAAGCAATATTTTCGGTCTGCCCCTCATTCTTAACATTTTCTGATGCTCATTCAATCCCTCAGTCATAAATTTCAGCGACTGCTTAAAAATTATTTTATAAATATTCGGCAGATAACTGGAATAAAATCTTATGGAGTCTTCAACGAGCAGAATAGTCTGAACACCAACCTCTTCAACATCGTGTTCCACATTCATTCTATCTTCAATCAGCTTAATAATGGCAAGAAGAATATCGGCATTCCCAAGCCAGCTGAAGATATAATCAATTGCGCTGAGATCTTCCTGATCAACTTTTAATGTTACCTCACGCGAAAAGTGGGTAAGCACAACAATCGGGATATCGGGATATTCAAGTTTTATATGTTCGGCAAGCCCGAAGGTATCCGACTCTTCGGCGCTTAACATGGTTATAATCAAATCAATATGCTCTTCCTGCAATTTCACGAGAGCCTCCTCCTCCGAACCGGCAAGTATAAACTGCGGCGGATATCTCAGATTCAAAGAAACATACTCATTAAATATCTGCTCGTCTATTCTTCCGTCATCTTCCAAAATAAAAGCATCATAAGCACTGGATATCAACAAAACATGATAAATCCTTTTTTTCATCAGATTGTGAAAGGATGTATCCGTAAAATAATACTTTTTGGAATGCTGTAATTGAAGGTTTGCCATATCTTTAATATTCTGTTGTTTAAATATAAATAATCAAATGTAGATATATGCGTTATGTGTTTCGTTGATGGTCATTGCCGGACAGGTCTGTAACCACCGAGTCCTAAAGCATATTTTTTAACGTCTAACATATTTAATATAAAATACAAATTTAAACCAATTTTCACATATTTTGATTTTTAAAATAAATTAACTTTGAAAGTTTCAAAAAATATACTATATTTGGGAGTTCAAAAAAGGAGGGAAAAATGAACACAAAACAACACTATTCCGATTACCCCTGGAGAAATATTTTTGAGAAATACTTCAGTGATATTATTAACGACCAAAAAACAAAAATAGAAGAGCCGGGACCGTACATTTCAATATCACGTGATTTCGGATGTATGGCAAATAATATTGCAAGACAACTTTCCAAAGAACTTACAAAAAGAAATAAAACCTCGGGAATAAACAAGGAATGGAAATGGATAAACAAAACCATCCTCGAAGAATCGGCCAAAGCACTTGACCTGTCGCCTTCAAAAATAGAGTATGTTTTTCATTCGCAAAAAAAAAGTATGATGGATGAAATAATCGGGGCAATGTCGCAGAGATATTATAAAAGTGATAAAAAGATAAGAAACACAATTATAGAAGTAATAAGAAACATTGCAAAAACCGGTAATGTGATAATTGTAGGACGCGGCGGTGTCGCTTTTGCAGCCGATAATCCCAAATCACTGCACATAAAATTAACGGCACCGATTGAGTGGCGGGTCGAAAGGATAAGCAAAAGTTATAATAAATCAAAAGCAGAAGCTCTGAAGTTTATTCTGGAAGTTGACAAAGAACGTAAATTTCTGATTGACAGCTTTATGGGATTTGATACCGACTTGTCAATTTTTGATATAGTGTTTAACCGCAAGACCTTAAAAGAAAATGAAATTGTTTATTCCATTGTTAATATGCTGGAGATGAAGAAATTAATTTAAGAAGACAGAAAGTTTTTTGGCAAAGGCACTATTTCGCCACGAAGACTCTAAGACTCTAAGAAACACTAATTTCTCTTTGTGATTCTTCGTGACTTGGTGCCTTGGTGGCAAAAAAAATCAATTCGTTTTAAATTTATAATCAACTTTTGACAAATCTTCGTTTGCCTTAACAATCTTACCTTTCAGTTCTTCTTTAAAAGCAACGAACTTATTAAAAAGAGCATCATCAGCCATAGCAAGCATTTGTACGGCAAGAATAGCTGCATTTTTAGCTGCGTTCAAACCCACCGTAGCAACAGGAATTCCGGGAGGCATCTGAACAATTGATAACAGAGCATCAACACCTTCAAGGGTAGCTTTTATGGGGACACCGATTACAGGAAGAGGTGTCATGGCAGCTATAACACCCGGAAGATGAGCAGCCATTCCCGCACCTGCAATTATCACTTTTATTCCCCGGTCTTTTGCAGATTTGGCAAATCTCTCAACCTGCTCCGGAGTCCTGTGTGCCGACAAAGCGTTCATCTCAAAAGGAACTTCCATTTCATCAAAAAACCTGGCCGCAGCTTCCATAACCGGAAGATCCGACGTACTACCCATAATTATGCTTACTTTTGGAACCATTATAACCGTTTTTTACATTATTCACAGCAAAATTACATATTTTCGGCTGACGAACAATCTTTGTTGCTATTTTTGTAAAATATTGAATTAAATAAAAATATGAAAACAGTAAAAGTACTTGAGCTTGAATTTTCGGAATTCATAGGAGCCGCGGAGATAGCAAAAGCAGTTAAAAAGGTTGCCGACCGCATTAATAAAGATATGGAAGGGAAAGATCCTCTGTTTCTCGTTGTTCTTAACGGAGCATTTATGTTTGCAGCAGATCTTATGAAGGAAGTATCAATACCCTGTGAAATATCATTTGTAAAACTTTCCTCATATATCGGCACTAAAACGACATCAACGGTTCGTGAACTTATCGGTCTTGATGAGGTGTTGCACGACAGAACGGTTGTAATAGTTGAAGATATTATTGATACAGGTATAACAATGGGTGTAACCATTGAAAAACTAAAAAAGCTGGAAGCCAAAGAGGTCAAGATAGCTACTCTTTTATTTAAACCCGGTGCATTTAAAATGAACTATGAGATAGATTATATAGGACTTGAAATACCCAATGATTTCATTGTGGGCTACGGACTTGATTATAACGGGCACGGAAGGAATTTGCCCGACATCTACAAGATTATCAATTCGGATATTGAATTATAAAACCGGTTTAAAATGGCAAGTTCCAATTTTGTAGATTATGTAAAAATAAACTGTCGCAGCGGCAACGGTGGTGCCGGTTCGGCACACTTTTTCCGCTCAAGACGGCAACCGCGAGGCGGACCCGACGGTGGCGACGGCGGGAGAGGTGGACATATTATTCTCCGCGGGAATAAGCAACTCTGGACTTTGCTCCATCTTAAATACACAAAACATGTTAAAGCCGAACACGGAGGTTCAGGTGGAGGAAGTTTGAAAACAGGCGCAAACGGAAAGGATGTGATACTGGATGTCCCTCTCGGAACGGTTGCCAAAAACGCCGAAACCGGTGAGGTTTTATTTGAAATTACGGCAGACGGTGAAGAGCATATACTGCTGAAAGGTGGACGCGGAGGTTTGGGAAACGATCATTTTAAATCACCGACCAACAGAACACCAAAATTTGCACAACCCGGTGAGGAAGGTTTGGAAGAGTGGTTCATTCTTGAGTTGAAAATACTTGCCGATGTGGGACTGGTAGGCTTTCCAAATGCCGGTAAATCAACGCTTCTGTCCGTTATCTCAGCCGCAAAACCGGAAATTGCCGACTATCCTTTCACAACACTAACACCAAACCTCGGTATTGTGCGATACAGGGACGATAAATCGTTTGTTATGGCTGATATCCCCGGAATTATTGAAGGTGCTCACAAAGGTAAAGGCCTGGGACTCCGGTTTCTGAGACATATCGAAAGAAACTCGATCCTGCTTTTTATGGTGCCTGCCGACAGTGACGATATTAAAAAAGAATTTGATATCCTTTTGAAAGAACTTATGCAGTTTAACCCGGAATTACTGGATAAATCAAAAATACTGGCAATTACCAAATCGGACCTTCTCGATGAGGAGCTAATGACCGAAATTAAAAACGACCTTCCCGAAATTCCGTCCGTATTTATTTCGTCTGTTGCCAATACGGGACTAATGGAATTGAAGGATTTGATATGGAATGAATTAAATGCTTGATTTTTTACAACATCTCGACAAACAAATATTTCTGTTTCTCAACGGATTACATAACGGTTTCTGGGATTTCGTTATGTATTGGATGAGCAATAAACTGATATGGATTCCGCTCTACCTTTATCTGCTTTTTTTACTATATAAATATTTCAAAAAAAATTTCATATATATAGTGGTTACAATAGCACTTTTGATTTTTTTAAGCGATCAAACCTCCGTTCACATTTTCAAGAATATCTTTATGAGACTCAGACCGTGCCATAATCCTGAGCTTGAAGGCATGGTACACCTTGTCAAGGGACACTGCGGCGGGCAGTACGGCTTCATTTCCTCCCACGCTACGAATCATTTTGCAATTGCAACCTTCCTCTCTTTTATGCTCGGAAAAAAGATTAAATATTTCTCAGTTTTGATATTTCTGTGGGCGACGGTAATTGCATACAGCAGGATATATCTCGGAGTTCATTATCCGGGTGACGTTGTTGCCGGAACTATCGTAGGTATTTTAATAGGATTAATCGTATGGAAATTATATAAATTGATTGTCGTTTCAAAGTCCCTCTAATCTCTTTAACTCTGCCTCTGTATTAATGTTAGAAAAAAGCAATCTGCCGTCAAATCCGTTTTCCCTGTCAATGTTAATAAAACGAACATCCATATTTTCAAATACTCTCTGCAATTTATAAATACCGTTTTCAATTGATTTGTCAAACAGTGATGCCGCATCTTTCCCGTAATAAGCGCATAAAGGCTCGGGAAAACCATTATTCACCGGAACAACAGCCTGATGTTCTAGCTTATGCGAAATAATATATCGAACAAGCTTTGCGGTGATAAACGGCATATCGCAGGATAAAACAAAATTATCTTCCGTGCTTGAAAAATGAATTGCAGATGATATGCCGCCAATGGGACCAACTCCGGTAACTTCATCTTTCACAACGGGAAGCCCCAAATAATCGTAGCTGTTACCGTTGGCACTAATTATGACTTCGTCACACACCTCAAGCAAAACCTCAACGGCATATTCAATTAAGGGCTTTTTATTCATTGTACAAAGCCCTTTTTCCTTCCCCATTCTGCTGCTTTTGCCGCCGGCAAGAACTATTCCCGTTATTTCCGTTTTAGATTCAACCATTTTAACTCTCTGCAAAAGTAAAAATTGTATTGACATTTTACATAATAATACAAAATCTTGTTCCGCAACTGTCACGGTACTTTTTATTATTGGGAATAAGTTCATTGCATTAAAACCTGATGCCTTTGCGGTTCTTAGTGTCTTTGAGCCTTAGTGGCAAAACAGCAGAAAATTAGCCCCAAAGACACAAAGGCTCAAAGAAAACACAAAGAAAGACTTACAAAACATTCTCGTCATATTTCCCAAAGGGTCAGTTGTTCTGATTTTGCTAACCGGGAATTAATAATTTTTGTTATTCTTGCTAATTGTTATTTAACAATAACGGAAGAGGAGGAAGAAACTTTAAAAATTGACGAACTTACAATAAAAGTTGAACCGATCTGGAAATGGCTATTGAAAAGTAGCCAAACTTTAGAATAAAAGAAAGCCGTTATGCCAAATATTTTGCCACAATAGGCATTCTTCGCCCCATACCGAAAGCCTTGGGAGAAACACGAAGCATCGGCGGTGTTTGATATCGCTTGTACTCATTCATATTGACCAGTTTCAGGATGCGATGGACTATCTTTTCATCGAATCCCATCTCTATCAATTCATTGGGCCCTTGACGTTTTTCGATATACTGGTAAAGAATGGTATCGAGAATGTCATAATCGGGTAAGGAGTCTGAATCTTTCTGATCGGGACGAAGTTCTGCCGACGGTGGTTTCGTGATAGTGTTCAGGGGTATTATTTCTCTATCCCTGTTAATATATCTTGCAAGTTCAAAAACCTCAGTCTTGTAAACATCCCCTATAACCGACAATCCGCCGTTCATATCACCGTAAAGAGTACCGTATCCGACAGCCGCCTCACTTTTATTGGAAGTATTGAGCAGGATGTAACCGAATTTATTGGAAAGTGCCATCAGGATAACACCTCTTGCACGCGCCTGAATATTTTCTTCCGTAACATTAAAAGGCAGTCCCTGAAAAAAAGGCTCCAGAATACCGGTAAAACTTTTAAAGGCTTCTTCTATGGGAATGATATCATAAGGTGACCCGAGGTTTTCGGCAAGATCCCTGGCATCCCTAATCGAATGATCGGACGAAAATCGTGACGGAAGCAAAATTGACCTCACATTCTCCTTTCCAAGTGCCTCAACGGCAATAACAAGCGTAACCGCCGAATCAATGCCCCCCGACAATCCGAGAATGGCTTTCTTAAATCCCAACTTTTCAAAATAATTTTTTACTCCCATCACCAACCCGTCGTGGATTAAAGATATTTTTGATGGTTTCTCCTTTTTATTAACTACAAAAGTTTCCTCAACATCCTTAATATCAATAATCAGGAAATCCTCCTCAAAATATTTCATCTCCGTTGTTATCAACCCTTTGGAGTTAAAGACCATTGAGCCGCCGTCGAAAAGAAGCTCGGTCTGGGCACCGACATGGTTAACATAAATAAGCGGAAGTTTATATTTCTTTACATTCTGTAACAAAACGCTTTTTCTTTTTTCAGCCTGATCATAATCAAAAGGTGAAGCTGCAATGTTTATCATTATATCGGGATTGAGTTTGAAAAGCTCATCCATAGGATTTATCCTGTACAGCAGGTCATCGCCCACATTCCAAAGGTCTTCACAAATGGTTATTGCCAGCTTTTTACCTTTGAACTCCACAAGGTTAAACTCATTATTGGGTTCAAAATATCTGTACTCATCAAAAATATCGTAATTGGGCAGAAGTGTTTTGTAATTCTTTGATTTCACTTTTCCGTCCTCAAGGAAAAAGGCGGTATTGAAAAGGTCTTTGCCTTTAAATTCGGGATTTTTTGCGGGCGAGCCGACGATGGCAGCTATTCCGACACACTCGGCGGCTATTTTCTCTATTGTGGCATCACACCGGTCTATAAAATCCTCAAACTCTAGGAAATCACGTGGAGGATAGCCCGAAACCGCCAGCTCCGAAAAGACTATCAAATCGGCATTCCCGGCTTTAGCCTTTTTTATCGCATCCGATATCTTTTTGAAATTTTTCCCGAAATTTCCTATATGATAATTTATCTGTGCCAGTGCTATTTTCACGTTTCTCGATTTTTAAAACATTATCCCGAGATTAAGCTCAAGATAATACATAAATGCCTTTTGTTTTATGTCGGGATAGACGGTATTGTTACCTTTCAGTATATTTGTCAAACCGTTATTGAAATTGATTTCCAAAAATAATGATGTCGAATTGTCGAAAAAATATTCCAGTCCCGCCCCGACTATCATAGATGCTTTTGCAAATTTGATATCATCGCTAATATCATTCTTTTCGGACTTAAAGGACTCATTACCGTAAGCAAACGAATCCTTTGCCTTGGCCTTCAAATTGAATGAGGCACTGAAGCCGATAACGCCGTAATATGCCACATGCCCGAATTTGTTTGTTCTCATCTTTATGGTTACAGGCACCTGAAGATTCCGGATAATGAATTTTCTGGATAGTACTCCCGTTGTAGGAACCGTGTCGGGATCAATTATTGTTTGAAATGGAAATGTCAGTTTCCCGTTAAGATAATCCACATTAAAACCGGTTCGTACAAAATAATTTTCAGTCAACGTTATGTCGGAGACAAAACCCCATGAGAAGCCGAGAGAAGCCCCGTTTGACTCATAGTTCTCGGCATCGGCAGAAAACCAGGCCAGGTTAGGTGCAGCCCTGAATCCAAACCTGAAAGGCTTAACCTGTGAAATGGTAGTGCTGCTATACAGGGCAAATACAATAAGAAAAAGCAAATATTTTTTCATTGATCATCAAATAAATTCACAACAAAAATAGTTAATAAGTAACATGAATGAATCATTCTCGTTAAAAATATTATTTTTATTTCTATCTTTGTTGTTCAATTAATCTAAAGTTTGTAATAATTATGAAAAAAATTGCATTATTAATTATCGTATCATTTGTTAGCTCTGCAACCTTTGCACAACTCCATCTCGGCATTAAGGGAGCCGTATCAATGAGCAAATTTACAACAAACATCAATGATGTTGCGGAAGCAGCTAAAACCGGGTATCAGATTGGTGCTTTTGTCCGGTTGGGCAAGAAACTTCATCTTCAGCCTGAAGTCTATTTCAGCGTCAAACCCGGGAAGGTTGAGTTCACAACACCCGACATCAATGATCCCACAAAAAAGTTTAATATTTCGGAAAATATTAATTTCAGCACAGTTGACATTCCTATACTTTTGGGATACCGGTTACTTAAAATCCCATTGGGAAATATAAGGATTCAGGCGGGTCCTGTTGCATCATTTATAACAAATACCACAATGACCGTTTCAAAAGACGGTGTTGAAATGCCCGAGCAGGATTATCCTGAGTCTTTTAAGGACTTTAACTGGGCAGCGCAATTCGGTGTGGGTGTTGATGTGCTTTTCCTGACCGTTGATCTCAGATATGAACTCGGACTCTCAAACCTGTATGACAAACCCGATAATGCCCCTGAAGACCGGTCTTATAAAAACAATGTTTTCTTTTTAAGTGTCGGCTGGAAAATATTTTAAATGAAAGGAAGAATAGTTTTATTTCTTTTTTTGCTTGGCTTAATATCTTGTCAATCGGGCTCGGACAGGTTGGATGTTAATGTTGATGACATTCAAATAAAACCGGTAAAGATTAAAAGATACGGTAAAGTTCTTTTTGAAATTGATAAAAAGAACTTAAAACCCGGACTAAAGAAACTGCAAAAGGATTTCGGAGTTTTCCTGAACGGAAATCTTGACGACACGCTGAATCTCATCCGCATCGGGGATTTTATTTCCGATCCGATGCTTATTAAATCCGCCGATGATTGCAATAAAGCATATCCCGATCTCACATTTCTTGAAAATGAGCTGACAGATGCATTCAAACATTATAAGTACTATTTTCCAAAAGCGGATTTACCTGATGTTTATACATACATCTCGGGCTTTGATTATGACTATCCCGTCCAATATTTTGATAACAATCTGATAATTGCGTTGGATATGTATCTCGGAGCAAATTATAAAGAGTACTTAAAACTGGGATTGCCGGCATACAGAATCAGGAATTTCGACAAATCTCATATAGTCCGGGATTGTATGGCTGCTATGGAAAGCGAGAAGGTTGATCCGTCAAAAACAGGCTCTACACTGCTTGATAATATGATAACACAAGGGAAAACACTTTACTTTATCAAAGCTATGATACCGGAATGTAACGACTCCATAATTCTCGATTATTCGGGCAGCCAACTGGAATGGGTCAAAAAAAACGAGGCGAATATTTGGGCGTTTTTTATCGAGAATGAACTCCTTTTCTCCGTTGATCCCGAAATTATGAACAAATTCATTGTTGATGCACCTTTTACATCCTACTTCGGAAATGAGTCGGCACCGCGGAACGGTTGGTGGATAGGATACAAAATCGTAAAAAGTTTTATGGACAATAATCCCGATACAACACTTGCCGGATTAATGAAGATGTATGATTCGCAAGCAATTCTTAATAAGTCGGGTTATAAACCGGAATAGTACAAACTTCATCTCCGACAATCACTCATTCACGTATTAATCCTCTATTCCGTAAAAAAATTCACAAAAAAATTTTAATAACAAATAAAAAAGTTTATTAACTTTACATAAAATTAAATATAATGTAAAGTTTACTTATAAAAATATTTATAAAAAGGAAATCTTATCGTAAAATAAACTCTTTTATCGAATCGGTATTAAGCTATTTGAAACAAAAAGGATTTTACCCGGCCACAATCACTGATTAAATCGCTGCCTGCCCTTCCGCCTAAAAACGTCAAATGATTTTTCCACATTTTATTTCATTTTTTTATACCTTTGCCCTATGCTAGTCAAAACTTACGGCAGTACGTTAATAGGAATAGATGCTTTAACAATAACGGTTGAAGTTTATGTGGGACGCGGGTCGAAGTTCAGTCTTGTCGGCTTGCCCGATAATGCCGTTAAGGAGAGTCAGGACAGAATTTGGGCCGCCTTGCACAATACGGAATACAAGTGGCCGGGATTGAAAATCACTATCAATATGGCCCCTGCGGATATTAAAAAGGAAGGCTCGGCTTATGACCTTACAATTGCAATTGGAATACTCGCAGCTTCAGAACAGATTGACTCAAGCAGACTCGGAGATTACATAATTATGGGAGAGATGTCTCTCGACGGCAGCCTGAAACCCATCAAAGGTGCTTTGCCCATTGCAATTGAAGCCCGGAAACAAGGATTTAAAGGTTTTATCCTTCCGGAGCAAAATGCGAAAGAAGCTGCCATCGTTGACAATCTTGAGGTTTACGGAATGAAGAACATCAAGGAGGTTATTGAGTTTCTTGAAGGAACACAAACCTTTACCCCGGTTCATATTGACACACGACAGGAGTTTTACTCCAGTCTAAGCCGCTACGAGTTTGACTTTTCGGATGTAAAAGGACAGGAGAATATCAAAAGGGCTTTGGAAATAGCAGCCGCCGGAGGTCATAATGTGATAATGATAGGACCTCCCGGGTCGGGAAAAACAATGCTGGCAAAACGGCTACCTTCCATTTTACCTCCTTTAAACCTTCACGAAGCTTTGGAAACCACAAAGATACATTCCGTAGCCGGGAAACTGGGAAAAAGCGATTCACTTGTCTCGGTCAGACCTTTCAGGTCGCCGCACCATACAATTTCGGATGCCGGACTTGTGGGTGGCGGAACATATCCCGGTCCCGGAGAAATATCGCTTGCACATAACGGGGTTCTCTTTCTCGACGAGTTGCCTGAGTTCAAGCGTTCAGTGCTTGAAGTTATGCGACAACCTATGGAGGACAGAATCGTCACCATATCACGCGCAAGGCAAACGGTGGAGTTCCCGGCGGGTTTTATGCTCGTTGCAGCTATGAACCCCTGCCCCTGCGGTTATTACAATCATCCGACAATTGAGTGTACCTGCGCTCCCGGAATGGTACAGCGCTATCTGAATAAAATATCAGGACCACTGCTTGACAGAATTGATATTCATATTGAAGTTATCCCAGTCCCGTTCGGTGAGTTGTCAAATATGAAAGAGGGAGAAAAAAGCGAAAAAATTAGAGAAAGGGTTGTTGCCGCCCGAAAGATACAGACCGAAAGATATAAAAACTCGCCGGGTATCCACGCAAATGCACAGATGAGCAGCAAACAGATCAGAAAAATTTGCAGGATAGATGAAGCGGGACAGACACTGCTGAAAAATGCAATGGAAAAACTTAGCCTCTCGGCAAGGGCTTACGACAGGATTTTACGTGTGGCACGGACAATTGCCGACCTTGACAATAGTGAAAATATTTTGACGGAACACCTCGCCGAAGCTATCAACTATCGAAGTTTGGACAGGGATAGCTGGGGGAGATAAAAAAAGTTATTATGAGTACAATTAATAAAAATCTCTTTATCTTAGTCTTTTATCTGTTTACTATAAATAGCAATACAGCTCAGATTGACTTCGATTCCATCCACTATATTGATGAAAGCTACACTATACCAACCAGCATTTTTTCTATTGATTTTGATTATGACGGAGATATTGATATTTTGGCGAGTAGCTGGTCGGATACTCTAGCATTATTCCTAAATAAGGGAAGTGGAAAATTTGATTCTCCCATAATCATTGAAAATACTTTGGATAACATTAAGCCCCTTGTTGTTTGCGATCTTGATCTGGATGGTGATTACGACATCCTATCTGCATCATATAATGATGAAATTATAGTATGGATTGAAAATCTTGGTAATTATGTTTTCTCAACTCCAAACATTATTGCCTCATCATTAGAAAATATTACTTTTGTTGCAGGTTATGATATGGATAATGATGGAGATGTTGATGTTATTGGTAGTTTTTACGATAGAATTTCTTGGTTTGAAAATGATGGAAACTGTAATTTTGATAATGAAATAGTTATTCACAATATTAATCCACAGCGATCATTATGTTTCAGTGATGTTGATGATGATGGAGACATAGATATCTTAACAAAAATTAAATTTTCCACAAACGCAGTTTTATGGTTTCAAAACAATGGTGATAAAACATTTACAAAGGATAGTATAGAAGTACCCTTTGACTTTCAGTTTACTCTACTTGCCAATACTTTTGATTTGAACAATGACAACAAAGATGACTTTATTTTATCAGTAACCACCGATTATTATGATAAAGAGGCAATATTTATAAACACAGGTAACGGCAATTTTGATTTTTCAGGGGCATTAGGAATAGAAAACCCACAATTTATTTCATCTTATGATTTCGACTCTGACGGAGATGGTGATATGATTATTTATTCGAGCTGGGATAATAGATTGATTTTTGTAGAAAATAATGATATGTTATTCCAAGAAAAATATATTAAACAAAGAGTCTCCTTTGGCAGAGCATTGTCAAATGGTGATTTTGATAATGACGGAGACAGGGATATTTTAGTCAGTTCAAGCACCGGATTTTTCTGGATGGAGAATTTATTGTTGGAAATCTTAAACCAGCCGAAAAACAGTACTGTATGTGCCTACAAAAATGCGATCTTTTCTGTTTCGGCTAAAGATGCCAATTGTTATAAATGGCAAGTATCAGGCTATGATGGACATAATTATTTCATAACTCCTTATGATTATGAAGATATTTTCCTTAACCTTACTTCTCCGGTGTTAACGGTAACTAATCCCGGTCCCGATATGGATGGATTACAATTTAGGTGCAAAGTGCAAAATAATGGCGGATTCATTTATACTGATACGGTAACTCTTTCCATTTTTGAAGATAATGAGCCCCCTTCTTTAGTAACCAAAGATGTTGTTTTTTATCTGGGGAATAGTGTTCAAACCAAACTCTCCGCAGCTTATTTGATTAAAGAATTATCAGATAATTGTGAATATATTGATACAACACTTTCTATGTCAAATTTCGATTGCAATAATATTGGAGATAATATCATACAGGTTACTGCTGTAGACGGTTCGGGTAATTCCGTAACAAATGATGTAAAGATAACCGTTGTTGATACTATTGCCCCCAAAATAATTATTAATAAAACTATAGAATTTTTTACTACCGGAAACGAATACAAAATTGCAAGCTCTTTAGCCGACCCTGATTTGGTTTACGATAATTGCGGTGTAAAGTCTTATTATAATAACATAAATGGACTGGAAACTCTTAAAGGAGCAGTATTTTCATCAGGAAACAATAAAGTTGAATGGTATGCAGAAGATATTTACGATAATATGTCGAAAGTTTTAATAAATGTTTTAATAACCAATGAAAACTCCTATTCCGTTTTTCCGAATCCTTTCAGAGATTATATAATAATTACCCAAGAATATGAAGGGAATTACTCATTAAATGTTATAAATGGAAGGGGCAAAACAGTATATAGTGTGGAAAATGTGACTGACATATGGTTTCCCATTAATCTAAACTTTTTAAAAGAAGGTCTTTATATTTTAAAAATAGTTTCCGGAGATAAAGTAACAATATTTAAAATTATTAAAGTTAATCCCTAATATTATTTTCCACCTCCAAGAACATCACCATCAAGATTATCAAAATAAATATTGTTCTCTAAGACAGGGGTGTTTGGATTAGGAGCATAAATACCCCAATGCTTGGAATGAGCAATTGTGCAATTCTTAATAGTGATATTAGCTGATATCTCTATACTGGATTTAAAATTATAACTACTAATATTTCCTGCATATAATATTTTACAGTACTCTAGAATTGACTCCGTAGAGGAATATTTTTTAAATGTAATGCCTTCCCAATCTCCACGGCTGGGATTTTCTTTGTACGATGTAAATACTATCGGGTTTTCAGCAGTACCTTTACAAATAAAACTTGTAATGTTCGCTGAACCTCCTATAAGAAGTCCACCTCCGTTAAAACAAATAACAACTCCTGGCTCAATAACTAACTTCGAATTAGGCCACGCAGTAGTACTAATAAAATTGTCTAAATAAAACTCAGCACCTACATTTTTCCATAATATATATTTATTTGTTATAGTACCTTGCCTTACATATATTCTATAATTGTTAAATTTGTTGTTCTCTCCAATTGATTTAATTGAGCCAACAGATAAAGTAATAGCAAAAGTTTCGAGATCGGAAAATGTATTATTGGAAAAATGATTGAAATATGTATAATCATTATTAGTGTTACCAACAATTATAGCACTTCTCTGGGAGTATCTGAAAGTACAACTGTCAAAAGAAGCATTAGATGAAGAGTTAAGGCGAATAAAACCTATGTTAATGGTACTAGGAATGTTATGACCACCATATTCAAAAATACAGTTTTTGAAATTTGCATTACTCGAAATTACTATAGATTCCCAGTCACCCGATTTTTTAACCTTTTTGTTTGATGTAAAAATAATAGGTTTTTCAACTGTACCGATAGCTTCAAAATAATTATTGTCAATAAAAATATTACCGTAACTATAATCCATTGCTATAATAGTTCCTGCACAAATCCTAACCTTCCCTTTTTTAAATTGCAAGTCTTTACTTACAATATATGGGACTGTTTGAGCTTTCCACACAATAGTATCATCATCTGAAGAACTATTATCTATATATCCATCTTTATAACTTTCCGAATTTAGATAAATACCTTTATTATCTATATCTGTTAAAAAAACATTATCCTTCCCTATTTTATGAACAAGAGAGGGAGAAATAACCAAAGGATGGTCATTTGTATGCTTAATAATATTACCCGTAAAACTTTCCAGGTAACAACTCCCGCCAAAATAAACACCATATTTTTTTGAATAATCAAACAAACAATAATTTACAGATATATGGCCATATTCTACTTCGAGAATCATTTCACTTTCATCTCCGCACCCTTTTATGAAATTACAATGTTCAAATGTTGAAATAATTTCGGGATGGTTGTTTTTAATGTAAATTCCGTTCCAATACTCTTCAGGTTGCGTACTATCTGACATAGGAATAAAGTTAACAGGCTCATCTTCGGTACCTAATGCTATTATGGCTCCGTATGTGTTCTTACCCACTATAATCTTCGCCCCGTTCATAAACCTGACATTAACCCCTCTATCAATATATAATATAAAATCGTCAACAATTATATCTTTGTCAACAATTATGTCTTTGCCATTTTCCCAATAAACTATAGGTAATGGAATGTCGGTGTTATTACCGGGTTTTATCTGTTCCTCTTTTTTACAAGAAGAAGAAAAAATCACAACAAATGCAAGAAGGAGATAAAAGAAACTGTCTATTCTTATTTTCATCGGATTGATTTTTAGGACAAAATTATAAAAATTCAAATAAAAGAAAAAATAATTCTTGAAAAATATCACCTTTTCGGAAAAGGTTTATATTTTTGAGCTATAATTTTCTATTATTATGAAACATCTATTTACCTTAATGATTATATTTTGTTTTGTGGTCATAAATACTTTACCGGCAAAACAAGTTACAAAACCGCAAGCAAAAATTGTTGCAAAAAATTTTTTCATTGAAAAAACCGGCCTGACGGAAAAAGATTTATTGTTCGGGTTGGACTTCACAATTGCAAATAATGATGAGACCGTTTATTATGTATTTAACATAAACAACGGTTTTGTAATAGTAACAGCTAATGATGCACTATTCCCGATTATTGCCTATTCTTTTGAAAGTAATTATTCCGGAGACGGTTTTCCTTCAGGATTTGAATTTTGGATGGAAAACTATTCAAAACAGATACTATATGCAAAAATAAATAATAACAAGGCAAGCAGTGCGGTTTCCGCAGTTTGGAAAAAGTATTTCACAGGCAACATTGATCCGGGGAAAACCGGTTTCTCAATTGAACCTCTTCTTTCCACAACCTGGGGGCAAGGGTGTTATTACAACACGGCTCTCCCTGATGAAGAACAAGGGCCTTGCGGCCATCTTTATACCGGTTGTGTTGCAACTGCAATGGCTCAGATTATGAAATACTATAACTATCCCGAAAGCGGCACCGGCTCGTACGGCTACAACACAAGCTACGGCTATGTTGAAGCCGATTTTGAAAATACCGTTTTTGATTGGGAAGCAATGGAAAACCATTTGACGGATGAAAATGAGGCTGTAGCCCTTTTGATGTATAACGTTACTATAAGTTTAAACTCACAGTTTTTCCCGGAGGGTACCGGTGCATACGACACTACCGTACCGGGTGCTTTATTCAAATATTTCAAATACAAACCCGATGCACATTTCTATTTTCGTGATGAATATCCTGACGACTGGAAGGCATTACTCCGCTCCGAGCTTGATGAACACCGGCCTGTGCTGTATGGCGGCGTTACGGATGAAAACTATGGCCATACACTGGTATGCGACGGCTATCAGGATACGGCATTCTTCCATTTCAACTGGGGTTCGGGCGGAAACTACAACGGCTATTTTTATCTCGATACACTTATTGCAGCCGGATACAACTTCTACAAATGGCAGGATGCGGTGGTAGGAATTGAACCTGCAACGATAGGTATTAACAATCATAATACACCGAAAAGTGTGTCGGTTTATCCCAATCCTTCAAAAGGAGAGATATTCATTGATTTCAAAGATTATGAACCTGACAATGTTGAAGTTTCTCTTTTCGATTTGGCCGGTAAAAAAGTATTTAATAGGGAGTTTGAAGATAAAATTAATAACTATAAAATTAATGTTCAAGGTTTGAAAGGTATGTATTTAATGCACATAAATTCCAAAGATAAAATGTTTTTTTCAAAAATTTCAATTACAGATTAAGTTGGTTGCACTACGAAATTTGTCTAACAATCAACTCAGCAGTTTTTCTTGAAGCTCCCGGTCCGCCGAGTTTTTTCTTCAAGCGGGAATAATCTTCCTCTATTCGCTTCCGGCCATTTTTATCTTTTGTTATTTTTTTTAGCTCATTTACCAGATTCTCTGTTGTCAGTTCATTCTGTATTAACTCTTTTACAACTTCCCTGCCCATTATTAAATTGACAAGCGAAATATATTTTATGATATCTTTATCTATCACCATTTTTGCTATTAAGTAGGAGACGGGGTTGCCTTTGTAGCAAACGACTTCGGGAACACCGAAAAGGGCGGTTTCAAGAGTTGCCGTTCCTGAAGTCACAAGAGCGGCAATGGCATTCTGCAACAGCTTGTGTGTTTGGTCATAAACAATTCCAATGCTGTAATTCCCTGTTATTTCATCGTAAAAATCCTTTTCCACAGAAGGTGCCCCGGCAATTACAAATTGGTATCCCGGAAAGTTGTCCTGCACAGAGAGCATAATCGGTAGCATTTTTTTTATCTCCTGCCTGCGGCTTCCCGGCAGCAGAGCTATAACCGGCTTATCGGGCAAGTCATTATTTTTGAAAAAGAGACCGGTATCTCCTTCCGGCAGTTGTTCGATCATATCCAACAAAGGATGTCCTACAAAATCAACTTCATAATCGTATTTTGCATAAAAATCCTTTTCAAAGGGAAGAATCACGAACATTCGATCAACAAATTTTTTGATTTTGTGAACCCTCGACTTTTTCCATGCCCAAACCTGCGGAGAGATATAATAAAAGACTTTAAATCCTTCATTGTGTGCAAACTCCGCAATTCGAAGGTTAAATCCTGGATAATCAACAAGTATTACTGCATCGGGTTTATGGGAGAGAATATCTTTTTTACAAAACTTAATATTTCCAAGTATTGTTTTCAGGTTTGCAATTACCTCAATAAAGCCCATAAAAGCAAGATTGCGGTAATGCTTCACGAGTTCACCGCCTTGTTGCTTCATCAAATCTCCACCCCAAAAACGGAATTGTGCGGAACTATCAACATTTTTAAGCTCCTTCATCAGATTTGAAGCATGCAAATCGCCTGAGGCTTCACCGGCTATGATGTAATATTTCATTAAAAAATATAGCTTTTAAACAAGAAAAACAACATCACCGAAACAAAAGTAATTACAAGAACTCCGTTTCCGCTTTTTTCATATTTCAGGGTAACAAAATAATATCGAAAGTAAACCAGGTTAACAAATATACTGACAAGAACCTGCGTTTCGGGGTCGAACCAAAGTTTTGCCACATCAATTAACAAAAGAAACCAATTCATAAGCCATATAACTCCGAACATCAATACGGGAGATATAAAGCCTATAAACAGTCCGAAGACGAAATTATCTTTTTTCAGTACATTCATTATTCCTTAAAGCTAAATTTCAAATTTCCACTTCTCAATCTCCCTAATAGCTTTATGAGCAGTTAAATCATAATGCACCGGAACTACCGCTACATAGTTATTTGCCAAAGCCATGGAATCGGTATCGGGAGAAGTATCGCCGTCTTCAAAGACGCCGGTAAGCCAGAAATATCTTCTTTTATGAGGGTCCAGCCTTTCGTCGAACTCTTCGGCCCATCTACCCTTTGCCTGCCGGCACACTTTTATTCCTTTAATATCTTTTTTCGGGACAGCCGGAAAGTTCACATTCAGGCAAGTGCCTTCGGGTAAACCGTTTTTCAGTACATTGGTAATTATTGTTTTTATATAATCGTCAACGGCACTGAAATCGGCATTTCGTGAGTAGTCGTTAAGTGAAAACCCGATTGCCGGTATTCCGTCAATAGTAGCTTCAATTACGGCTGCCATAGTTCCAGAATAGACAACATTGACAGAAGCATTTGAGCCGTGATTGATACCTGAGAGTACAAGTGTGGGTTTCTCGCCGAGTACTATCTGCTCGCCAAGCTTAACGGCATCAACGGGAGTACCGTTACAGCTATATTCCACATATCCGTCACCCTCATCCTGTTTAAACAGTCTTAAAGGAGAAGAAACCGTTATGGCATGCGACATTCCGGACTGTGGTTTGTCGGGAGCTACAACGGCAACATCCCCGAATTGACGGGCAATTTCAATTAGTTTCCGCAGTCCGGGAGCGTGTATTCCGTCATCGTTTGTAATCAGTATCAAAGGTATATCCATTCACGTAGTTTATTATACAGTTCAAAGTGCAAAATTACGTGAAATTATGATACGAATTTATGTCGCTATTATTTTAAATATTCCACAAACAGCTCAACAGCTTCATACTCGGCCATTCCCAGCTTATCATATTTACGTGCTGTGTCGCGGTTGCGCTCAATGGCAAAACGCCAGATTTCAATTTCGTCGAATCCCGGGAACATTATCTCTTTCTGACTTGCATGACGAAATATTGCGGCACGTTTTTTCTTCAGTTCATCAGGACTTACGGGAACCGCCATATCCACATCCGCAATGTTCCACTCTTTCCAGGTTCCGTGATAGAGCCACACTCTGCAATCGGACAACCAGCTTTCCTCTTTCACTTCATCCAAAGCCTTTGTTATCCCGTCGAAACATTTACGGTGTGTTCCATGCGGATCGGTCAAATCACCGGCTGCATAAATCTGGTGAGGCCGAATTTTTCGCATCACCTCCGTTATCAGATTTACATCTTCTTGTGTGAGAGAGTATTTTTTAATTGTTCCCGTTTCATAAAAAGGCATTCTCAGGAAGATAATATGATCGTCGGGAATACCGAGAAAACGGCAGGCCAGACGGGCTTCGGCTTCTCTTATGAATGTTTTGAGCCGCCTCATCTCACTTGTGTCAATGTCACCCGGTTTCTTTTCCGCAATCTCTTTTCTTATTGCTTCGATATCAACCGAAAGAGTATGGGAAACATTTTCGGAAAAATATAGAAATCTAAGTACGATATCATCGGTTACGGCAATATTGCCTGATGTTTGATAACCGACAAATACTTCGTGTCCCTGTTGCACCAATCGGTTTATTGTGCCTCCCATTGCAAGCATATCGTCGGCCGGATGCGGACTGAACACCAACACCCTTTTCGGATACGGTTTGGCACGTTCGGGACGCTGCGAATCGTCGGCATTGGGTTTGCCGCCGGGCCATCCCGTGATACTTTTCTGAAGCATATTGAAAACTCTCAGATTTATATCGTATGCCGGTCCGTGGCTGACAACCATATCTCCGAGACTGTTATCGTTATAATCGCGGTTTGTCAGCTTTAGGATGGGTTTATCGAGTTTTTCACAAAGCCAGATGGTAGCTTTTCGGATAAGTCTGTCGTTCCACTGTATATCCCGAACCAACCAGGGAGTTCGGAAACGTGTAAGTTCCGCACCTGCCTCTTTATCAAGAATAATGGTTGTGTCGGGATGATTTTGAAGATATGTAGCAGGGACAGAATCCACAACGGGGCCTTCAATGGCCTTTTTTATAATTGAAGCCTTTTTTTCACCCCAGGCCATAAGAATAATTTTCCTTGCCTGCATAATTGTACCCACACCCATTGTTATTGCTTTGCGCGGCACGTTATCCTGCGAATGAAAATCTCCGGCAGCATCTGCAATAGTCAGTGAGTCAAGCGTAACCATACGCGTTGGGGAATTAATTCCCGAGCCGGGTTCGTTAAAACCTATGTGTCCGGTTCGTCCAATTCCAAGTATTTGTAAATCAATTCCTCCGGCCTCACGAATAGCAGTTTCGTAATTTTGACAAAAGTCATAAACTTCATCTTCCGGTATTGTACCGTCAGGTATATGAATGTTCGACCGGGGAATATCAACATGATTAAAAAGGTGCTCGTGCATAAAATACCAGTAGCTCTGAACATGCTCCTTGGGAATGGGAAAATATTCATCAAGATTAAAGGTAATTACATTTTTAAAACTCAAGCCTTCTTCCTTATGCATCCTGACCAGTTCACGGTAAACACCCACCGGACTTGAGCCTGTGGCAAGCCCCAGCACACACTTCTCACCAGCATCATTCTTTTTGCGGATAAGTGAGGCTATTGTACCCGCCACCTTTTTTGATGCTATATCCGCATCATCATATATTTCCGCAAACATCTTCTCGAATTTCCGTTCGAGACGTTCCTTAACTTCAAGGTTTTTCAAATTATTTTTCATTTTTTCATACTTTGATTATGAGCATCAAAATATAGTGCGGCAGCCCCCAGTACTGCAATATCCTCCTGTTCCGATGCTACTATTTTCAACTTACTCACTGCATGTTTATATGGAAATGTTTTGACAACATCCCACATACTTTTTTCAAAATAGGGGAAAGCTCCGGAGAGTGGGCCTCCTATAACAATGATTTCGGGGTCAATTGTAAAAAGAATTGTTTTAATCAAATATCCGAGGTCGGTTCCGTAATGCTCAAAGATAGCAAGCGCAATTTTATCTTTCTTTTTAGCCCTGTTAAGAAAAGTGTTTGCCGAAACGCCGTATTTATACTCAAAATAAGCATCATTAAGATAATATTCATAATTAAAATGACGAAACGGTATTTCGCCGAATTCTCCCGCACCGCAATTAGTTCCGGAGTATAGATGTCCCTGGAAAATTATTCCCGCACCAACTCCGGCACCAAGTATCAAACCTGCACTGTTGTTATACCCGGCTGCTTTTCCGAAATACATTTCACCTATGGCGAAGCAGTTGGCGTCATTATTAACATAAACCTTCATATTAAAATGACTTTCAAGTATTTCCTTAATATGAACTTCGCGCCAGGAGGGAATGTTCTGCACTTTGTAAACAATACCCTTTTCTACATCAACGAGACTGGGAACGCCAATTCCTATTCCCGCTACTTCAGTATCCTTAACTTCATTAATAATTCCGAATACTTCAGCAAGCACCTCATCCTCAGGCGCCCTGTTGTTAATTTTTCTGGTAATACTCTTTTCGATTTTGCCGTTTTTTACTTTTCCGGCTACAAGTGTTTTTCCTCCGAAAGATATTCCAATTACCGAATTGTTCAACATAGTTACATCGTTTAGTTAATATTTGCTATCTTGATTTTTTCAATTTTCACTTAGTGCGCTTTCAACGGCACGCTGTTTCTTTCTGTCAAGATAGAGTGATGCCGCACCGAGCACGGCGATATTTTTCACATCCGAAAAGATAACCTCAAAGTCGCGCATAGCTCGCGGAAAAGGAAAATCGGATATGGATTTCCACATACTGTCAACAAAAAATTTACTTGCCTGCGCCACCGATCCTCCGACAATCACTTTTCGGGGATCAACGGCAAGCTTAATGGTCTTTATTGCATTCCCGAGGTGCATGCCGAATTCTTCAAAGGCTTTTAATGCAAGTTTATCCCCCCGGAATGCAGCCTCTGTCAACTCTTCGCCCTTGAAACCGTATTTTGCGATAAAAAATTTGCCGCTACAGTAATCTTCATAAATAGAATCGAGATACGGAATATTTCCAAATTCACCCGAACCGCAATGCGCATCCGAAATCAGAAACCCGGACTTGATTATTCCACCTCCCATACCTGTTCCGAGAGTCAAGCCGACAAAATCATCTTCATTTTTCCCTTTCCCGAACCTTGATTCGCCGAGTGCAAAACAGTTTGCATCGTTGTCAAGATAAACGGGGACTTTAAAATGGGTTTCCAGAATATTTCCAAGATGAACCTCTTTCCAGGATGGTATATTCTGAACATCGTTTACAACACCCTCATCCCTGTCAACTAAGCCCGGAATACCGATTCCTATACCGAGAACCTGTTCGTCAAAAAGTTTGTCAATCACCTCAATGATGACATTTATTATATCTCGCGGGTCGTTACTGTTAGCAGGAATCAGCTTATAAACAACTTCTCCCAGCTCAGCGCCGTCAATCCTGCCTGCAGCAACCTTTGTGCCGCCGAGATCAACTCCTATCAATGCTCCGTTATTTGATAATACCATTATGATTTGAATATTTCTTTAATACTAATTGTTTTATTACTGATTATGGGTTTTGCCCAAAAACTAATGCTCAGGATATAACCGAGCGTTACAAAAAGGAATATCATACCCGTTTTCAATGAAGTCAGGTCGCTGATACCTCCAATAAGAATCTGAACTATTGCCCCTCCTGCGATACCTGTCATCAGAATGCCGGCAAATGAACCGTGATGTTTTGAAACCGAGTTAAGACCAAGCGAAACAATAACGGGATACATCACCGAAAGGAAAAATCCCGATACCGGAAAAGCCCACAATGCTATCTTAGCACCTCCAAACAAACCCGCTATCAAACTGAAAATTGCAAGCACCGTAAACCACCTCAGAACCTGTTTGCTGTCAACAAGTTTCAGGAGTATCAACCCGAGAACGCCACCGATTGTCATCAAACCCCAGAAATAGGATACGGCATCGGCACCCACGGTATCCGGATCGAAACCGTGATAGACATTCAGAAATTTGGACATCCAATAGGAGATACCCTGCTCCGTCCCCACATAGGTAAATATTCCGAGAAAATAGAGAATAACATATTTGTTTTTAAATAATTCAACATAGCTTTCCTTTGACCCGACCTTTTCATCTTCCTGAAGTTCCACTTTCGGGAACCTGACAAAAAAGATAACGGCTATCATCAAAATACTTAATAGCGCAAAAACCCAATAAACCGACACCCAAGACATTTCTTGCGGTACAAGTCCGGTCATCATTCCGATAAACGGTTTCCCGACATTTCCTTTATCAATATTTGTAACAAGATACGAATACATTTGCGGACTGATGAACGAAGCAAGCCCAAAGATAAGTTGTGCCAAAACGGAATTAAAAGCATAATGTTCTTCTCCGCCTGCAACCCGCAACAGCGGATTGATAACAACCTGAAGCACCGCCATTCCTGTTCCAATGGTAAAAAGTGAGACAACAAAAACATTGAATCCGGGATAAAGTGCAAATATAAGTGCTCCGAGAAAAGCAAGCATAAAAGCAAGTATCATCATTCTTTTTTCACCCCATTTTTCAAGTAAAAATCCCGAAGGAATTGACATCACTCCATAGGCAATGAAAAATGCAAAGGGCAGAAAACCGGCCATTGTCTCCGTAAGACTGTAACTTGCCGACACATTCGGATTTAATGCTCCCAAAATATTTGTCAAAAAGGAAATGACAAAAAAGGTAACAAGAATCAGAGCTACTATTATATAATTTCGTTTCATCCGTTTATAATTATTTATTAAAACTTTACTACACTTGTCCAATCATTATACTTGAAAATTTACTCCGTTTCACCCGGGGCAAATCCTATTCCGTCTCTACAATATTATATCCGTCAACACTTAAACGCACCTTTTTATTTTTTAAATACTTATTTCTAATTCTTGCATTAAGCACCCTAACTTCACCCGGCAACAATGAAACATAATTATCCGACCACAAAACCGGAAGAATTGCATTTCCCGTTTTACCGTCAATAATTTCAGTATGAATAAAAAAGGCTATGTGCCGGCTTTTATTTTTCAGAGTTACGGCAAACTCCGTAAATTCTTTTTCTTTTGATTGAGAAAAAGAGTTTACAACTTCTGCAAGAGGCATACTACTAAGTTGTTCATAATCAGCATATTGTTTTGATGGAGTGTGATAATACCAGCCTTCAACATCAGCCTCATAATCCAAAATATCAGGTTTGGCCGATATCCAGTAAAAGTTGTTGTCAATCTCGTTTCCACTCTCATCAAGCAGCCTTGTATCAATGAAATAAACCGGCGAGTTCCATTTCATACCGGGCATTTTCAATACTTTTATACTTGAATTTGCCTTTAAATCGGCTTTCAAATCCTTATCAAATTTCAATACCGAATTTATATCATAAACTTTCACCTTAAGAGTACACCCGTTTTTATCGTTAAGCCTGTCGTTTACAAGAAAAATAGAATTTTCCGAATAGTCATAAACGGCGTGATAGGGCTGCGATGCTTTTTTGGTTCCGTAATAAGCGCCGTTAGGCATAAGATAATAATCGTATAGTTGCCAATACATTTCGGGCCAAGCCGAATTAAGCATCCACTGTATCACGCCGGTTGCTTTATACCTGTAAGCTGAAAAAGCTTCAAACATAGGCCGCATCAATTCATAGTTCATGACCTGCGCCTTTTTTGCGAAGTCTTCAATGCCTGTTATCTTTCCGTATCTGGCTTCCAAAGCAGTTGTATATCTATCAAGATTATCGAACTCATAGCGGCCGCAATGAAAATTCCAAATAGTGTCAATGGGCCAAAGATGACCGCTGGAAATCATTTTTTTAATACTTTCCAAAGGCGGAACCTGAGCTCCGGGACCCGTTTCCGTATTAAATCCGAAAGCTCCGCCGTACAATGTATCGGCAAACCAATAAACCGGAGGCTCGTAAGCATAAGGACCACGCATTTTCACGCCTGTATGCCCGGTGGGAGTTTGCCATTCTTTGGCGGAAGGAAGATAGACCCGTGTGGAGTCATATTCCGTAAAGGTTTTCATATATCTTTTTTCCAGCTCAGGTTTCGGTTTGCAGTCGCTACCGCCAAGCCAGGAGAAAATTGACGGATGATTGCGAAGCCATATTATCTGATCCTGCCAGGCTTTGCTCATCATATCAACATCATTGTCCGATAAAATTCCTCCGAACTCTTCATCACAATACTTTCCGAGATAGTCTTCCCATTCCCAATGGCAGCTCCAACCTACCATAACGAGAATCCCCATTTTATCGCAAAGGTTGTAAAGAGTTTGATCTTTACCCCAAAAGCCTTCTAACCTGATGGTATTCAGATTCATATCCTTGACATATTCCAATTGATGTCGAATGGATTCTTTTGTGTCGTCAAGCAGCAGACGGTCAACCCAGCCGCCGCCCCGGATCAATATCTTTTTCCCGTTAATTTTAAACCCCCGGTGACCATCTTTGGTAAAGAAATCGGAAACGGTTCTTATGCCGAAATCAATACTTTTTCTGTCAGAGATAACTCCATTGTAATGAAATTCGAATCCGGCTGAGTACAGGTGTGGAATTCCTAAAGTGTGAGGCCACCATAATTGCGGATTCTTAATATTTAGTTCACTAAACTCCTTTGTTGTAAACAATATCTTTTTCGATTCATTTGCTTTAATCTCCACCGGTTTCGACAACCTATTTCCATTGACTATCATTACAATTTCCCCTTTATGATTCTCATCCGAGTAGTTTGTTACTTCCACCGATGCAGTAAGTACCGCTTCCGACAAATCCTCACTTAGTTTACTGGCAACAAAAGGTTTGGATATCCCGATACCACCGTTCACTTCAATATAAACCGGTCTGAAGATACCCATATTGTTGTCGGGAGGAGCCGGATTCCAATCAACAAAACCGATTGAAAAATCACCCTTAACAGGAGGAAAAACTTCTACAGCCAAAAAATTCCTTCCCTTTCTTATTTTATCCAAAATGTTAAAAGAAAATTGCCGGAAAGCATTTTTCACCTGTGATGTGTCGGCAATTTGCACACCGTTCAACCAAATGTTTGCTTTATAGTTTATTCCGTCAAAATGAAGCAACACCGTTTCCGGCTGCCCGTCAATATCAAATCCGGTACGATACCACCAAGGAGAGTTAAAAATACTTGAATTGATACGGTTTAGATTATCATCTTTAAAAATATCTTTATAAACATTATTTTGTACAAGAGCGTGCAAAACGGTTGAGGGTACATTTGCGGGATACAGCCCTCTATTGTCAAATCCGGCGGAACTGATTTCCTTAGCGCCAACCCGAATTGAATCGGAACTTTGGATTTCCCAGTTGTCAAGACTTTTTACGAAAAAGCCTTTCGATCCCTGATCAGAACAGGACGAAAAAAGGAAAACAACGAGTGCTACCGGAATTACGCGAAAAATTGTTTTTAAACAACTCATAATAATATAATGTATAAAAGTAGAAAATCTTAAAACGACGGTGTAAAAGTATAAAAAGTAAAAATACTATGCAATTATTTGCGCAATTATTTGCACTATTTATAAAGATTTTAAATTGTTTGGAATGCACTTATTTGGAATCAAAATAAATTACATCGAACAAGGCAAATTAGTCATACCGGAGCCCCTGAAGACAAAACAACTTTATAGCACTTATTTTCAGCTTATTATAGCCTCCTAACTCTCATCACTGTGATATATCATTACGAAAAACATGAAATTTCTTTATAAAAATATTTGCTCAATTAAAATATTGTAATTAATTTTGTGTGCAAATTATTGCGCATAAATAGTTGATTTGAATTTAAAAAACAGATAAATGAAAAAGTTTTACTCGCTATTGATTTTGATTCTAAGCGCTACTTCGTTAATGGCTCAGATTTCCGTTGAAGGAACTGTTTACGATAAAGATTCGGGGGAAACATTGCCTGGCGTCACCATTATTGTAAAAGGGACTACAAAGGGGGGCATAACCGATATTAACGGCAAGTTCAATATCAACTTGCCCGAAACGGCAGACACTCTGGAGTTTTCGTACATAGGCTACAAGACCCGGGATATAGCCGTAAAAGGAAGAACAAAGCTGGACATTTACCTTGAAATAAGTGCCAAACAACTTGACGAGGTCGTTGTTGTAGGGTACGGGGTTCAGAAGAAAAGTGATGTTACAGGAGCTTTGTCTTCGATAAACGGTAAGGAAATTGCCGAGACACACCAACAGAACCTTGCCTCCATTATTCAGGGAAGAGCTGCCGGTGTAACCGTAACCTCGAACAGCGGATCGCCGGGCCGGCCGGAAGAGATTGCCATTAGGGGAATAAGCTCAATCAACGGCTCTCCTCCATTGTGGATTGTAGATGGCGTGCCTACATCAGGCGGAGTAAATCCACAGGATATTGAGAGTATGGAAATACTTAAAGATGCTTCGGCAACTGCTATTTACGGCACGAAAGGTGCTAACGGAGTCATTTTGGTTACTACGAAAAAAGGTAAAAAAGGAGATATGGTCATTAATTATGAAAACCGTTTTTCCTGGGGGCAGTTATACAAAAAATTGAACCTTGCCACTGCAAAACAATGGGCAAAACTGCGCTCTGAAGCTTACAGCAATGCGGGACTACCTGTACCACCTGCTCTGGAAGAATCGTATGGCGAAGGTACCGACTGGCAGGATGCTGTCACACGAACTGCCGCCTCAACTAACAATTACCTTTCATTATCCGGCGGCTCGGAGAAGATTTCCTGGTTGATGAGTGCCAATTATAACACACAACAGGGAATAGTTCAAAAATCGGATGCCGATGCTCTCGATATTCGCCTGAATACAAGCGTCAAGATGAAGAAATGGCTTACCGTCGGCGAAAACTTTTCTTTCTCAGGAACAACCACACATCTCATCAATGAAGATGACGAATGGAATGCTATTATGATTGAAGCCATCGCTATTGATCCGCTAACAAAAGTTAGAAAAGAAGACGGTAGTTGGGACGGTTCGCAGTGGAATACGGTTAATAATCCGGTAGCACACCTTGACAGAACAAAGGATGAAATAAAAGACTTTGACCTTGGGGGAAATTTTTTCGCTGATGTAACTTTCCTGAAAGATTTTACTTTTACTTCAAGACTCGGCTATTCCCAAACTCACAGTAATTATTACAACTGGATTCCCACTTTCTTTGTGAAAACAGGAGAAGAAAATTCACAAACATCGGTTACACGCGACTATTATCAGGGACAGGAATGGGTTTTCTCAAACTTTCTGACCTGGAATCACCGGTTTAATAAGCACGCTTTCAAGGTTATGATAGGTATGGAATCGGAACGTGATTACGGTGAATGGTTTGGCGTTACGGCTTCAGACCTGATCTCGGAATCGGAACACCTGATTTACATTGACAACGCCACGGGCAATATGAACGCTTCGGCAAACGGACTTGCAAGTGATGTCAGATACGTGTCCTATTTCGGACGTTTGAATTACAACTACGATGAAAAATATTTTATCACTGCCAATGTCAGGCGAATGGGCTCTTCGATGTTCGGGCCGGATAACCGTTGGGGAACCTTTCCTTCGGCTTCTGCCGGATGGAAGATCAATAAGGAAGGTTTTATGGAAAACATTGAAATCATCAACACCTTAAAATTACGCCTGGGATATGGATTGACCGGAAACGACAGAGCGCTTCAGCCGTATTCATATTATGCCACTTCGGTCTCAGGTCAGCGGTATGTTTTCGGAAATCAAATTACGGATGGAGTTTCATTTCCGCGTATCCCGAATAATGAACTTCACTGGGAGGAGAAAACTTCGGTTGATATAGGCGTGGATCTTTCTATGTGGGGTGATAAGTTTACATTCACAGCCGATTACTTTATTGATAAAACGGGTCAGATGATCTACGACCCTGATTTGCCGGGTCACGTGGGAACACAGGAGATGCCCTACACAAATGTGGCATCTATGCAAAACAAAGGAATTGAGATGGTTGCAGGTTACAGGAATTTTGACCATAAATTAAAGTATAATTTTAAACTTAATTTCAGTCATATTAAAAATGAGGTACTTAACCTTGGAAGTGCAACATATATTCCGGCGGCTACCTTCATGCAACTCGGTTATATTTCCCGTACGGAAGTGGGACATCCGATGGCTTCTTTCTATGGCTATGTAACGGATGGACTTTTTCAGAATCAGGCAGAGGTTGACAGCTACACAAAACCTGACGGAACTCCTATTCAGCCAAATGCCGCTCCCGGAGATATACGTTACAAGGCAGATGAAAACGGCGAACTCATTACCGATTTTATAGGCAGCCCTTTCCCGGACTTCACGGCAGGCCTTAATATGAATTTCAGTTATAACAATTTCAGTTTGCTGGTATTCTTTTACGGTGTTTACGGAAATGAAATATTCAATGCAACAAAATTTTACAATTTCAACTCAAGCGTAAGATATAATGTGGATGCTTCGTTGATGGACAGATGGCTGGTAGAAGGCGATACCGATGATCCGAACCTCGCCCGTCTGAATATTAATGATGCAAATAACAGTTTGCGTTCCGACAGATTTGTTGAGGACGGTTCATATCTGAGATTGAAAAACCTTCAACTGGAATACAACCTGCCCAAATCAATATTCGGAAAGGTTGAAATATATTCATTAAAAGTATTTGTAGGAGCCGATAATCTTTTCACACTGACAAAATACTCCGGATTTGATCCGGAAGTCGGTATCGGCTATAACAATAATCCTTTGGATCGCGGTATTGATCGTGCCCGTTATCCAAGCCCCAGAACTTATTATGTAGGACTAAATCTTAGCTTTTAAACTGAAAAAGATGAAAAAATTATATTTTTACACACTGGCCCTTACGGCAATGTTGTCAATAATGACAACAGGTTGCAAAAAAGAATTTCTCGAAGTGGAACCACCGACACAGGTGATGCAAGACTTCTTCACATCGGAAGAAAATGCCAAACTGGCCATCACAGGGTGTTATGATGTTATGGGTTGGGATGGCAACCATAACACTATTCCGTTTTTCTTTGGTGATATTATTGGTCGCGACGGATGGAAAGGCGGTGATATAGGATCGGATCAGGATTGGATGGACGACCTCATCAACTTCAACTACACACCTGATAACTATATGTTGAATATTGCCTGGAAAAACTATTATATTGCAATAAACAGATGCAATACGGCCATTGAAAATATTTCAAAAATGACACCCGATATGATCTCGGACGGAGCGAAAGCAAATCTGATAGCACAGGCAAGATTTGTAAGAGCTTACTTCTATTTTCAACTTACCAAAACCTGGGGCAGGGTGCCTCTTGTTGATCATGTTTTAAGTCCCAGTGAATATCAGCAACCTCTTGCGGATCAATCCGAAATATGGAGCTTTATTGAGCAGGATCTTATTGCAGCCTCACAAGTTCTACCTTCGGTAACGGTACAAAATCCCGAAGATATAGGACGTGCCACAAAGGGAGCGGCTCTCGCTTTTCTTGCAAAAGCCTATATTTTTCAGAAAAAATGGGGAGATGCAAAGACCATTACGGATCAAATAATAGCCGAAAATGATTATTCGCTGCTTCCTAATTATGAGGATGTTTTTAAGATGGAAAATGAGAATAATCCTGAAATTGTTTTCTCAATACAGTTCAAAGAGACCGGTAACGGTGATTATGGAGATGAAAACGAAGGGACAATGCTTTGTGTTTATATGGAAACGAGAAACCATCCTTTCGCAGGAATCGGAGGCTGGGGATTTAACTGCCCCACACAGGCTCTTGTTGATGAGTACGAACCTGGTGACCCGCGAATGGAAGCCACGATTATTCATAACGGCGAAACTCTTTGGGAGGGTACTCCCGACGAATCCACATTCAATACTATGTTTGCAACCAATATTGATCACTACAGCAACCAGAAATATTGTTTGCCGGCTTCGCAACAACCGGCAGATTTTTCGGATGCTTCAAAAAACTGGATAGTTATCAGGTATGCAGAAGTACTGCTTTGGAATGCCGAGGCTGCTTTTCATACAGGTGGCGACTGGCAAACACCCTTGCAGCAAGTCAGAGACAGGGCAGGTCTCGGCCCGTCTCCTTATGAAGGTTTAGAAGCCATTTACCACGAGCGCAGGGTGGAACTTGCAATGGAAGGCCATCGTTTCTGGGATATTGTCAGACAGGGTCGCGGAGAAGAGGTGTTGGGACAATATGGTTTTGTGGAAGGGATAAATAACTATTTCCCCATTTCACAGGATCAGCTTGACTTGAGTGATATCTGGTAAAGAAATAACGTGTTGACTTAGAACAATTAAATATATGAATAAGCGTTTAGCACGATTGAAAAATAAATTATTGTATTACTAACTTTAAATATTAAGATTATGATTAGAAAACTTTTTATCGGAATTATTTCCCTTGCAGTACTCACAATGAGTTCGTGCAAAAAAGATGAAACTACCGACACCGGAACACCGGGTCCGGTAACAATTACCTACACCGTTAACGGTAACGTTGTAAGTTATCATGCCGAAGCAACAAATGCTGTAAGTTATGCTTGGGATCTTGGAAACGGTGAAACACCTACGGGACAAGATGTTACAGGAACTTATTCATTTCCCGGCGATTACACTGTGAAATGCACAGCCAAAGGTCGTGAAAGCGACACACATGCAACCAAAACAGTTAATGTACCCGAAGGCGACCCTAATATTTTCAATGAAGTAAATCTGTTACTTTCAGGTTACAACAGTGCAACGGGTGAAAGCGAAACAGTATGGACATGGGTAGATGCTCCAGGAGTTATGGGTGATGGCCCCCGCGACGGCGTCCCCGACACTGTTTATTTTAACCCCATTGATCAAAGCTGGTGGCAAAACGAAGGTGGCGACATTGACGAAAATGCTTTGGATGACGAATATATGTTTAAACTGAATGCTCAAATGGAGTATGTTAATGATTTCAAAACGGCATTTATGGTTAACTGGGCCTGGGCTGCCGTCAGAGGTTATGCTACCCCGGGTATCTGGGAGGATGTTGCTTATGAAGGATACAATAACGGCCAGTCTCCGATGATTTCACAATGGAGCGTTGAACATATTGAAAATATTAACGACACTTTGACATTTGAAACACAGATTGGTGACCAGATGATGCCGGGTGCCTATGTTATCCATCTGACAAACAATGCTTCACTCGGTATGGAATCAAAAGGATATGACTATCAGATTTTGAAACTTACTACCGATACACTTTGGGTTCGTTATGACAACACATTCCCCGATAATCTCGGAGATTTCTACGATCCCGATGAACTTGCTAACGAAGGAGCTACTCCGGGTGACCCTGATGAGGCATACCTGAAACTTGTAAGAAAACAGAATTAATTTTCTCATATCAAATCCGCCGGAATTCAAAATGCCGGCGGATTTTTTTATCATATTAATAAAAGTTGCTATGACCAAAAAAATATTTCTTCTGACAATTACTGTACTATTTATTAGTCCGTTTTCATTTTCCCAAAACTATCCTTTCCCTCAGCACACTGATTATAATACCCATATCAAGCCGAGTCAATACACACAGGAACAACTGGATGACCACGTAAGGTCATTTTATGACGGCTGGAAAAGTAATCATCTGATAAACGGTTGCGAGGATGACCAATATTATATTTATATTGACGATGGGAACACCATAACCGTTTCTGAAGCAATGGGTTACGGGATGTTAATAATTCCTTTGATGGCAGGTTATGATGCAAATGCAAAAATATATTTCGACGGACTTTACAGATATTACAAAGCACACCCCAGCTACATTACTCCTCATCTGATGGCCTGGAAACAGATTACGGGATGTGTTAATGCCGGCGGCCCCGACTCCGCTTCAGACGGAGATATTGATATTGCTTTCGGTTTGCTTCTGGCACACGCTCAGTGGGGAAGTCAGGGAGATATCAACTACTTTCAAGAGGCTGTGGCAATTATTAACGATATTATGGGTGAAAATTCCGCGAAGGGAGATGTAAACCAGGACTTGAATACGATTAAACTCGGAGATTGGGTTTCCGGCGGAAGCTATATGAACGGCACGCGAACCTCCGACTTTATTATGGACCACTTTAGAGCCTTCAAATGTGCCGTGCAAGACACAAGCTGGAGTTTTGTTGTTGATAAATGCTATGATCTTATAGCCGATATGCAAACAAACTACAGTCCGGAAGCAGGCCTCTTACCTGATTTTATTGATGATGTAAACACAACTGCAAGACCTGCCGACCCAAATTATCTTGAAGGAGAACTTGACGGAAATTATTCTTACAATGCTTGCCGCGACCCATGGCGGATTGCAACCGATTATTTGATAAGCGGTGACGAAAGGGCAAAAGAAGCAGTGCTGAAAATTGATAACTGGCTGCTTGAATCATCGGGAGGAAGTGCAAATCATGTTTATGCCGGCTATTACCTCGACGGCACAAAAGCTGTGGGATGGTCAGATATTGCTTTCACAGCTCCTTTTACCGTTGGAGCTATGCTTGATACCGCAAATCAGGATTGGCTTAACAGCCTTTACTCAAAAATTTTATCCTCCAACGTAAATAGCGGAGGTTATTATGACAATACTTTAAAATTACTTTCACTCATAACAATATCTGGAAATTACTGGGTTCCCGATTGTGAAATCCTGAACGGTACGACGGAAAATAAAAAACAAAACACTCCTTTCAAAATCTATCCGACTTATACTTCAGGAAGAGTGACACTGGAAAGTAATTCCAGGATTTCAGGTAAAATTACGGCAGGAGTATTTAACAGCTCCGGTTATCAGGTTTTAACAGCTACATTTCCCGACAGCCATAATGAAATTTTGGATTTAAGCAAACTGCAGGGAGGGATTTACCTGATCAGAGTTACCTCTGAAGATGGAAACTATCTTGGTACCCGGAAAATAATCAAGGAATAGTAAAAGCTATTTCATTCTGATTGCAGAACCCTTTAAAATAAAGTTTACCGGGACTACCGCTGTTTTTCTTTCTGCATCCGGATGTCTCATTTGATATAAGAGTATCTCTCCCGCTTCATAACCCATTTCATAGGAAGGAATTTTCAAAAGGGAAATATTACTTGTTAATGCACTGTCTTTCAGCTGAGAATCA
Source organism: Bacteroidales bacterium (assembly GCA_026984135.1). GTDB lineage: Bacteria > Bacteroidota > Bacteroidia > Bacteroidales > JAADJA01 > JAADJA01. Next base: position 36,497 of record JALSSR010000214.1, read on the forward strand.
ATGGCAATAACGATTAAATCTTCCGGTATTTTTATTCCTGATTTTTCAGAAATGTTTATTATTTCCAAAGCTTTTAAAATATCTTTAACCATTATTACCTGAGGCCTTTTATCCGAAGATAAAAGCTCCCCAATTTCTTTCATCCCGGATTGAAGTTCATAGAAAACCGAGAGACCTTTTTTGTCCATTTCCGACATTTCCATTGCCGTTTCGAAAGAGGATAGTATTTGATTGTCTTCATACTGCTGCAGGTTGTCAAGAAGCAAGGCCAAGGATTTAATATTTAACGACTTCAAATATGTGATAATTTTAGAAGCACCCTGAAACATATCGGGTAATACCGAACTCAATCCGGAGTTATCATCGGTTTCAAATATTGTTACGGCCGGCAATCTGTCTTTTATGATAATGTTATGGAGTCCTGCCGGCAGATTCCTTTTGCAAATCACATGAATAATTCCGCTAATACCATATTTTTTGTACGTTTTCAAAAAGGTATCTATCTTTTCAAGATTGAAATCCGTATCATAGACAAAAGCCTGATAATTACCATCTTGCATAGAAGCTGTAACACCTCTGACAATATCGCGATAAATCTTACTTTCGATAGAAGGCACTAATATTACAACCGAATCCGTCTTTTCCGGATTCATTAGCTCAGGCATACCTGTATAATATCCGAGTCTGGTGGCAACCTGTTTCACCCTCTCTTTAGTCTCTTTACTTATTCTCGGATGATTGCTTAAAGCTCTTGACACAGTTGACAAAGATATATCCAGCATATCCGCAATATCCTGTGCCCTGACTTTACCATTTTTATTATTTGTCTTCAATAAAATAAAATTATAATTAGTAAAAATCTCTTATTTCCCGCCTTTAATAATCAATAAATTTCAGCATTTCAACATATACCTTTTGTACCGGTAATCCCACAACATTAAAATATGACCCTTCTATCTTTTCAATTCCCGTGTAACCAATCCACTCCTGAATGCCGTAAGCACCGGCTTTGTCGTAAGGTTTAAAATTCTCAATATAATATGCTATCTCATTATCCGTCAATTCCTTAAACCAAACCTTCGTGGAAGAATAAAAAGAGTGTCTTTTCTCTTTTGTCCTCAATGTAACGCCTGTGATAACTTCATGCACATTGCCCGATAACTTTCTTAAAATCGCAAAAGCATCATTATAATCTTCCGGTTTTGACAACACCTCTCCCGACAACCAAACAATTGTGTCGGCTGCAATAATAAGTGCATCTTCATATTTTCCATTAAAATAAAATGCATCTGCCTTCAATTCCGAAAGGTAAACGGCAATATCCTTACCTTGCATACCGACGGGATATGATTCATTAACATCTAAAGGAAACACCTCAAAATCAATATCGAGTCCTTTCAGTAAATTCCTTCTCCTCGGTGATTGAGAAGCAAGTACAACCCTGTGGTTTTTCAATTTATCATTTAACATTTTCTCAACTTATACAAAACAACTGCATTGATAATATCCCCGCCACCATAACTATTTTTGCAGCGTCACCAACCGATTTAAAGTCCACTTTGTCCTTAGCTGTTGTCATAAGATAAAGCAGATAAACAAATAAGGACTGAACCGCAATTAGCAGATACCAGAACACAATTACAAAGTTATGTAAAATCAACAAATATTGCCCGGCAGCAAGAGCAAACATAGTAAATATGGTTACAATAATCACAGTTGCCTTTGCAGTTTTTACTCCGTAAACCACCGGAACCGTTTTATATCCGGCTTTCAGGTCACCCTCATAATCTTCGGCATCTTTTACCATCTCCCTGATGAATGACGTCATGAACGCAAAAACAGCATAACTGCCGATTAATAAATAAATGATTTTAATATCAGGTAATATTTTAGCAAAAAGTGCCGGTTCGGCTCTAAGCGCAAAAAAATCATACAACCAGGTAATTAAAATAACCATTGCCGATAGTAACGACACTATTATATTCCCAAGGAAGGCAACCTTTTGATAGTTTGACGAATAAAAATAAAGCAACAAAGCTATCGCAAAAAAGATTAAACCGAACATAAGATATCCGATACGAAAAGAGAGGTAAATGCCTGTCAAAACACCTGTAACCGTTAATACAATATATAATGAATAAGCTTTTTTCTTCGGCATTATCTCTCCTATCCATACCTTATCAGGTTTGTTGATTTTGTCAACTTCGACATCAAAAATATCATTAATAATATTTCCGCCCGAGGCAATTAGCAAGGTTGAAATGACCAATAAAGCAAAGTCAAAATTGCCAATGACAAAATGAACACCCGAACTACCATAAAACGTACCAAGCAAGCAATAGCGAATAAGATATTGCGTCAAGACAATTATTACAAGGTTTGGGAAGCGTAATATTTTCAAATATCTTATCATTTCCGGTTAAAATTACCATTTAAATCCGTCATCTGTCATCCAGTGCTTTTGAATTTTAAGAGTCTGCTCTATCACATCCCGCACACATCCTTCTCCGCCTTTTCTGTTCGACACGTAGAGAGAAATCGCTTTTATCTCGGGAACGGCATCGGCGGGACAACAAGGCAATCCTACCTCAGTCATCGGTTTGTGGTCGGGAATATCATCACCCATATACAGGACATTTTCATAATTAATTCCGTTTTCTTCCAAATATTTTTTCAAAACGGATGATTTTTCTTCAACACCGAGAAAGAAGTCTTTTATTTTTAATGCTTTAAATCTGTTGGCCATTGATTTCGACATTCCTCCGGAAATGATAACCACATTATAGCCTTTCTTAACGGCAAGTTGCAAAGCATAACCGTCCTTGACATTTGCCGTGCGCAACCCTTCACCGTCAGGCTGAAGTATGATGGTGCCGTTAGTCAGCACACCGTCGTAATCAAAGACAAAAGTTGTAATATTTTTCAGTTTTTCTTTATATGTGCTCATACAATTGTTTTTGCAAAACTACAAAATTCGGAATATCTTCGGTGGAATAATGCGGCAGTGCCGAAGCTTTGCTTCGTGCATGCTCGACAGTAGGTCGGCATCGGCAGTCCACAATCAGCAATCGGCAGTCTCCAACTCAGCAATCCACTTTTTTTTCGCCGCGTCGTTGCGTCGCTGCGTGATTTTTTCCTCCCGATAGTCGGCAGTCTTCAGTCGGCAGTCCACAGTCGGCAATCGGCAATCGGCA
>JALSSR010000215.1 GCA_026984135.1 Bacteroidales bacterium
TCAGCAGTGTCATATCAACCTTTTCAAGAGCATCGAGAGTAGCTTTGGCATCATCAACCGCCTTTTTTTCATCCGATTTCACAAAGTCATCCTTCAACTTTAAATATTCCTGCATCACATTACCGAGTTGTTTTTTGAACTCCATAGGAACCTGATCCGAAGTCTGTTTCTTATCCTTCGTTTTTGCTCCGGTATTACTGTCCTTTTCGTCACCACCACCCATATCCATTCCGGGCATAGTATTTATCTTCCCTCCTTCGGGATTCATCATACTCGGTTTTCCGGCAAGCTGAGCAGCGGCATCAATTTTGAAAACACCATTTGTTGCTATCTCCTCACCCTCTTTCAAACCGTCGAGCACAACATAAAAGTTTCCGGCATCCGGACCAAGGGTTATTTCGCGGTAAACAAACGATGGTTCTTCCCGATTGGGGACTTTAACATAAACGACTGCCCTTTTACCCGTCCATAGAATAGATGATTTGGGTATTAATATATTGTTCCGTTTTTTCATTTCGGAATGCAGTATTCCCGACACGTACATTTCCGGCTTAAGTTCCAGTTTCGGGTTATTCAGTTCAACCCTGACACCTGCAACGCGTGTAGTTGCGTCAATAAACGGGTCAATATATATTACCTTTCCCGTATAATTTTTTCCGGGTAAGGATTGTATCGAGAATGTGATTTTATCCCCCACTTTTATCCAGGGAAGGTCACTTTCATAGGCATCGAACATAGCCCACACTTTTCTAAGGTCAATAACCTCAAAGAGGGGACTCCCCTCTTTGACATAATCTCCAAGAGTGACATAACGTTTGGTAACGGTACCGCTTATTGGCGAAAGCAATTCAAAATAATGTTGAGTTTCGCCGGCATTTTCAAGATTATCAATTTGTTCGTCGGTCAAATCCCAAAGTTTCAATTTTGCACGTGCGGCTTTATAAAATCCGGGACTGCTTTCCTTATATTTCAACGCTTCGAGCAACTCTCTCTGAGCTGCTATCAGTTCAGGTGAATAAATAAGGGCCAGTTTTTGACCTTTTCTGACTTCCTGACCGGTAAAATTCACGAAAAGTTTTTCGATACGACCACCGAAACGTGCTGTCATTTCCGCAATCCGTCTTTCATCAGGCTTTATTGTTCCAAGCAGATAAACCGTTCTTTCCGGTATTCCCTTTTTCACAACGGTAGTTTCAATATCAGCCAGTTTAATAGCAGACTCCGACATCTGTATTTCATCCGGTGATGCTTCTTCCGAAGTTTTATTTTCCAAAGGTATCAGGTCCATCCCGCAGATTGGGCACTGCCCGGGCTTATCCATTTTTATCTGTGGATGCATTGAGCATGTCCAAATGGTTTTCTCGGCTTTCGAACCTTGTTCCGTAGCGTGGTCATGTTTTTCGGGTACTGTTCCACCGGAACCGCCGAAAAAAATCAGCCCTAATATTAATCCCACTGCCAGAGAAGCAGAGGCTAATATCCATTCCTTTTTATTGAGTTTTATTTTCATTTTTTTATAATTTTACAAATATGTTAATTTTAATTTTTTTTGATACCACGAATGCACGAATTAATTCTGACGTGTGTGTCGGCTCGCTGTCATCAGTGTTTCATCTGTTTATTAGTTTCTTAATATATTTATTATTTTTATCTGCCGTAATGCTTATGAAGACGGATAGTTTATCTTCCCATTAAATAATCCGTAAACGCAACGGCAACATTCTTATCAGTCCTTGCCTTTTGCAACTCAAGGGCATATTTCAACACTTTTCTCTCTATTCGCAGAAGCTCAACAAAATCCGTTTCCCCTGTTGAATATTCCGTTTGAAGAAGTTGCAGTGTCTGCATTGCAAGAGCCGTTTGGCGTTTATACAACTCATATCTTCTATTTGCATCTCTATAGTC
>JALSSR010000216.1 GCA_026984135.1 Bacteroidales bacterium
GAAGCATCAATCCTGTCGCGCAGGCTACCCTGCCGGGGATAATCCCACGACATCATCTGTAGTCCGGCACACCGGCCGAAATCAATTGCATCTTCCGTAAATCTGGTATTGGTAACAACCCAACCCTGATATAAATCAAATTTATCTCCGTTTTCCTTTTTCCACTGACTTTTAACATCATGAAAACGGGAGTTAATATACATCGGAACCTTCACATCACTTTTACGGCTCGTGTCGCTGTGAAATTTACATTCCATCATAAACCGTTTCCTGTCTTTACTTGCTATGACATCCACTTCGTGGGTAACACATTTTCCCTGAACAACAGTATCAACCTGCACATCATACCCTTCAAATTTAAACAGTTCACCAACAAATTTCTCAAAGGGAAACCCTGTGGGTCCAAGCTCAAGAATTGCTTTTTTCAGTCTGTAGCGGCCGGCAGCTTTATTGGATCGCTTTCTTAAAAGGGAATATGCAATCTGATAAACCTTACGTGTTGACATTCCGTCAACAATTTTTTCATTTACCTGCTCAATTATATTTTTTATCTCTTTTTCTCTTGCCCCCGAACGTTCCAATGATTGCTTCAGTTTTGAAGGATCGAAAACTACCCTTTCGCCCGATTTTTTTACAATTTCAATATTCTCATTAGTCATAGTCCGGCTTTTTATCTTAAAAAACGGGTGGATAATAAATTTAGCTTCTCACTATATCTCTGATGTCGTCAATAATTTTGTTTGCAAGGTGTTCGGCTGTTGTTTCCGACTCGCTCTCCGAATAGATACGTATAATGGGTTCCGTATTGGATTTGCGCAGATGTACCCATTCATTATCAAATTCTATCTTCACCCCGTCAATAGTATTGACATTATGGTTTTTATACTTTTCGGCTATCTGCTTCAGGATATCGTCAACATCCATTTCCTGCGAAAGCTCAATCTTATTTTTTGATATAAAATATGACGGGTAAGTTGCTCTTAAAGAAGAACAGGATATCTTCATTTTAGCAAGATAGGACAGAAAGAGAGCTATTCCAACCAACGAGTCGCGGCCATAATGCAATTCGGGATAAATAACACCTCCGTTGCCTTCACCGCCTATTACGGCATTCACCTCTTTCATTTTAGCGACCACGTTAACCTCACCAACAGCTGAAGCAAAATACTCTCCACCGGCCTTTTCCGTAATATCTCTTAAAGCTTTTGTTGAAGATAAATTGGATACGGTATTTCCCTTTCCGTTTTGCAAAACATAATCGCTAACAGCCACCAAGGTATATTCTTCCCCGAACATTTCACCGTCTTCGGAGATTATTGCCAGTCTGTCAACATCGGGATCAACAACAAAACCCACATCGGCATTTGTCTTTTTAACCAGTTCGGATATTTCGCCGAGATTTTCAGGCAGAGGTTCGGGATTATGAGGAAATTTACCGTTGGGTTCGGTATATAGCTCTTCCACCTTCTTTACACCAAGAGCTTTCAATAGCGGCGGGAGAGCAATACCACCGGTAGAATTCACACAGTCAACGGCAACAGTGAAACCTGCTTTTTTAATAGCATCCTTATCCACAAGAGGCAATTCCAGGATTTTTTCAATATGCTTATCAATAAATGTGTCATCGGTTCTACAAACACCGATTTTTTTAACGTCAGAGTAAACAAACTCGCCCTTATCAATCATTTTAAGAAGTTCTGCACCGTCATCTGCCGAGAGGAACTCCCCGTTCCGGTTCAGCAACTTCAGAGCATTCCAGTTTTCCGGATTATGACTTGCCGTAAGAATAATTCCACCATCAGCCTTTTCCTCCGTAACTGCCATCTCAACAGTCGGTGTAGTCGAAAGGCCCGCATCAACCACATCAGCACCCATTGCAAGCAAAGTTCCGGTAACAACCCT
>JALSSR010000217.1 GCA_026984135.1 Bacteroidales bacterium
CCGAATTTATGGGTCTGATACATAAAAAAGGTATCGAACTCAACAGGAAGGCACTTGCCGATTTGGCAATGAACCAACCTGATGCCTTTAAGGCGATTGTTGATGCCATTAAATAAAATAAAAACATCCCGCTTCAGGCGGGATGTTTTTGTATTATCCTGGCTTAACATATTTTTAACTTTTTTTCTTTATAATATTTTTTAAAAGAATACGTTTTCAGTTTATCTTTACCGAATAAAATATTATTTACTCATTAATACAATAGCGTAGTGAAAAAAGGTTTTACAATTCTGATAGCATTTATTTCAATATTTAACAACTATTCCTACGCCCAGATTGGTGGTAAAGATCCCTATGCTTTTCTTAACCTTACAACTTCAGCAAGAATTGCAGCAATGGGTAGTGATTTCCTTACTATTAAAGATGACGACCTGAACCTTGCTCCTTCAAACCCTTCGCTTATAACTCCCGGAATGAGTAATAAGCTTGGCGTTGCTTATGTGGATTTCTTTTCAGACGTTAATTATGGTACCGCTACTTATTCTAAAACATTTAATAATATCGGAAGTTTTATCGCTTCCATGAAATATGTTAGTTACGGGAAATTTGATGCTGCTGACGAAACAGGTGCTCGCCAAGGACAGTTTTATGCCGGAGAATCCGCCTTAACAATCGGATGGGGACGACAGCTCGACTCATCTTTTTCCATTGGAGCTAACCTTAAACTGATATATTCATCACTCGAATCATACCACTCTTTCGGAATGGGTGTTGACGTAGCCGGAAGTTATAACAGTCCTAACCGATTGTTTACCGCATCATTGATTGCCAGGGATATCGGAAGACAGATCACTACCTATTACGGTGAAAATGCCAAAGCATTACCATTTGAATTACAAGCAGGTATTTCAAACCGGCTCAAGCATCTGCCATTCAGATATTCGATACTATATAATCATATCGAAAAATGGGATTTGAATTATGATGATCCAAGCGAAAACAATACTGACCCTATAACGGGAGAAGTGATAAAGAAAAACGGGTTTGAAAATTTTGCCGATAATTTCATGAGGCATATTGTTATTGGTGCCGAATTGTTTATTGGAAAAAATATCAGTTTAAGAGGCGGATATAACTATGGTAGAAGACAGGAACTTAAAGTTGTATCAAAAACAGCAATGGTAGGCTTTTCCTGGGGACTTGCATTCCGTATATCAAAGTTTTATTTCAGCTATGCCAGGTCAACATACCATCTTTCAGGCTCTCCAAACTATATAACTGTCACAACCAATCTTTCGGATTTCAGAAGGAAAAGCAAATAACAATCATTCTGATGAAGATTACAATTGATTCCGATTCCGGTTTCTGCTTTGGAGTAGAAAAAGCAATTGAAATTGCCGAGCAACATCTTGAAAATTCCGGAAAATTGTATAGTCTCGGACAAATCGTGCACAATGAGGAGGAAATAGAGAGACTCGAACGAAAAGGAATGGTTACTATTGAACACAGCAAACTGAATGATTCCAACGATGCAAAAATATTATTACGTGCTCACGGAGAACCACCCGAAACCTTTAAAATTGCTAAAGAAAAAAAACTGAAAATTATTGACGCAACCTGCCCTATCGTTGTGAGACTCCAGAAAAGAGTTAAAAAAGCCTACGATGAGATGACACCGGTTGATGGTCAGGTAGCTCTTTTTGGAACAAAAAACCATCCGGAAACCATAGGTTTGGCGGGACAAACAGAATATACGGCAATCATCATAGAAACTCCTGATGAAGCTGAAAAGATTGATACTTCCAGACCGTTACGACTCTTTGCTCAAACCACAAAAAATAAATATGAGTATAAAAAACTCATCGAAATTCTGAAAAGGAAATATGCCGAGAGAAACGGATTACAGGATTTTATACATTATAATACCGTTTGCAAACTAGTTTCAGGAAGAGGAGAGCATCTGAAAAAGTTCTGCAAAGAAAATGATGCTATTATTTTTATCAGCGGAAAACAAAGTTCCAACGGAAAATATCTATATGGTTTATGCAAATCGTCAAACCCAAACAGCTACCATATTTCAGCTCCGGCCGACCTTAAAAAAGAATGGTTTAAAAATGCGGAAACAGTTGGTATCAGCGGTGCTACTTCCACTCCAAAATGGCTTATGGAAAATGTTGCGGAAAAAATCCGCAGCATTGTCTGATACTTTATGCCAGCCGGAAATTAGTTATCAGGCCGGATAGTAATGTTAAACTTTTTTGTTGAATTGAATCCGGATTTGGATTTGGAAATATGATTGTGATACAAAGAAACCTTCTTTCTCAATTTAACTTGATTTGTGTTTTAATATTTGTACTTTTGAACTTTATTTTCTTATTGGATTTTAATACTTGTAATTTATCATAAATGTATCTCGAAAAATTAAAACTAATAAATTTTAAAAATTACACTGAGGCGGAATTTGATTTTTCTCCGAAGATAAACTGTTTTATCGGCAATAACGGAGCCGGAAAAACAAATATTCTTGACGCCATTTACTATTTGTCCTTTTGCAAAAGCTACTTCAATCCTTCCGATACTCAGAATATTAAACACAATGAATCCTTTTTTGCAGTACACGGCACATACCATAAAAATAATAATGGTGGAGATTATCTAACCGTAGTTCAAAAGCGTGGGCACAGGAAAATTTTTAAACTGAACGATAAGGAATACGACCGTCTTGCCGATCATATAGGACTGTATCCTTTAGTGATGATTTCACCTTACGACAGGGATTTGATCAATGAAGGCAGTGAAGTACGACGCAAATATATTGACTCCGTGATTTCGCAATTCGACAAGGTATATCTTGATAATCTGATAAACTATAACAAAGCTTTGCTACAGAGAAATGTCCTTTTGAAAAAATTTGCCGAGAGCAATTATTACGATGCCGGATCATTGGAAATATGGAGTAACAAACTTGCTTCACTCGGCGAAAAAATATATTCGAAAAGAAAAGAGTTCTTAGGTGAATTCTTACCACTATTTCAACAATATTTTGAATTTATTTCGGGAGGGAAAGAAGAGGTTGCAATTGAGTACGATTCACAGATTCACGAACATCCGCTGGAGGAGTTGCTGAATAGTTCGGTTGAAAAGGACAGGCAGGTTCGATATACAACTGTCGGAATCCACAAAGATGACCTGCTAATGCGAATAAACGGTTATCCTCTGAAAAAATTCGGTTCACAGGGGCAACAAAAATCATACGTGGTTGCAATAAAAATGGCACAATTTGAATATACCAGAGAAATCAAAGGCTTTAAGCCGGTTTTATTGCTGGATGATATTTTTGATAAGTTGGATGAAAACCGTGTTAAAAAAATAATACAATTAGTCAGCGAAAACAGTTTTAAGCAGGTGTTTATAACTGATACTCAGAAAGAAAGGATTGAAAATATTTTTAATCAGGTAAATATTGATCATAAGATATACAATATAATTGACGGATCAGTTTCAGTAATAAAAGAATAGTTGGAAATGAAAAAGAGTAATGATCAAACTTTGGGCGAGGCCATTCAGGAACTCATAAAGACTTACCGGCTTGAAGACAAGTTGAATCGGGCACGGCTGGTCAAATCCTGGGAAAGCGTAACCGGAGAACTTATTAGTAAGCATACTGAAAAAATATTTGTTAAAGGCAGTAAACTTTATGTAAAACTTGACTCCGACGCTTTAAAAAACGAACTTCTCTATGCAAGAACAAAACTAATTAAAATGCTTAATGAATCTGTTAAAAGCGAGATAATTTCCGAAATAGTGTTTCTCTAATCTATTTCAATAAAATAAGGCATTCTGGCCTGTACTCCCTTCATATTCTTAACGGATTTCATATATTTGTAATAGTTATAAAATTCACCCAGTTCATTTTTCATCATTGTTTGTCTGGTCTGCCCCATAAGATCTTCCATTAACTGTACCCAGGGATCTTTTTGCTTTGGAAGTTCCGTAATTCTGTAGTCTTCAAGTTCTGCCATTTCTTTGGCTTTGTTAATTGCAAATTTAAGGCTGCCAAGTTCATCCACCAAACCTATTCTGAGGGCATCGGTTCCACTCCATACACGACCCTGGCCAATGGAATCAACATCAGCGGTTGTCATTTTCCGGCCATCGGCAACGTGGGTTATAAATGTTGTATAAAACCGGTCAACCATAGTCTGTATTACATTTCTCTGGTATGACGTCAAAGGTTTTGTAATTGTCATATAATCAGCGTTTTCATTTGTCTTTACACCGTCAAAACTAACTCCCAGTTTAATATTGAAAAAATCTTTCATATTTGGAATTAACCCGAAGACACCTATTGAACCGGTGATGGTTGTAGGTTCGGCAAAGATATAATCTGCGCCGCACGAAATGTAATAACCGCCGGAAGCTGCCACATTACCCATAGAAACGATGACCGGTTTTACTTTTTTTGCAAGTTTAACCTCTCTTAAAATAATATCCGATGCAAGTCCGTCACCTCCGGGAGAATTCACCCTCAAAACTATAGCTTTAATTGAATTGTCAAGTCTGGCATTTCTGATAGTTCTTGCATAGCGCTCCGAAGTAATGCCGTCATCACTATCACCCTGACTAATATCACCGGAAGCATAAATAACCGCAATTTTATTCCTGCTTCTTTTCTTTCCCGATTTTATTTTGACATCTTTATACTTATTCACTGTAATTAAATTATTTACCTTCACATTAGAAACTCCTAATTTATCAGCAAGCAAATTTAAAAATCGATCCTTATAGATAACCGAATCAATCATCCCGAACCTGTAAGCATCCTCAGCAGTTTGAGACAGTAATCCGTCGGCAATTTCATTCAATCTGTCAACAGTGATATTCCTTGATTGTGAAATTTTTTGAACGGCATCATTCCATATTGAAGATACAAAAGCCTGAGTCTGTTCTCTGCTGGCATCGCTCATCTTGTTTAGCATCAGTGGTTCAACTGCACTCTTGAATTTGCCATGGCGAATTATCTGAACATCAATGTAAAGTTTGTCCAAAAGTCCTTTGATAAAAACAGTCTGGCTACTCAAGCCATGAAAATCAATCATTCCTTCGGGAGTCACAAATATTTTATCGGCAATAGTAGCAAGATAATAAGCCTTTTGTCCTATTATCGCACCATAAGCATAAATGAATTTTCCGCTTTCCTTAAAATCCTGCAATGCTTCCCTTATTTCCGAAACAGTTGCAAATCCGGCAGGCACAATCGAAAGGTCAAGATAAACTCCCGATATTCTGTCGTCGTTTTTTGCATTTTTTATGGATTTAAGAATGTCATTCAGCCCTGCAATGGGTTTAAAATCTCCAAAACTTGTAATGCCGAAGGGAGTGTTTGGCGTCCGGTCAGGAATATCATAATTAAGTTTCAGATGCAAAACGGAATTATTACCAACAACAACCTCCTCTGTTTTTGTCATTGACACCATTGCCATTATAAAAGAAAAAAACAGGAAAAAAATAATTATTGAAGTCAGAATGAATCCAACCATCGAAGCGAACATAAATTTGAAGAAATCTTTCATAAAAAACGATATTAATATTTTGAATGCAATAATAGTAAAAATTAGGTTACCGGCAAAATAAAAAACTTCATAAAAGGAATATACCGGCTCTTTTCAGGTTTGCCTGCCATTGTCGTCAGACAGGCAACGCAAAACCGCTCGGAACCAGCTTATATGCCGACTTTGTCGAGCGTCCACTTCTAAGATTGGATTCGAAAGAAATTATGTTTGATTTTCGCAAGCCTTATTCTTTCGGTACAAATTATGTTGATTTTTTTCAATGGTGGTTGGAAATAGGATTCATAATTGTACTTTTGCACTTTCAAATATAATTATATGAGCAGGGCAATACTACTTCTTGGAGGAAACAAAGGTAACAGAGCCAACTTGCTTGCAGAAGCATTTAATCTGATTGAAAAAAAAATCGGACGGATAATAAAGTCATCCTCGGTTTATGAGACCGAGCCCTGGGGCTTTTCCAGTGATTTGCCTTTTCTCAATAAGGTTGTTATTGTTGAGTCCGGCTTGTCGCCAAACGAAATACTCAATGAAATTCAAAAAATTGAAACAACGCTTGGCAGAGAAAGAAATTCACAAGGATATGAATCAAGAACAATGGATGTGGACATTCTTTTTTATGACGACCTGACGGTTAATGAAAGTGACCTTATTATTCCGCATCCAAGATTGCACCAAAGGAGGTTTACACTTTTGCCGCTTGCCGAAATTGCCGGCGAATACGTTCATCCTGTTTTAAATGAACGCCTTGATGTACTGGCAAAGGAATGTTCCGACACTTCCAGGGTTGAACTAATCGAAAAAATTGAAAGTAGCTGATGCCTCTTGAAATGAAATATAACTACATTGCCATTGAAGGCAATATCGGAGCAGGGAAAACATCCCTGGCAAAGATGATAGCTGCAGATTATAATGCCAGAATTATCCTCGAACGTTTTGCCGATAATTCCTTCCTCCCTAAGTTTTATAAAGACCCTGACAAATATGCGTTCCCCCTCGAAATGTCGTTCCTTGCCGACAGATATCAGCAACTTAAAGATGAATTATCCAAAAGTGATATGTTTAAGAGTTTTATCATTGCCGACTATTTTATTGACAAATCGTTGATCTTTGCAAGGAAAACATTACAAGATGATGAATATTTGCTCTATTCAAGACTTTTTGGAATAATTAATTCCGCTTTGCCAAAGCCGGACCTAATAATATACCTATATAATAATGTAAAACAGTTAAAGAAAAACATATTAAATAGAGGGAGAGATTATGAAAAAGAAATCGAATACTCGTATCTTGAAAAAATCCAGTCGGGATATCTGGAGTATTTTAAAACTTTAAAAGGATTTAAGATAATAATTGTAGAGACTGTGAATCTGGATTTCGTGCATAATCGAAACGATTATATAAAATTAAAGGAATTACTAAATAACAGTTATAGTGAGGGTATTCATACAATAACTTTTTAAATCGGAAGTCGGAAATTATATCATTTCAGAAATTTCATATTTTCAGAAGTGATATATTGACATTTTTTCATTATATTTGTTCCCACAATGGGAAATATTATTTCATAAATAGAAATAAAATGGATTATCTAATTTAACATAAGTGTCTGTTAAACAGGCTGTGAGTAAGCTGGCACAGATATTGACAATATTTTTTTGAAAAAAAACTTGACTTTGTAGCAATTTTTTTACAATATTTGCATAATATTTTAAACAATGCGGTTAATGATTTGTTATCGCATTGTGAATTTAAAAACAAAAGTTACCAACAACTGAGTATTAATAAAAAAATTATATTAACGTAAAATAGCATTAAAAAGTTTCATATTTTTGAAAATTATTGAAAAGTAGTAATAGAGAAAAACTTACCATTATGAAAAAAAATTATCAGATTGTATTAAGAGTATTTACGGTAGCACTCCTATTCGGATTAGTGAGTACTGCCTTTTCACAAAATGCCAACAGAGCTGAAGGAAGTAAAAAGCTTACTTATCAGTGGTATTTGAACGGACATTTTGGAATCACACAGGCGTTTTGCGATATTCAGGCCGGTGATTTCGGGTTTGATGCATTAAACGGCCAAAACATGAATGTGGCAGGCGGTCTTAGGTTGGGAAAACACATCAGTCCTGTGTTTGGCATCTTCTTAAACGGAGATTTTGGAAAAATGCAGGGGTATAGTGGTGTTGATGTTAAGAAAAAGGTTTTTGAAACAAACTATATGGAAGGGTTCCTTGGAGCAACCATTAGCTTTTCAAACTTATTTGGAGGGTACAAACCCAGATTAGTAAATATTTATGGACTTGTAGGCCTCGGTATGATTAATTTCAAACCTGCCGTATGGAATCAGGACCCCAATGATCCTCAAAATAAACTTGGTGATCAACTGGATATTCCGAATAAAGCTGAAAAAGCCTGGGGCGAAGGTGGAGGAACGACAGAAGGTGTATTACCTGTTGGTCTTGGAATAGATTTCAGGTTGAGTGACAGGTGGGATCTTAATGTGGAAGCCAATTACAGAATTGTTGACGGTGATAAAATGGATGGATATGTTTCCGGCGAAAATACAGATGCTTATGTATATTATTCAGTTGGTGCAGGCTGGAATTTCGGACAGGGTAAATCAGGTAAGATTAATATAGAAACCGAACAAAATACAGTCGCTCTTGTTGGAGATTCGGTACCTATAGTTGTTAAAGGAAATTTCCCGGATGGATTCGATTCAAAATCCGTTGTTGCTTTTGCTCCTGTTTTGAAATACGGAGATCAGTCAAAACAACTTGAAACAATGTACTTCCAGGGAACAGAAGTTGCCGAGGAAAATCAAAAACCCGGTGCTGTTGTAGTTCCTGAAGAGGGCGGATCGTTTACATACAATACAACTGTTGCTTACGAACCCGGAATGGATGTCTGCGAAGTTTATGTAGATCCTATGGTATCATATAAAGGAAAAGAAGCTGTCTCTATGGGCGACAGAAAAGTTGCCGATGGTCTGATTATGACAAACAAAAGATTCCATAACAGTGAGCACCTTTTGGTTGCTCCTCATGGGTTTAAAAGAGATATCGTAAAATCTCAGTCAGGAACAATATACTTTGTTGTAAACAAGGCAAATGTAAACTTCAACTTTAAACTTAATAAAACAGACGAGGCTAAGCAAGGACTTACCGAAATGAAAGCTTTCTTAGAAAACGGATGGGAAATAAAAAATGTTGAGATTAATGCCTGGGCATCACCCGAAGGTGAAGAATCATTTAACCAGGGACTTTCTCAAAGAAG
>JALSSR010000218.1 GCA_026984135.1 Bacteroidales bacterium
CATTTCCTTGTTCAACGGCTATGGAGTTGAGCTTAACACTTTTGCTCCGGGAAGGCCGGCCTGGATGACCGAAGAACTTCTTTATCTCGGTAAAGCGGTTAAGATTCTGAGAGAAAACAGCAATGCCTTTAACAGTTTGGAATGGACACCTCTGATAACGACACAAAAGGATAATATCTGGGTCAATGAATTTCCTACGGAAAATAAAACCATCTATACGGTTTATAATCTGATTCCGGAAGGCTTTTCAGGAAACCTGTTTGAAGTGGAGGAAAAGCCGGACATGCATTATGTTAGTCTCTGGAATCATAAAGAATTAAAACCTGATACATCAAACGGAAAATTTTATATTCCGGTTGAAACGGCTGCATTTAATAAGGAATTCATCGGAACAAGAAGCGAGGGAAGTGTTGACTGCATTGCAGAATTCCCTCAACTACTGAATGTGGAATTGATTATTGATTCTCTATTCATAAAAGCAAAAGGAGGAACAAAAATTGCCGTCACAGCGGGAAATCCGGCATACGATGCCAAAACGATTGTAATGGATGCCCGGGATTCAACTCTTAATGTGTCGGAAATTTTCGGAAGATATGAGGGGAAATATGTCGTACAGCTTTTTAATAATGATGATTTGATTGACGAACGTATTGTTTACCTGAAACCGGGAACACCAAAATTAATAAGCAAAGTTTTTAAAACCGAAATCCCTGAAAAAACACCTGAAGGCATGGTTAAAATACCTGCAGGGAAATTCAAAATGAACATCCGGGCCGAAGGTAGTTTCATTCCATATCCCGATTACGACACATCCATAACATACTCCACAAAAGGGTACTATATTGACAAATATCCCGTGACCAACAATCAGTTTTACGATTTTATGGAATCAACTGGTTACTCTCCAAAAGATACCGTAAACTTCTTAAAACACTGGAAAGACAACAAATATCCCAAAGGAATGAAAAACTATCCTGTCGTTTACATAAGTTATGAAGATGCAAAGGCTTATGCGGAATGGGCAGGTAAGCGGCTTCCCACCGAAGCGGAATGGCAGTTTGCGGCGCAGGGTATGGAAAAAAGATTGTATCCCTGGGGAGATGAACCACCCGACGGTAAATGCAACAACAGTTCGGGAAAGATAACCGCAGTAAATAAATTCCCCGACGGCGCAAGTCCCTTCGGTGTTGAGGATATGATTGGAAACGTTTGGCAGCTCACAAACGACCTGTACGACGATGGCAGCTACTATTTTATTATTATGCGCGGTGGCAGTTTTTACGACCCTACATCAAGCTGGTGGTATGTAAAAGGAGGACCGCAGCCGCTGAATAAAACACAAATGCTTTTACGTGTTTCCCCAGGATTTGAGAGAAACGGAACCGTAGGATTCAGATGCGTGGCGGATGCGGATACGAACCTGAATTAGGAAAGAATACTCAGGTAATTTTCAAAAACAAAAAAATCACATACTGTAATTGTGAATAATGTTATTTTTGAAAAATTATTAAAAAATTGAATATTGAAAATAATTATTAAAAATACAGTCTCCATAATCCTGATTATCTACGTTTTACTATTTATGGTTTTCAAAAAACCGTATGAAGAGTGGGACAGAGTTATCAACA
This sequence comes from Bacteroidales bacterium, assembly GCA_026984135.1. Classification (GTDB taxonomy): domain Bacteria; phylum Bacteroidota; class Bacteroidia; order Bacteroidales; family JAADJA01; genus JAADJA01. The sequence continues at coordinate 1,629 of JALSSR010000218.1, forward strand.
GCGACGGCAAGGGATATTACGGTTACCTGCCTGCCCTCATAATATATCACGACCTTGATTACAAATTCATTGAAGATTACGAAAGCAAATATTACCCGCCTGACAAATCGGTTTTCAAAGATTACAGAATACCTTTCAGGGGAGAAACCGTCAATAAATATTTTCCCGGGCTTGCCATATTATGGTTGCCGTTCTTTTTACTGGCTCATTTTTTAAGTTTTTTACTGGGTTTCCCAACGGATGGCTATTCTATAATATATCAATATTCAATAGCATTTGCAACACTGTTTTATCTTGGTATAGGTCTTAAGTTTCTTCAAAAACTTCTGGCGCGGCTCGGTGCCGGAGAAAAACTCACCTCATTTTTAGTTGTCACAATCGCACTCGGCACAAACATGGTTTATTATGCAATAATCGAACCTTCGATGTCGCATATTTACAGCTTCACACTCATCACCGGATTCATCTATTTTTCACTTCTTGCCATTAAGGAATTCCGGACAAACCGGATTGTCCTTGCAACCCTCTTTTACGGCCTTGCAATTTTAATAAGACCCACAAACGGAATTTTCATCTTTATCATACCCTTTTTAACCGGAAGCGAAAGAAGTTTCAGAGAATTCATATCAAGATTTTTAAGCGACTCCAAATCCCTGTTTTACTCACTTCTGACTTTTATACTTATACTTTTAATCCCACCGGTAATATGGTATGCACAAACCGGATATTTCTTTGTTTATTCATACGGCGATGAAGGATTTAACTTTCTGCAACCACATATTTTCAAAATACTGTTCAGCTACAACAAAGGCTGGTTTATATACACTCCCGTAGCCTTTATTTCAATGTTCGGGTTTGCCGGAATCTTTAAAGAGAGCAGGTTTAAATTCTTTGCCCTTTTTATTCTGTTGGCTGTTCATATTTACATATCATCCTGCTGGTGGGTATGGCACTACACCTCCAAATTCAGTCAGCGGGTTTTTATTGATTTCTATGCAATCATAGCAATTTTACTTTTTTACCTCTTCAGGGCGGTTAATTGGAAACCACTTCTCACAAAAGCTCTCAATGTGTTGATTGTTTTGCTGATTGTTTTTAATCTGTTTCAGTTTTACCAGCAAAGTAAATGGGTTTTCCCTTTCGGCTATATTACAAAGGAGATTTATTGGGATTCCTTTTTCAGACTGACACCGCAGGCCAGGGTTTACATCCCTGAAAAGGATATTGCCGGCATTAAGTCGGTTGAAAATGATTTTGAAACCAATAAGGGCTGGAACAACGAAGATAAGGTGGTGAACAGGGATGGTAATAAAGTAATTCGTATGGATTCCTCCAACGTTTTCAGTGCCGAATTTCTTGATAAGTTTGTTCCGTATTTCACTACAGACACCGGGATAATAAAGGTGAGTGCCGATATTTTATCCAATAAAAAGAGATCTAATACAACTGCTGTCATTGAATTCCGAACTGGAAATATTTTATACAGTTACAACACTTTTTATCCCGGAGCTTACAATAAAAAGGATGAATGGACGCATATCGAATTTGCCGTTTACATCCCTGAGCCCGTAACAAATGAAGATTTTGTAAAGGTATTCTTTTTCAAAGGTGCTGATGATGAGATTTTTTATGTTGATAATATAAAAATTGATTTTATTTCGATGAAAGAGGGAGCAGAACTATTGGATGGATTTAAAAAGCCGGAGTCGAAAATAACAAAGATTATCACATTTGGTAATGATATGGAAAGTGAGAGAGGATGGAAAAATTATAAAACAGTTACGACAGGTATTGCTCATTCGGGAAATAAATCTTCAAAAATTGATGAGTTTTCACCTTACAGCATAGCTTTCGAGAAAGGACTTAAGTACTTCAAAAATATTAACAATCCATATATTGTAGTACACAGCTATGTTTTTTCCGAAACATTGCCGGAAAACCCCAGAATTATTGCAGCTTTTTCCAACAAGGGGAAGACAATTGATTATAAGGCGTTTTATTTCAGGGATAAGATTATACCCGGACAATGGTCACCGGTGGAATATGTAATCCCGCTACCCGATTCCGTATCGGAAGAGGATAATGTTAAAATTTATATATGGAACCCGGCAAAAGGTGAAACAATGTATGTTGATGATATGAAAATTGAATTTATTTCGTTAAGTGATGAATGATAACTGCTGTTTTGCAGGGATATGTTAAAACTGTGAATTAATAGAAATAAAAGTAATACTTCACCCTTTCGGGTGGAAAAATAAAAAATCGGTTAACAACTATGTCCTTCGGGAAGGAGAAAAAAAAACAACAAATGAAATCGTACAAATTATTATTGTTAATTATAATAGTTGTCCTTGCAGGATGTACAAAAGTGGAAAAATCTTATTATGAAAACGGCAATTTGAAATCCGAAATTCATAAAAAAGGTGATGTTCTCAACGGTAAAGCGGTTTGGTATTTCTCCAATGGTACCAAACAGTATGAAGTAAACTATCGCGACAATAAAATCGAAGGCACAACATACCGGTGGTTTCCCAATGGCAGACTGCAGTTCGTTGAAAATTACAAAGACAATCACCTTGACGGGATTTCCAGAGAATATGATGTCAGGGGAAAATTAATTACGGAAAAGACCTATCGTATGGACACCCTCCACGGACCATACACAATGTATTACGAAGACAATAAGCCGAAGATACAAGGCCGGTATAAAGACGGTTTGTTTGATGGGAAATGGCTTTATTTTGATGATGCCGGAAGTGTGGTTGGTGTGGGAAAATTTAAAAAAGGTAACGGAACGCAAAAGACATGGTACTTTAACGGAAAACTAAAACATGTGATAAATTATAAGAACAATCTTAAAGACGGTAAGGAAATCTGGTATGCTGCCGACGGCTCTGTTCAGAGGATAGTTGAATACGAGGAGGGAAATATTGTGAACAAATAAGCTAATTAGATAGGCCACATATGCAAAAAACAAATAATCCCTTCATTTATTGCACTGCAGTATTTTTAAAAAAATTCCGAGAAAAGTTACCGGATTTCAATCCGTTTTCAATATTTCAGGCTCCTGAACAAAATTTTTTCAAAAAAGTTAACAATTTTTCTTCTTTTACATTAAATAATTTCTCTACTTTTGGCTTTTGGTTATATGGCAAACAACAATTACAAACTTCATTCGTTAATTAATGCGAATTATGGCTCAAACGACACAGAAAAAAAGTATTACTACCGATTACTTTACTTGCTCAAATTCCGTTGTTACATTTTATTATTTTAAAAAATTAATCATCACTTATAAATAAATTCACGATGAAAAAACAGATTTACATTGCTCTTGGTATTATCATTCTGATCATTCTGGCTTTATGGTATTTTCTGGGGGGTGAATCATCCTCGGTTGAAACCATTTCAACAGAAGTAAAAAGGGGCGAGTTTAAAATTACGGTTACCACTACCGGTGAACTGGAAGCAAAAAATGCCGAAGAGATACGGGGGCCTGATAACCTTAGAAAGGTTAGGGTTTACCGCGTTAAAATTTCAGATATTGTACCTGACGGTACAGTTGTTGATTCAGGTGATTTTGTTGCCACACTCGACCGTACGGAACTGGAAGGCAGAATAAAAGACCAGGAACTGGAGGTTGAGAAATACGAAACGCAACTGATGAAAACAAAACTCGATACTTCCCTGGAATTAAGGGGTTTACGAGACCAACTCATAAACCAGAAATTTGCTCTTGAAGAATCAAAAATCAAACTTGAACAGTCAAAATACGAACCTCCTGCAACAATAAGACAAATTGAAATAGAACTTGAAAAAGCTCAACGAACTTATAATCAGTCAGTTGAAAACTACCAGCTTAAACTCAAAAAAAATGTTGCTACGGTTAAAGAGGTTCAGGCCAATTTGACAAAAGCAAACCGCAAGTATCAGGAGATGGTGGATGTAATGGGTGAATTCACAATCCATGCTCCAAGGCAGGGAATGGTAATTTACAAGCGGGACTGGAATGGTAAAAAAAGGGGCGTCGGATCTGAAATAAGTCCCTGGGATCCTGTAGTGGCAACGCTTCCCGACCTGACGGAAATGTTGTCGAAAACTTATGTAAATGAAATTGATATTAGCAAAGTGAAGGTGGGACAGAAAGTGGAGATTGGTATTGATGCTTTTCCCGAAAAACAGTTTACGGGAAAGGTTACGGAGGTTGCCAATATCGGACAGCAATTACCCGGGTCAAATGTTAAAGTATTCGAGGTCATCATCGAAGTCAATGAGTATGATTCGGTTATGCGCCCTGCTATGACAACAAAAAATGTTATCATTACGGATGTAATTGACAGTGTTTTGTATATCCCCATTGAATGCCTGTACAATGCCGACACGGTAACCTATGTGGTTTCGGGCAACAAGAGAAAGCAGGTTGTAGTAGGTAAAAGTAATGACACGGAGGTAATTATCAGAGCCGGACTTGACGAGGGTGATAAGGTTTACTTAATTCCTCCCGAAGGGTATCAGGACTTTAAACTTGTACGATTAAGTGATGATATTTTGAAAGTTTTCAGGGATGAAGAGATGCGAAGAAAACTTGAAAAAATAAGAAATGACAGTATTCGGGCTGCTAAAAAAGCCGAGAATAAAATGAAAAGGGGGAAAATGCCTCCCGGTGCAATGAAAATGATGATGAAAGGAAAAAGAGGAAAGTAGAATGAATGGTGGGGGAAGCGTGGTGCTGACTGCCGATTGGAGACTGCCGATTGGAGACTGCCGATTGGAGACTGCCGACTGGACACTGCCGACACCGACCTTCGCTCAATAATACACGAAGCAGAGTTTCGTCACCGGAAGTTATAATTTATTGAACAAGATGCTAACAACGTAAATTAAATACATTGGAAAGATATTTTCAAATAATAAACATCGCTCTTGAAGCTGTTTTTGCCAACAGATTCCGTTCCATCCTGACAGCTCTCGGAATCATTTTCGGTGTGGCTGCCGTGATTGCTATGATGGCAATAGGAAACGGTGCTCAAAAAGAAATCCTTGATCAGATAAAGCTTGTGGGAGTCAACAATATCATAATAACTCCGATAATTGAAAAATCAACGGGTTCAAACAACGGGGAAGATGGTTCTGAGCAAAAAGAGGCAAAAAAGTTTTCACCGGGTCTCTCTCTTAAGGATGCGGAAAGCATAAAAAAAATTATCCCCTCTGTCGAAAATGTCTGCCCCGAGGTTATTTACGAAACATTCATCGTTAAAGACGGCAAAAGGACATCCGCAACCATCACCGGAGTAACCCCGGATTATTTTAACGTTTTCAACCTTAAACTGCAAAAAGGACTAATGTTCACCGACAAGCAGCTAACAAAAGGAGATGCTGTTTGTATCATTGGACCAAATATAGCCTCCAAATTTTTCCCCGACGAAAACCCCATTGACAAACGCATCAAATGCGGCAATCTGTGGCTGAAAGTTATCGGAGTGCTGGAAAGCAGAAAACTAACATCCGGCTCGGAAGACCTCGGAATATCCAATTCAAACATCAATATTTATGCTCCCATTAATACAATATTTTTGCGCTATAAAGACCGATCGGTTATAGATGAATCATCTTTGCAGGGAAACTCAACTTCAGGAGTAGTCTTTATGGGTGGAGGGGTTATTTCATTTTCCTCATCAAATTCCTCCGATAATGAACAAACAAATCGCCATCAGGTTGATAAAATAACGGTACAGGTAAAAGAAAGCAACCAGCTTAAAGCCACTGTGGAACTTCTTGACAGAATGTTGAAACGTCGTCACTCGGGTGTCGAGGATTTTCAGATTAAAGTACCGGAACTTTTGCTTAAACAGGAACAACGGACTAAAGATATCTTCAACATCGTGTTAGGAGCCATTGCAAGTATTTCATTGATTGTGGGCGGAATAGGAATTATGAACATAATGCTTGCCTCCGTAATGGAACGCATACGCGAAATCGGGGTCAGGCGGGCAACAGGCGCCACTAAGCGCGATATCGTCTTTCAATTTCTTGCGGAAGCTATCCTTATTAGTATTTCCGGCGGACTGATAGGTATTATCCTCGGCCTGGCAATCTCGAAAATTATTATGAAGGTTACCGATATTCTTACCATTGTATCTCCAATGTCAATCATAGTCTCGTTCGGAGTGTCTGTCGCAGTCGGTATTATTTTCGGATACATGCCCGCTAAACGCGCCGCAGAACAAGATCCTGTGGAATCGCTACGACATGATTAATCGAACTTCAAATTGATTTTTGAAAAATGAAGAAACCTCTGTTTTCCACTGCATATTTGGGTAGCATTGAGTATTTTGCAAATCTCGTTCGTCACAAAAATATTTTTATTGATGTTGGTGAGCATTACATCAAGCAGACCTACAGAAACAGATGCGTTATTTATGCCGCTAACGGTAAACTTCCTCAGATAATACCGGTAGTAAAGGTGAACGGAAATCACACAAAAACAAAGGATATTAAAATTGACTATTCGGGCAGATGGCAAAAAAATCATTGGAGATCAATAGTTTCAGCCTATAACCAATCCCCGTTTTTTCTTTACTATAAAGATGACCTTGAAACGATTTTTGAAAAGAAATTTGATTTTCTGATTGATTTTAACACCGAACTCACTAAAATAATCCTGAACTTTATTGAAGCTGAGACCACTATCCATCTTTCCGAAGATTACATAGATAGTACTGAACCGGAAACTATTGATTTCCGGAACTCCTTCTCCCCCAAAAAGCCCCCTACCCTATCCCATCCATCGTATATTCAGGTGTTTTCAGAAAAATATGGTTTCATCCCGAATTTAAGTATCATTGACCTGCTATTCAACGAAGGCCCTAATACACTTGATTATCTGTTGGATTTATAATCCTGCAACAAAAAAGAGTTCCAAAGATTATTATTTTCAGAAATTGATAATTAATTCTTTAGTCGGATTTAGTGTCTTTAGAGTTTTTGTGTTTAATTTTATTACCACGAAAACACAAAAACCACAAAACCGTCATAAAAAGTTTGCTTGTAGTCGGGCATTTCATTTTTCGACAAATCTGTCGGTAGTCTCACCTTCAGGGGAGATTTAGAGGGGTAAATGACACGAATTGCGGCTTCGCCGAAGTGAGTTTTAATTAGACAAATATTCGATTTTCTCTTCCTTGAACATTGTTCAATGAATATTGAGCATTGAGCATTT
>JALSSR010000219.1 GCA_026984135.1 Bacteroidales bacterium
CAGGCTACAAAAAGGAAGGTCTATGTTGGAAAAGTAACCAATTTCTATAAAAAAATAGGAGTTGCCGAAATAAAAATGGAGACACAGCATCTTTCACTCGGTGAAGAATACAGGATTATCGGCGACACAACAGGCGTTTACGAGGATTTGGTTCCCGAAATAAGAGTGGATGAGAAAAAGGTAACAAAAACCCTTAAAGGAGATATTTGCTCCATTCCGGTGAAAGAATTGGTTCGCAGAGGCGATAAAGTTTATAAAGTAGTGGAAATTTCAGAGGAGGATTAAACTAAAATGCAGTATTTTAACCATCATACACATACAATATTTTGTGACGGAAATTCCGAACCGGAAGAGTATGTAAAAAAAGCTCTTGAACTTGATTTTCACACTCTCGGGTTTTCGGGGCATGCTCCCGTCCCTTTTGAAAACAACTTTTCGATAAAAGATGAAAAACTTGAAGAGTATGCCGGAACGGTTAGAAAGCTAAAAGATAAATATTCCGGTGAAATAAACATTTTTATTTCTCTCGAAATAGATTTTATACCCGGAATCACACATCCGTTTGACTATTTTGTTGAGAGAGCCGGCCTGGATTATACAATTGGGGGCGTACATCTTGTGAAAAACCCCGGCAATAAACTTTGGTTCATTGACGGAAAGGATTACACTGTTTATGACAGAGGATTGCAAACCCTTTTCGGAGGAAATATCCGTAAGGCTGTCGAAGCCTACTGGCAGCAAATTATCGGGATGGTCGCAACTCAAAAACCCGATGTCATTGCCCATATTGATAAAATAGGAATGCATAACAGGGGACGGTATTTTTCGGAAGAGGAAAGCTGGTACAAGGATATAGTGTGGAAAGTTTTGAAATCGGTTAAAGAAAACGGCAACATCATTGAGGTTAACACGCGCGGGCTGTACAAAGGAAGGTCGGACAAAACCTTTCCGTCACCCTTTTTGCTTGAACAGATACTTCACCTGCAAATACCGGTCACCCTCAGCTCCGATGCCCATAAACCGGAGGAGCTTGACGGATATTTCGACGAAACACTTAAGATGCTGGATGATATCGGATTTAAAGATTTGATATATTTTTCAAAAGAGGGTTGGAAAAAGCAAAAAATTACATTTTAAAAAGGGGCTAACCTTCATACTCCATAAGATAATGCTTAATCCCGGCTTCAAGAAAGGTATTTCCCTTTTTGCTGAAACCAAAACGCGCATAGTAATTTACTGCTGTCACCTGAGCATTCAGAAACAGGGGTTTTTTCAGGGGTAAAACATCATCAATAATATATTTCAACAGTTTGGAGCCTATTCCTTTTCCCCGGTATTCCTTAAGCATTGCGAACCTGCCGAGTTTGATTCCTTCGGGTGTTTCGTGCCAACGTGCAGTCATAACGGGATTTCCGTTGTAATAGAGTAAAAAATGTGTTGCAACATCTTCAAATTCATCATACTCTTCTTCGGGGTCAACATTTTGCTCTTCAATAAAAACTTTCCGTCTTATCTTTAAAGCTATCTCCGCTTTATCTTTATCTTCCAAAGTAAACCTTTCTATTCTCACATTGTCCATAGCCGTATCAAAAAAACACAATAAAACTTCATTACTTAGCTTACAAAATTAATAAAATTATTACTTTAGCCGTCGAAGTAACAGTTATGAGTAATCAGGAAGAGAAATTTTACAAACGCCGGCTGGCAAGTTCTTACATCACAACGATAGTAAGCATTTCACTGGTTTTGTTTATGCTTGGGCTGCTTGGACTTATCATACTTCATGCCAGGAAGTTATCGGATTATGTCAAGGAAAATATAGGATTTTCTGTAATAATGAAAGATAATGCCAAAGAGGCAAGTATCATCAGACTGCAA
>JALSSR010000220.1 GCA_026984135.1 Bacteroidales bacterium
GCAAAGATTATCATAGCCTTATAAAAGACCATCACATAATTAACGCTGCTCTTTTTCGTACTCTCACCTTTATAGTGAATAATCCGTGCTTCGGGATAATAGTAATTTTTGTAACCGGCCTGAACAATTCTATATGAAAGGTCAATATCTTCTCCATACATAAAAAATGTTTCGTCAAGCAGACCTGTCTTGTCAAGAACACTTTTCCTCAAAAGCATAAAGGCACCGGACAGAATATCTACCTCATTCGTTTCATCCTTGTCAAGATAACCGAGGTGATATTTCCCAAACACTTTTGATTTCGGAAATAATCTTGAAAGTCCGAAAATTTTATAAAAGGCTACCGCCGGCGTTGGCAGGCCACGTTTTGACTCAGGTAAAAAATTCCCTTTTCCGTCAACCATTTTCACACCTAATCCACCGGCATCGGGATGAGAATCCATAAACTTGACAACCTTTTCAAACGTATCATCCTCCACAAGAGTATCGGGGTTAAGAAGCAACACATACTCCCCCTTCGACACTCTGATAGCCTGATTATTGGCTTTTGAAAAACCGGTGTTATCCTTATTTGCGATCAGCTTAACTTCGGGAAACTTCTCCCTGACCATTTCCACAGATCCGTCCACAGAGTTATTGTCAACCACAAGTACTTCAGCATCAATATCCTTGGCAGCCTTTCTGACAGAATGCAGGCACTGCTCAAGAAAATACTTCACGTTGTAGTTGACAATGATAACCGATAGCTTCATGCCACAAAAATAAGCAAACTTTATATTGTAGTGATATGTGATTGATAATTTGTGAAAAATGTTGGTAAGAAATTTAATGTTTTATTTGAATTATTCAATATTTATATAAATTTGCAAAAAAGTATTTTAATACCTAAATTATGGAAAACAGGATATATAAAGTAATGAATGAGGCCGGAAAACCTCTGAAGTCTGGAGAGATAGCCGAACTCGCAGGTGTTGACAAGAAGGAAGTTGACAAGGCAATAAAAAAATTGAAGGTGGAAGAAAAAATTTTCAGCCCTAAAAGATGTTACTACGAAGTTAAAAAATAATTAGATATTTATCCGGTAAGTTAAAAAAATGGCCCATATAGTAAACATGTCGGAAGCTGTCTCTATTGCGCTTCACGGAATGGTATTTATTACCCGTTCCAAGGGAATAGTTAATGTTCAGGAAATTGCGGATGTAACAGGAAGTTCGCGCCACCACGTGGCAAAAATAATGCAACGATTGGTTAAAGAGGGATATCTGTTTTCTCAGCGTGGTCCGGCAGGAGGCTTCTCGCTTAGAAAAAAACCCCAAGATATCACTTTTTTGGAATTATATGAGATTATTGAAGGAAGAGTTGATATGGGAACTTGCCCTTTCGATTATCCGTACTGCCCCTTTGAAAATTGTATTTTCAGCGATCTCACTACAAGGCTGACAAAGGAATTTCTGGATTATATGAAAAATCAAACTCTGGACAAATACCTTGATTGGAAATATAAAGCGAAGTAGCATTTGTAATACAAACTTCCAAAAAAACATTTTCATACTTGTTTCTTAATAGATTAATTTTGCCGGCATAAAAACAAAAGGTATTATGTCGGAATTAATTAATAACAGCAAAGATAAATTACAACATCTTAAAGATTATGCTACCGGAATGCTTGACGGCGAAAACGGAGCGGATTTATATAGAAAGTATGAAAAAATCCTGTCTAAAGTAACTCCCAATGATGTTATCACGGTTGTTGACGAATTGGTTAAGACCGGTGAGGAGATGGATGACATCAAAAGAACAACTAATAAAATCCTGAATATTTTTTACAAAACCATAAAAGGTTTCGGACAATATAAGCCTGAAAAAGGGTCG
>JALSSR010000221.1 GCA_026984135.1 Bacteroidales bacterium
ACGCAGCGACGCAGCGACGCCACGTTTTTTCCTTTCCGAATATAACCTCACGCAGCGACGCAGCGACGCCACGTTTTTTCCTTTCCGAATATAACCTCACGCAGCGACGCAACGACGCCACGTTTTTTTCTTTCCGAATATAACCTCACGCAGCGACGCAGCGACGCCACGTTTTTTTCTTTCCGAATATAACCTCACGCTACGACGCAGCGACGCCACGTTTTTTCCTTTCCAAATATAAGCTCACGCAGCGACGCAGCGACGCCACGTTTTTTCCTTTCCGAATATAACCTCACGCTACACCAGCATAATGCCGCGTGATACTTCGTTTTAAAACGTCAGCGTAAACACCGACCCTTCTCCAGGCTTTGACTTAACCCAAATAGAACCTTTATGCAGGTGCATTATTTGTCGCGAAAGGCTCAATCCTATACCGGAACCCTCTTTTTTGGATGTAAAGAACGGAAAAAATATCTTATCTATTATATCCTGCTTTATGCCTGTCCCGTTATCCTGCACTTCTATTGTGGTTTTTTCGTTTCTATTGGAGTATGCAACAAGTGAAATTTGCGGATTTTCAACATCCTTTACAGCATCAATGGAATTAAGCACCAGATTTATTATCACCTGATCAAGTAAATCGGGGTCTGCCGTAAGCATCAGATCATTCGGAAAAACCTTATGTGTACAAACAATATTGTGCTTAACGATATCCTTGTGTAGCAACTGTTCAATCCTGTCGAAACATTCGGTAACGGGAAAATATCTGAAATTGGGTTTCGGAATTCTTGTCAGATTTCTGTAAATATCAACAAAATTAAGCAGTCCCTCACTTCTCTTTTGAATTGTTGTAATAGCCTGACTAATACTGTCAACATCATTTTCATCAAGCTTACCAACCTTTGATTCTTTAGTGTTTTCATCTATCAACATTGTATTTACCGTTGAAGCGAGTGACGATATGGGAGTTATTGAGTTCATAATTTCATGTGTAAGCACTCTTATCAGCTTTTGCCACGACTCAATTTCTTTTTCTTCCAATTCGGCATGAATATCCTGAAAAGAGACAAGCGTATAGTTTTCACCCCTCATTCTAAACTCGGTTGCATAAAACGAAAGTTGTTTGAGTTCGTCACCGATGATAAGTTTCAGAAGTATTTTATCACCCGAGTTAAGCTTCATCAACGTCTCGGGAAGAGCAGGGCTAACACTTTTCAACTCCTCGATAGTTTTCACATTGGTCATCCGTAAAGTATGCCGTGCCGCAAGGTTCACCATATCAACCGTGCCGGTTTCATCGAAACAGATAATTCCAATGGTAATATGCTGTACTACCGTTTGAAGATAGTTGTAATTCTCCTCTTTTTCAGCCCTGTTTTTTCTAAACTCATTTATAACTTCATTAAATGAAATGTTCAGTTTTTCAAAACTTTTCCCCAAAGATTTGTCGGTAAAAGATGTGGAAAAATCCGAATGCCTGATACTATCGAAAAAAGTAGCCAGTTTGTTGTTTATTCTGTTAATGTATGCTATCAACAGCCAGGTTTGAAGAACAATCATTGCACCGAGAATTATACTGCTGACATAGTGCTTTACCACAATCACAAGATAGGCAAGCACGACAGCACTTAACACCAACAACAGCACCCTGAAGACAATAACCGTATAGAACCTTTTATAGATCATATTTTTCTATTCTGCGATAAAGAGAAGCCCTTGTCAAGCCCAACTCTTTGGCCGCCTTACTGATGTTACCACCGTGCTTGTCAATAACCTTTCTTATGAGCATCTTTTCAGTCTTCTCAAGGTTCATAGAGACAGGTGCAATGCTTGCTCCCTTGGCTTCTTCCATTTGAGACAGGAAAAAATCCGACGGCTCCAAAACATTTGAATCACTCATTATTACAGCTCTTTCAACGGCGTGCTGAAGTTCTCTTATATTACCCGGCCAGTTGTGTTTTTCCAGCCTTTTCAAAGTTGACCGACTTACACGCTTTTTGCCGGTATTGTATTTTTTAGAATAAACTTCGAGATAATGCTCAATAAGCAGGGGTATATCATCAATTCTATCGCGTAAAGGTGGTACTTTTATCTCAACGGTATTTATTCTGTACAGCAGGTCCTGACGAAATTTCCCCTCATTAACCATCTGATAAAGAGGCATATTGGTTGCACAAACCAGTCTGACATCAATGGGGATTTCCCTGTTGCTACCCAACCTCACCACCTTTCTGTTTTGCAAAACGCTTAACAATTTCGATTGTAATGAGAGCGAAAGATTACCTATTTCATCAAGGAAGATAGTTCCCTTATTTGCAATTTCAAATCTACCCGCCCTGTCTTCGCGAGCATCGGTAAAAGCTCCCTTTTTAAATCCGAAAAGTTCGCTCTCGAACAGAGTTTCGCTGATGGCACCGAGGTCAACGCTGACAAATACTTCATTACTTCTTTTTGACGCTTTATGTATTGCACGGGCTACCAATTCTTTACCCGTACCGTTTTCACCGAGGATCAGCACATTGGCATCTGTTTTAGCCACTTTGGTTGCAGCCTTGAGCACCTTTTCCATTGCAACCGATTTTCCTATTATCCGGCTGTAGGAATTATTCTGGTCGGATAAAAGTATTTTTTGCTTTGAACGCAGCTCCTCCAACTCCTTTTTTGATTCTCTCACTTTCAGATTTGCCGTTATTGTTGCCAACAGTTTTTTGTTTTCCCACGGCTTCAGCAAAAAATTTGTCGCACCCTCTTTGATACCCTGCACCGCCAGCTCAATATCGCCGTAACCCGTTATAAAAATTACGACTGCAGCCGGGTCAATTTCCAAAATGACGTTCAGCCAGTGAAATCCCTCCTTCCCGCTTGTCGAATCCTTTGAAAAGTTCATATCAAGAAGAATGACATCATAATTGTCATTGGCGAGAACAGCAGGAATATTCTCAGGTTCTTTTTCGGTATGAACAATTGAAAAATGCTGCTTTAAAAATAACTTTGCCGCAAGCAGTACATCCTGATCGTCGTCAACAATCAAAATTTTTGCATCTATTTTTTCCATAAATGATAATATATCGCTTTATATCGGCAAAAGTACAAAATGTTCGGAAACGGACAATTATAAAGTTAGAAATGAAAAAAAAACGGTTCGCCCGACATTATATCATAACTTTATAGGTTACGGATTCTCACCCTTGTCTCCTCCAAAACCAAAATTGAATTTTCATTAATATCAATTGAAAAAAGCCTCTCAAATACATTAATTATATTTGTCGGTTTTAAATTCTTGACCCTAATATATATAATTCCATAAATCTTTTTTCTCTTATACACAGACAACATCCCAAAATCAGAGTCATGTGTTAAAACAAATCTTTTTTCTTTTAATGCTATCTCCAACAGTTTTTCATCTTCTTTTCCATACCATCCTTTTTCCTTTACGTCAAGAACATCTATTCCTTTTTCTCTCAAGAACTTGACAATTTTAGGAGAGACATTCTCATCACATAAGATTTTTATTTGTTGCAAAATCATGCCATTTCAAAATTATAATATATATCATTTTTTATGGAATGTGCAGCAAAATCTAAGCAAGCTTGAATATCTTCTTTTGATATATGCTTATAATCATCAAGTATTTCATTTACAGATAAACCCGATGCAAGTAAATTGAGAATATGTTCAACCGAAATTCTGGTTCCTTTTATGACCGGCTTCCCGCCAAGTATTTTGCTATTTACTGTTATTCTTTCCATTTGTTATTTTTTTCAACAAAAATACAAAATTTTTACAAATACTAAAGAAGCTCATTTGCCAAATTGGCCAGTTCCGACCTTTCTCCTTTTTCGAGGCGTATATGAGCATAAATGCCGTGATGTTTTATCTTATCAATTAGATATGACAAGCCGTTACTTTGCGAATCAAGATAGGGTGTGTCAATCTGATAGACATCTCCGGTAAAAATAATCTTGGTTCCTTCGCCTGCCCTTGTAATGATGGTCTTAACTTCGTGTGGCGTAAGGTTTTGAGCTTCATCCACAATAAAACATATATTCGATATACTTCTTCCGCGTATGTATGCCAGCGGAGTAATTACCAGCTTTTCGCTTTCCAACGCATCCGAAATTTGTTTATACTCTTTGTCTTTTTCGTTGTATTGATTTTGAATGAATTTAAGATTGTCCCAAAGTGGCTCCATATAGGGATTCAACTTGGATTTGATGTCGCCGGGCAAATAGCCTATGTCTTTGTTACTCAACGGGACTATGGGTCTTGCAAGATATATCTGTTTGAAATACCTTTTCTGATCAAGTGCGCCTGCGAGAGCCAGAAGAGTTTTTCCTG
The DNA here is from genome assembly GCA_026984135.1 of Bacteroidales bacterium. Lineage (GTDB taxonomy): Bacteria > Bacteroidota > Bacteroidia > Bacteroidales > JAADJA01 > JAADJA01. Next base: position 4,339 of record JALSSR010000221.1, read on the forward strand.
TTCCCGCAACTCCCTGAAGGGTAACCAGCTTAACATTTTTGTTGGTAATGGCGTGCATCGCAAAAACCTGCTCGGCATTACGCGGAAGAATTTTAAAGGCAGGACGCTTTTCAACCCTCTCAATCTTATCGAGTAGCGGATTATAATAAGCAAGAACGGATGAGCTTTCATTCCTGATAATAAAGTAGTTATTAGGAATGGGATTCTTTATTCCAATATCGGCGGCATCGCACAATCCGGCCTTATATAGTCTGTCAATAATTGCGGGATCAATATTTTCAAGTACCGTTTTCCCGGAATATAAGGAGTCCACATCCTTGATTTTACCTGTCTCAAAATCCTCGGCAGGAAGATTTAACGATTTGGCTTTAATCCTCAGATTGACATCTTTCGACACAAGGATTACCTTTGCTTCCGGGTGTTCCTCACGCATCATAAGGGCGGCATTTAGAATTCGATGGTCGGGTTTTTCGTCTCCGAAAATCTTAACCGCATCCAACTGCGCGGGACTCTCATTCATACATACCTTTATCTTCCCCGATTTCGGAAAATCAAGCTTGATCCAGTTTTGTAAAGTGTTTTTTGCCGAAAGCCTGTCCATAATACGGATAAACTCCCTTGCCTCAAAATTCTTGGTTTCGTTACCCTTTTTGAAATTGTCAAGCTCCTCAAGCACGGTTATGGGAATCACCACATCATTATCGTCAAAACTGTTAATGGCATTGTGATTATAAAGAATGACGGAGGTGTCGAGTACGAATATTTTTTTTTGTGATTTCTTGCGTGGCATAAGTCAAAGTGTTTGTAAAACAAATAATATGAGAGTGATAACTATTCCAAAGCCCCAACATATCACATCAGGTTTGCTGTTTATCGCTTCAAACCTGCTGTCAATAGCTTCGAACATCGTATTCATTTCCTTACGCAAAGATAATACATTTATTAATTGTACTTTTAACCTATTTTCCTAATTTCGCAAACTCAATTATTCATAATGTTAATTGCATAAAAAAATGGAATACAATCATAACGAGATAGAGAAGAAATGGCAAAAATACTGGGCTGAAAACAAGACGTTTAAAGCTGAAATTGATCATAAAAAACCCAAATATTATGTTCTGGATATGTTCCCTTATCCTTCCGGGGCGGGACTACACGTGGGACACCCGTTGGGATACATTGCTTCCGATATTTACTCGAGATACAAAAGACTGACAGGTTTTAATGTCCTGCATCCGATGGGTTATGACGCCTACGGGCTGCCCGCCGAGCAATATGCGATACAGACAGGTACGCACCCTGCAATTACAACGGAAAAAAATATTAAACGCTACCGCGAGCAACTCGATAGAATAGGCTTCTCATTCGACTGGGACAGGGAAGTACGTACCTCCGACCCCAAATATTATAAATGGACGCAATGGACTTTCATTCAGCTTTTTAAACATTGGTATAACAAAAAAACAGACAAAGCGGAGCCCATTGAAGAGCTTGTCAAAGAGTTTAAAAAAAGCGGAAACGAAAATATTGAAGCCGCCGATTCCTGTAAAGGGACTTTTACTGCCGATGAATGGAATTCGATGACTGAAAAGCAGCAACAGGAAATATTAATGAATTACAGACTGGCCTATCTTTCGGATACGTGGGTTAACTGGTGTCCCGAACTTGGAACGGTGCTGGCCAATGACGAAGTGGTGAACGGTGTTTCGGAACGCGGCGGATATCCCGTAGAACGGAAAATGATGAAACAGTGGTCGCTTAGAATAACCGCTTATGCACAGCGTCTGCTCGACGGACTTGAGAAAGTTGACTGGTTTGAGTCGCTGAAAGAGATGCAACGCAACTGGATTGGACGGTCGGAAGGTGCTGGAGTCTATTTTAAAGTTGACGGATATGATGAAAACCTGCTGGTGTTCACAACCCGTCCCGACACACTGTGGGGCGCAACTTTTATGGTTCTTGCTCCCGAACACGAACTTGTGGAAAAAATCACTACTCCCGACAGAAAAGAAGCTGTTGAGAAATATGTTGTAAGGGCGAAAAACCGTTCCGAAAGAGAACGTATGGCTGAAGTAAAAACAATTACGGGTGAGTTTACGGGGGCTTACGGTATCAATCCGGTTAACGGCGATAAAATTCCGATATGGATTGCCGATTATGTTCTGTCGGGATACGGCACGGGAGCCATAATGGCCGTACCTGCCCACGACAGCCGCGACTTTGCCTTTGCAAAGCATTTCAACATTCCCATAATCCAAGTTGTTGCTTCCGACGGTGAAGAACCCACCGATCCCGCAACCTGGGAAGAATCCTATGATTCCAAAGAGGGAAAGATGATAAATTCGGGATTCATAACCGGGCTGGATGTCAAAGAGGCAATTGAGGTCACCATAAAATATCTCGAAGAGAATAAAATAGGATACGGAACTGTCAATTACCGTCTGCGTGATGCCATTTTCAGCCGCCAGCGGTACTGGGGCGAGCCGTTTCCGGTCTACTACAAGGATGGAATGCCTTACACTTTGGATGAGTCGGAGCTACCTCTTGAATTACCGGAAGTGGATAATTACAGACCCACGGAAACGGGTCAACCTCCACTTGCAAGAGCGAAAAACTGGAAAACCAAAGAGGGCTACCCTCTCGAAACCAACACCATGCCCGGCTTTGCAGGCTCCAGCGGTTATTATCTCAGATATATGGACCCCGGGAACGACAAGGAGTATTTTTCAAAGGAAGCCAATGAATATTGGCGTGATGTTGACCTCTACCTCGGAGGCGACGAACACGCAACGGGACATCTTATCTATGCCCGCTTTTGGAATATGTTTTTGTATGATATGGGGCTTGTTTGCGAGGAAGAACCTTTTAAAAAGCTGATTAATCAGGGAAAAATACAGGGAAGAAGTAATTTTGTCTATCGAATTGAAGGAACAAATAAATTTGTCTCCTTCAATCTCAGGAAAGAGTATAAAACAACCCGTATCCATGTTGACGTTAATATGGTGGATAATGATATTCTTGATATAGAAGCATTTAGAAATTGGAGGCCGGAATATAAAAATGCTGAATTTATTCTTGAAGACGGAAAATACATTTGCGGCTGGGAAGTTGAAAAGATGTCCAAATCAAAACATAATGTTGTTAATCCCGATGAACTGATGGAGCAATACGGAGCCGATACTTTCCGTCTGTACGAAATGTTTCTCGGCCCCCTTGAAAGTCATAAACCTTGGGATACCAACGGCATTGAAGGTGTTTACAGATTCATTAAGAAACTCTGGCGTCTGTTTTTTAATGAAAACGGTGATTGGATAGTTTCCGACGAGGCACCTGACAACAAAGAATTGAAGGTTTTACATCACACAATCAAAAAAATAGGTGATGATATCCAACGTTTTTCATTCAACACGGCTGTAAGTCAGTTTATGATATGCGTTAATGAACTCACGGATTTAAAATGCCATAAAAAGGACATATTGAAAGACTTTGTTATTCTTATTTCACCTTATGCTCCTCATATTGCGGAAGAACTGTGGAGCAGGATGGGAAACGAAGATAGCATAACTTATGCTGTTTTCCCCGAATTTAAGGAAGAATATGTCAAAGAGAATACTTTTGAGTATCCTGTTTCGTTTAACGGTAAGATGAGGTTCAAACTGGAACTTCCGGTGGATATGTCGAAAGATGAAATAGAAAAAGCGGCTTTGGCGGATGAAAGATCGGAGAAATATATTGCCGGAAAAACAGTGCGGAAAGTTATTGTTGTTCCCAAAAGGATCATTAATGTTGTTGTTGGTTAAAAAAATCGCTTTTATCGGTAAATTGAAATATCTTTTCTCAATATTGTTGCTATTAACGACCGGATATCTTGCTCTTTCGCAGGAAGAGTTCAGGAAAGCGGAAAATAATGCCTTTCATTCCGGTGAAAAACTCACTTTCAGGTTTTATTACGATTCCTGGATGACAGGAAAGGTAACCGCCGGAATAGGTGTTATTGAGGTAAAGGATCAAAAGAAAACCTTTAACGACCGCAAGGTTTTTCTAATTGAGTCCGACGGGAAGTCGAAAGGAATGTTCAATTGGTTTTATAAGGTGCATGACAGATTCAAATCGTATGTGGATAAAGAATTTATGGCTCCTTACTA
>JALSSR010000222.1 GCA_026984135.1 Bacteroidales bacterium
TTTGCTCCCTCTTGTCAAGAGTCTGTAAACTTGGGTGTTGCGTCATAAGAAATTTTTAATTAATATATTCATAAATACAATTGTTAGCTAACGTCTGTGTAAAATTACCTAATTACTTTTATTTCTGCATTGGAAAATCGAAATGGTACGCTTACTCCAATAATATGGGGAGTATAACGTACTTTTTCCGTTTTTTAACTGCTATTTTCATATATGCTGTCCAATGGATTTTTAAACTTCATAAAATCAGTTTTTGCAACATGTGTATAAATTTCTGTTGTCTTTGAGCTATTATGACCCAAAAATTCTTGTATATATCTTAAATCAGTTCCTTGTTCCAAATGATGCGTAGCAAATGAATGGCGTAACATATGAGGAGTTATATTCCTTTTAATTCCTGCATTTTTAGCCGAACTCTTTACCACTTTCAATATACTTTCAGCACTATATTGCCCTCCATTTTGTCCTTCTATTACCCACTCTTTCGGTTTATAAATTTTATAATATTCTCTTAAAAGATTAAGCATATGCTTTGAAAGTCCCACATAGCGGTCTTTATTCCCTTTAGCCTGCCGTACTTTTATCAACATTTGCCCCGAAAGAATATCCGATATTTTCAGATTAATTAACTCGCTTCTTCTTAACCCCGCCGAATATAAAAGGCTTATTATACACTTGTGTTTCAAGTTTTTTGTAACATCTATCATCTGTTTTATCTCATTAACGGATAAAACATTAGGCATATTCTTTTTCTTTATCGGACGTTTAATATCTATATACAATTTTTCCCTTCCCAAAACCTTGTCGTAATAAAACTTAATTGCATTGATGCGCTGATTTTGTTGACTTGGTGAGATGTTTTTTTCTCTGATTAATTGCAAAATATATTTATTGATTTCATTTGCCGTTATACTATCTAAGTTTCTGTTTGGAAAATGTCTTATAAAATCTTCAAAGTAGTTGATATAGGTTTCTTTTGTGCTTTTGCTATACCTTCTTTGATCAAGGTTATCAATATATGATTGAGGAATCTTTACTTTTGTTTTTATCGTTTTTTGCGTACCTTTATTTTTCTTTGAATTTTTTATTAATGAATAGTCTATGTAGGCTACATCTTTAAGTGTATCAAACACTTGTGATAAAACAAAATCTGTTTCCATTATATACCAGAACTTTTTGCTTTGGCTCCAGTGTATCCCGTTTATTTTTTTTACTTTATCAATCAATGACCTATCATACACAAAATGTAAAGCAATAATTTTCGCTCCCTTGTGCGTATCGAATTTCAATGATATTTCAGGTTTTGTTGTCAAAATGTTTTGTTTCGGACTTGCAAATATAAGAAAATTTTATTTCAACAAAATAAAAACAAACATTTTATCAGTTAGCTATTATTTGATTTATATCTTTGCATCCTAATATTTAAATTATTTAATATGAAAAAATTATTTGCGGTTTTAATATCACTCGTTGTTTTGGCTTCGTGCAATAATAACAACGAAAACAAAAAAGCTAACACAACTACATCTAAAAATGATAATTATACTATCAGAGGAACCATTTCCGGTGATTTCTCGGGAACCGTATATCTGAAAAAACGCGGTGACGGAGAATGGATTTTGTTGGATTCCACGCAGGCTCAAAACAGCACTTTCAAATTTGAAGGAACTATGAATGATCCTGAGATCTATTATATTCAGTTGGAAGGAAATCGTCAATATGTTAGGTTTTTTGCCGAAAATTCGGAAATTGACATAAAAATAAATCAGGAAGATATGAGAAACCCGGAAGTGACGGGTTCCAAGTCGAACAAAGAGTTCAACGATTTTAACGATCAATCTGCATCCTTTGAAGAGCAACTTAATATGATGTGGGAAAATATGAAAAAAGCAAAAAATGCCGGTGATGATGCCACTGCCAAAATGTGGGAAAAGAAACTGGACAGTGTTGATGCTTTAAGACAGCAATATGCCCTTGATTATGCAATGAAAAACAATAAATCGGTAGTTTCGGCCTTTGTTGTCTATCTCAATTCGTACAGCTACGACGAAAATCAACTGGAGAAGGTTCTGAATAATTTTGACCCGTCAGTAACAAAATCGGAATATGCCAAAAAACTTCAGGAAAGGGTGGATGTACTCAAGAAAGTTGCAATAGGAAAAAAGGCCACCGACTTTACAATGAACGACCCGGACGGTAATCCGGTTACACTTTCGTCGCTTTACGGCAATTATCTGCTCATTGATTTCTGGGCATCATGGTGTAGTCCCTGCCGTGCCGAAAATCCCAATCTCGTTGCAACATATAACAAATATCACAAAAAAGGTTTTAACATTCTCGGAGTCTCCTTCGACAAGGATAAAAAAAACTGGCTGAAAGCGGTTAATGACGACCATTTGACCTGGAAACATGTTTCCGACCTGAAAGGCTGGGGTAATGCAGCCGGCAAACTGTACGGCGTAAGCGCCATCCCGTCAAACGTCCTCCTCGACCCCGACGGTACCATTATTGCCAAAGGGCTTCGCGGTGACGACCTGAACAATAAGCTGAAAGAGATTTTCGGAGAGTAAAACTATTTAACTTCCCAGGGCCATAAGTGTTCTATACCCTTATAGCCTGAAAATTTTATTTCATCAAGGGAAACCACATACTTTCTAAAATTATCTTTTACAAGTAATAAATTTGAATATTCTCTGTCAATTGTGGATTTATCATTCATTACATAAGAAACTTGAAAATATTTTGTTTCTTCTCCCTTCTCAGCTACGAAATCTATTTCTTTTCCATTAATTATTCCGACTGAAACTTTATAACCTGAAATCCTAAGTTGTAAATATATAAAATTTTCAAGATTATATCCAATGTCAAAAGGATAATAACCGGATAGATAATTTTTAAATGCCAAATCATTAAGATAATATTTCCGTTGACCCGACAATTTTTCCTTTCCCCTTAATTGATATCGGGATGCTTCGTGAATCAAAAAAGTATCTTTCAAATATGAAACATAGGTTGATAATGTTTCATAATTTGTCTTCCGCAACTTGCTTTTGAAATATTTTACCAAACTTGTAAGTGAAGTAAGATTACCTGCATTAGCTATCAAAAATCCGAAAATATCTTCAAGTAATTGTACATCCTTAATTTTATATCTCTCAACTATATCACGTAAAATAATAGTATTTTTCAAACTTTCAACATAGTGCCGTTTTATTTCTTCACCTTCCAAATGAAGCATTTCCGGCAATCCTCCCGTTTTCAAATACTTAATAAAATTATCTCTGTTTATATCCGATTTTTTGTAGTTGCAATATTCATGAAAACTAAAAGGAAAAACATGGAACTCAACAAATCTGCCTGATAATTGAGTTGCCAACTCACCTGAAAGTAGTTTTGAATTTGAACCCGTAATAAAAAGCTCATAATCATTTGTAAAATCCTGAGAATAAGAATTTACAAATTTTTCCCACGATTCAACATTCTGTATCTCATCCAAAAAAATATATATTTTTCCTTCAGGTTTTATTTCCGATTTATAAAACATAAACAAGGTATCAAGGTCCGTGGCACTCCTTATTTTGTCAAAACCTATAAACTCATTATTAAAATAGAAAACATTTTTAGGATTAACTCTTTTTTCTTCTATGAGCAATTTTATAATCTGCCGCAAAAGATAACTTTTTCCCGTACGACGTTGACCGACAAGAACCTTAATTAACCTGTTATCAAGATAATTAACAATATTATTCAGATATTCATTTCGTTGAAAACCAATGGGAAACAGATTTCCATCCCAACAATTATATCTTCTTAAATTATCAAAAATTTGCTGCATTTTATTTCAGGTATATCTTATACTTCTGCAAAGATATAAAAAAATTCAAATATAATTTAATATATCTTAATTATTACAGTTTTTTCAAATGTATTTGAAATTATTACAACGGATTATTCTCAATCCACATCTCACGGAATGATTTTGGAGCTACCTTGGGTACTTCACGTCGCGGACCCCATACCTTTTTGAAAAAAGTTCTAAGTACAAAGTTTTTATAACTTGCTTTGAAGAAATCCATTCTTTTCCTTTTCATCATTGTCTTTGTCCAGGCACCGACCATTAATTTATCCATCTTACCCATATATCCCTCTTTTACAATATCACTTCGGTTATAAAGCAAAAGTTCATGAATGGGTATTTTCACCGGACACACTTCCGTACATGCACCGCAAAGCGATGATGCAAAACAGAGATGTTTATATTCGTCCATTCCCTTAAGAAAAGGTGTTATTACAGAGCCGATAGGTCCGCTGTATGTTGTTCCGTAAGTATGTCCTCCAATATTTTTATAAACGGGACACGCATTCAAGCAGGCACCGCATCTGATACAGGAAAGAGCTACCCTTTGAATATCTTTTTTCAATAATTCCGACCTGTTATTTTCAAGAAGTACAAGATACATTTCTTCCGGTCCGTCACTCTCTCCTTCTTTTTTAGGACCTGAAATTATTGAATTGTACACCGTCATATTTTGTCCCGTGCCGTGTGTTGCCAGTAAAGGCCAGAATAAATCAAGATCGGTTATTGAAGGAATTAATTTTTCAATTCCAACGATGGCAATATGTACCCTGGGAAATGACATTGACATCAGCCCGTTTCCTTCATTTTCCGTAATACATACGGAACCCGTATCGGCAATCAAAAAGTTACCGCCTGTTATTCCTATATCGGCATTAATAAACTTATCTCTCAATTTTTCTCTAACGAAACCTGTCAGTTCTTCCGGAGTACTCTTTTCCGGAGTGTTGAATTTTTCGTGAAAGAGCTCCGCAATATCCTCTTTCGATTTGTGCATTGCAGGTGTCACAATGTGATAAGGCTTCTCGCCGGCCACCTGAACAATATATTCTCCCAGGTCGGTCTCTACAACTTCTATTTTCTCTTTTTCCAGAGCATCGTTTATTTCTATCTCCTCGGTTGTCATTGACTTGGACTTGACCACATGCTTTCCATCATATTTTTTTATAACGGAAAGTATCTCTTTCACAGCCTCGTCACCATCGGTAGCCCAAATTATCTTTCCACCGTTATTCTCAAAGTTGGCAGCAAATTCAATAAGATACTTATCCAGTTCATTTACAACCTTATGTTTAATTGCTGCAGCACGCTCACGTGCAAGCTCCAGATTATCGTACTGTTTTTTACCTTTTTCAACTGCAGCATAATATTTCGACATATTGAACCTGATCTTGCTCCGATGCTCAAGATCGAAAGCCTTTTTCTCAGAGTCCTTTATGAATTTTTGGTATGTGTGCTGCATTGTTACTTTATTATTTTTTCATTTTATAAAAGATTTGAAATATCACTATTTACATCTTCAAATGAAAGATCCGAAATAGGAATTTTATCAATTCTCCTTTTATGTCGTCCTCCTTCAAACTTTGTATTAAAAAAAATCTTAACCATCTCTACGGCGGTGTCAAAATTAATAAATCTACCGGGCAAAGCAATAATATTTGCGTCGTTATGTTGTCTCGACAGTTTTGCCTGCTCCAAATCCCAGCATAAAGCAGATCTTATTTCGGGATGCTTGTTGGCGGTCATATTTGCTCCCTGTCCGCTACCGCAAATAACTATTCCGCGTTCAAATTCACCATTATTGACTGAGCTTGCAACAGGATGAATAAAATCCGGATAGTCAACACTATCCTCGGAATATGTTCCGTAATCTTTAAATTCAAATCCTTCAACAGAAAGAGTTTCAATTAGATATTGTTTCAATTTATAACCCGCATGGTCCGAACCAATGGGAATAATATTACTTTTTTCGCTCATGTTAACAACTTTAACAGGAAACAAAAATAGTTATAAATTATATATATCTATAAATTAATGAATTATTTAAAAAAAGTATTTATATTTTTTCAGTTATAATGCTTTAAATCAAAAAAATAATAGTTTTTAACATCATATATGTTAATATCTGTTTACCTTTGTTACTAATTTTTAAAAAGCATTTGAGATATTAACAATGGCACGATAAAATTAGTTTTTGCAAAAGTTAACGCTTATTTTTAACAATTTTTAAGGTGTATATCAACAAAAAAAAGTATGAAAATAAGCAAAATTTTATCATTAAAAACGTTGTTAACATAATGTTAAAATCTATATAAACGGTTAATTTATAATACTAAATTATGTTGAATTTGTGTTAATAATATTTCATAGATGAAAAAGTCAAGTGAACGACGGTATTTTTATTCACACAATTAACAGGAACATGATAATAACATTAAATTTTTAAATAAAAATATAATAATAATATCTTTTAAAAAATGATTTCAAAAAGCGATAATTCAAAACCGGTTACTTTTACAAACGAAGAGTTGATTGAAAGGATTTTTGAACTTAAAAAACAAAAAAATGCGGTTTTGCTTGCACATTATTACCAAATACCCGAAATACAGGATATCGCCGATTATGTTGGCGACAGCCTGGGTCTCTCACAAAATGCCTCTAAGAGCAAGGCCGATATTATTGTTTTTGCCGGCGTTCATTTTATGGCCGAAACTGCAAAGATACTCAATCCCGGTACAAAAGTACTGCTTCCCGATCTCGAAGCCGGTTGTTCGCTGGCCGATTCCTGTCCAAAGGACGATTTTGCGGAATTTAAGGCAAAGTATCCCGATCATAAAGTTATTTCCTACATAAATTGTACTGCGGATATAAAAACCATGTCGGATGTTATTTGTACTTCGGGTAATGCAAAAGAAATTGTGGAATCTTTCTCCGAAGAGGAAAAGATAATTTTTGCTCCTGATAAAAATCTCGGAGGATATATAAATAACATTACCGGCAGAAATATGGTGCTGTGGGACGGTACATGTGAGGTTCACGATATTCTTTCTACCGAGGCTGTTATAAACCTGAAAATGGAAAATCCCGATGCAAAGGTTATTGCTCACCCGGAATGCAAGGCACAGGTTTTGGAGCTTGCCGACTTTGTGGGCTCCACAACTGCAATGTTGAAATTTACTATGAAAGACCCGTCGAAAAAATATATTGTTGCCACGGAAACGGGAATATTGCACGAAATGCAAAAAAATTCGCCGGATAAGGAATTTTTAATTGTGGCAACCGACGAAACCTGTTCCTGCAACGATTGTCCTTATATGAAAAAGATAACACTCGGAAAAATTTATTTGAGTTTGAAAAATGAAACCCCTGAAATAATATTATCCGAAGATGTTATTAAAAAAGCGGAAATACCCATAAAAAGAATGTTGGATATTTCGAGGAAAATGAATTTGTTATAAAAATTATGACAAAACAGGCTAAATATCAATGAAATACAAAATTATAAACAGATGAAAATAGGTTTGATAATAATATTATTTTTTTCAATAATATCTATTTATGCTCAGAATAAGACGGACACGATAAATCCGGACGGTGTAAATGTATTTCATTACGAAAACGGACAAATTTCAAGTATCGGAACAATGCGCGACGGTAAGCCTGACGGTTACTGGAAAACTTTTTATGAGGACGGTACCGTAAAATCCGAGGGTAAAAGAGTGAATTTTGAACTTGACAGTATCTGGACCTTTTATAACGATACCGGAAAAGTTGTCTTGCAAATTACCTATCAAAAAGGTAAAAAGAATGGAATCAGACGTACTTATCAGGAAGATGAGATGATGGAGGAAAATTTTGTTGACGATGTTAAACAAGGCTATACTTTTTATTATTATCCCGGTGGAAAACTGAAAAAGGAGGTTCCTTTTGTTGACGGCTTGGAAGAAGGTCTTGGTAAAAAGTTTGCTAAAAGCGACGGAAGGGTTATTGAACTTATTCATTACAGAAAAGGATATATTGAAGAAGTTGAAAATATAAACCGTATTGATGGTAAGGGACTTAAACAAGGTAAATGGGTATGGTTTTATCCTGACGGAAAAATACGCAAAGAAGGTGAATATAAAAACGACCTTGAAAACGGATATTTTAAGGATTATGATGAGGAAGGAAATCTTATATCCACTTCAAAATATGTTGACGGAGTGCTGCAGGAAAATGTGGCGGAACTTGCCAAACTGGATATTAAAACCGAATATTACCCTAACGGTAAGATAAAAGTGATGGCAAGCTATAAAAATGATGTTCCCGAAGGTGTGAGAAGGGAATATGACGAACAAGGAAATATTGTGAAGGGATATCTTTTTCACGACGGAAAAGTGGTCGCTGAAGGTATTACCAATGAAGAGGGTTTACGCGACGGACCCTGGAAAGAATATTATCCCAACGGTGCAATAAAGGCTGTGGGTACTTATGACAAAGGTAAGAGGATTGGAGAATGGAAGTTTTATTTTAAAAACGGTCAGTTGGAACAAATTGGTTCTTACAACAAAGATGGTAAATTGGACGGAATATGGACGTGGTATTACCCAGACGGTCAGCCGGAACGTGAGGAGAGTTACTTCAATGGAATGCTCGATGGTCATAGCATTGAATATGATGAATATGGAAATGTAATTGCCGAAGGCGATTATATTGAGGATTACAGGGATGGTAAATGGATTTTTGATTATGGCGATCACCGCGAAGAAGGTGAATATCTTGATGGAATGCGTCACGGTATGTGGAAAAGTTATTATCCTGACGGGCAGTTGAGTTTTGAAGGTGAATTTATCGAAGATAATCCCAACGGTCATCACGTTTGGTACTGGCCCAACGGAAATAAAAAGAAGGAAGGAAACTACTCTATGGGTCTGAAAGACGGTGAGTGGATAAAATATAATTATGACGGAACACCTTTTATTTCAATTTTTTATAAAAACGGTGTTGAAAAACGGTACGACGGAGTGAGGGTTAGAATTTATGATGAAGATGAAGGTGAATTGCCTGATGAATAGTAGTTATTAAGACTGCCTTCCAAAAAGAAGTGGCTTTTCCGCCGCTTTGCCGTGGCAGACAATGCGGCTCGGTGCTGAACAGTTTGAATTTCTGTTTAGCATTAATCTTTAAATGGGATCTTAATGAAAAATTTTAATACGATGAAAATAGAAGATATACGAAACGAACTTGCGGAAAAGATAAAATCTATAGAACCGCTTGGAAAAAAACTAAAATTCAAGCTTGATGAAGATATTATCCTCATTGACGGAACTTCAGGTAAAAACCTGATAAATGCAATTGATGAAGAGGCTGACTGCACTATAATAATGAGTAAAGAAACATATGTTAAACTTCAAAAAAATGAGATTAAACCGATGATGGCAACTCTTACCGGAAAAATAAAAGTTAAAGGTGACCTTAATCTGGCAAGAAAACTCAAACAGTTAACATAGTATGGCGATAATTACACAACCGGGACTTCATATAAAGCGAAGTTCCGTACTAAAAGGTATTAACGGTTTTGGTAATGTATTGAAAAAGATGGGTCTTGACCCTTTCAGGCTTGATGCGGATTCAATTATTTCCAAAGCTAAAAAAAGAGCTACTTACGACGGTCCGTTGCCGGGACTTACCGAAGAAGGCTTGAAAAGACTTATTGAATCCATTAAAAGCGAAGGAAGGCCTAATCCCTTTGGTGCTATGGCTGTCAGAGCTCTCTTTGAGCGTACTTTGTACGGCCGTTTTAAGGTGGAAGAGTTGTTGGCGGCAAATCCGCAAATAGAACAGGCGGAGATCAAAGATCCGGTTTTCATTATTGGAATGCCGCGTACCGGTACTACCATCCTGCATGCTATGATGCATAAAGATCCTGCACACAGATCACCTCTTGCCTGGGAATGTCTGTTGCCTTATCCTCCTCCCACACCTGATACTTTTAGTGATAATCCGCAGATTAGAAGGGTCAGAAAAGATTTTGAACAGTTGTTCAAACTGGTGCCCGACTTTCAATTGAAACATTATATGGAAGCTACCGAACCGCAGGAGTGTCTTGGTATTACCGCATTTGATTTTAACTCTTTTCAGCCTGCAACAATATTTCACGTTCCTTCATATATGGATTGGTTTATTAACGGGTCTGACCAGTTAAGTACCTTGCGTTTTCACAAACGTTTTCTTCAATATCTGCAATCGGGTGGCGTGAAAGCCGAAAGATGGCTTTTGAAAACGCCTGTACACCTGATGAGGTTGCCCGAACTTTTTGAGGTTTATCCCGATGCACGTATCATTGTAACCCACAGACATCCTGCCAAAATAGTGGCATCCACCGCCAGTCTTATTTCATCGGTACGTTCGCTTTACAGCGATCACGAAGACCCTGCAAAAACAGGTCTGGAACAGGCAAATATATGGAGCTTGTTTTTTGAACGTTTTATGGAGAGTAGAAAAAAACTCGGGAAAGAAGACCAAATACTTGATATAAAATTTGATGATTTTGCCGGTGACCAAATCGGAACGGTAAAAAGAATTTATGAACATTTCAACTGGGATTTGCCTGAGGAAACGGTAAATAAATTCAAACGTTTCATCGAATTGAATCCCAAAGATAAGAAAGGGGTTCATGTTTACAGTCTTGCGGATTTTGATTTGACGGAAGATTTTATTAACGAAAAGTTTACAACATATATTGATTTTTTATCCGAATTATAAACATTAATAACAATGATATACGAAAGCAAAAAGGCACTGAACGAGTTTCTCGAAATAATAAAAAATACGGACAAGACTTTTCTTGATCCTGATAAAGTAATTGATAAACAAGGACATATTGACGGATACAGTCATATTTTCCATTTGTTGAAATCAAGTATTGAATTTTATCTTTTCAACGACCCGCTGCGACCGCGTTTTATGTTGCTTGCCGACGAAGACCACAAACTTCTCGGCGACAATGTGGATTCGGTGTACTATTTCACACAATTGCGCGGTGATCAGGAATATCTTATAAAAGGAAGACGTTACGACAGTTGCTATCTCTCTTTTACGGTTTACGGCGGACAACCTAACGGTGAAATGACGGAACGCGTATGTTTGAGTATCAATCACAGAGATATTGATTTTGACGACGACGGCGGTTTTGAGATAAAACTAACTCCCGAACCGAAAGGGAAAAACGAATTCAAGCTTGATACGGATGCAGTAAATATGCTAACGCGCGAGTATTTCTTCGACCGTTTCAACAGTCGTGAAAGCGATCTTCATATTGAAAATCTGAAACCTGTTGATAAACCCGGACCAATGAGTGACGAAGAGCTTGCACGTCGAATTCGTATGATGCGAAATTTCTTTGAACAATCAACCTGGATAGCACCTTTACCCGTGGAGTTTCCGCTTAACGATTTTCTGCCTCCTTTTCCTTTTGAAGCCGATCAGGGCGGCTGGGGTACGGTTGATAATATTTACTGCTTCGGACGTTTCAAACTTGAAGAAAACGAGTACCTTAAAATTACATTCACCTCACCGGAATGTGTTTACTGGGGAATGCAGACCTGGAATTTTCTTATGCAATCAATGGATTATAAAAATCATAAGGTTTGTATCAATAAAGGAGAGGCAAAACCCAATGATGACGGTAGTTATACGCTTTATCTGAGCCATCGTCCGATGGATAATGAGAATTGGGTTAGTACTGCGGGATATAAGGAGGCAATTATGTTTTTCCGTTGGCTGCTTGCCGACGAAATGCCTCAACAACCGACGGTTGAACTTTGTAAAACGGATGAATAAGAAATAATATTCCGAAATTAATCGGAGTTCTTTTTCATTTCTATAATCATTTTTCCGCCTTTTATTATTTCATTTTATTATGATCAATAAAATATTTCTTTGTTTCAATTCTGTCGATTTTTCCGGTTTCCGTTTCCCGGAATAGCTTGATATAGTGTATTTCTTTGGGAGTTTCGTACTTTGTCAAACCTGCACGGCTGAATATGTCAGTTGAAATGTCCGTATTGGATTGTCCGGCAATCAAAACCACTTTTTCACCCAGTTTTTCATCCGGCAGACCGGCAATAATAAATCTGCCACGTATATATTTGCTTAATTTTTTTTCAACGGTTTCGGGAAAAACCTTTATACCGCCTGTGTTTATCATATTGTCGAATCTTCCTTTAAAGTCGAAACCGGTGTTGTCGAACAATTCGACGATGTCGTTCGTAATAATTTTATCTTTTGATATATGAGGAGCATTTATCACAAGGCAATCCCTGCCGTCTTTTTCAAAAGTTATGTTTTTTAGTGCTTTGAAATGTTTATCGGGGACAGGTCCGGTAAGTTTTTTCATTGCAACGTGAGTAATTGTTTCGGTCATTCCGTAGGTGTGGTAGGTTTTGTTATTAAGTTTGCGTATTCGTTGCAAAAGGTTGTGCCCTATATCACCGCCACCTATTATAAGATTTTTAATCCTATTGAGTTTTTCATATCCGTTTCCGGTGTTCAGAATATTGTAAACCTGCATTGGTGTCATTGCGGCAAAGTCAAACTCTGCATCAATGGTTTTCAAAGGGTTGGAAGAAGGTTTTACAGCAATCAATTTCATTCCTATAACATCCGCACGAACGGCCATCATTTTACCGGCAATAAAATCAATGGGGAGACAAAGCAAAGCGCGGTCGCCTTTTTTAAGGTTCAGGAACTCACCCGTTAACCTTGCACTTTCCTTCATTGATTTTTTCGACAACCTCATAGTTTTAGGCTTACCTGTTGAACCTGATGTTCTTACGAGAATATCAGGCTCTTTGGAATGCCAATGGATGATGAATTTACTGACCGCTTTTTTCATTTGAGAAATAGTATCTTTGATACTTAAATTGCAAAGATACATATTATTGGAAACAGCTGTTTTTCAAAATTCTTTTGATTTTGAGTGAAACATTTGACCACAAAGGGCGGGATTTTATATTCAGAACAACTGACCCGTTGGGAAATGTGATGAGCCCGTTTTTGTGAGTTTTTCTTTGTGTTTTTTTTGAGCTTTTGTGTCTTTGCGGCTACTTTTCTGCTATTTTGCCAGTAAGGCACTAAGAACCGCAAAGGCATCAGGTATAAATGCAATCAACTGATACCCAATAATATGTAAAATCAATATATTGTAACCCTTTTCTTGCAAAACAGGCAGGAGAACAGGCTATTTATTTACGGTGGTGTATTCCGGTTTAAACCTCAGTTTACCTTCTTCAATATAAAGGGGAGAATAGAAATTGTTTGAGAATAGTTGTCCGGTACCAAGTCCCTGGGGCATTTTGTTTCCAAGAGTATAAGTCCATTGTGCAATTGCATTAAGTCCGGTGTTTGATTCCAAAGCGGAAGTAATCCACCATTTCGTTCCGTTGTTTCCCGCAATTTCAATCCACTCCTCCGATGCTTTAAAGCCACCGAGAAGACTTGGTTTAAGAATGATATATTGCGGCTTGATCGTTTTAATCATTTTGACTTTCCGTTTTGTATCCGTAATACCTATAAGTTCTTCGTCAAGGGCTATGGCCAGAGGAGAGGTTTCGCATAATTTTGCCATCTCCGTCCATTGTCCCTGTCTGATAGGTTGTTCGATGGAATGGAGGTTATAGTCAGAAAGAATTTTTAGTTTTTCCAAAGCCTTTTCAGCCGTAAAAGCACCGTTGGCATCAACTCTTATTTCAATATCTTCGGCAGTAAATTCTCTTCGTATGGTTTTTATCAACTCAATCTCCTTTTGGAAATCAATGGCACCTATTTTCAGTTTAATACAGGAAAAGCCCGATTCGATTTTTTCGACAATCTGCTTTCGCATAAATTCAAACTCACCCATCCAAACCAGTCCGTTTATTTCAATGTAATCTTGGCCAAGTGTGAATTTTGAAGGAAAATAGAGATGTTCGGTTCCAGCAGTTAGATTTTTTAACGCCATTTCCAGTCCGAAACGTATTGAAGGATAATCTTTCAACCCTTTTTCAAGATAAAAATCATAATCACCGGTGTTTTCACAAACTTCCGCGAGTTTTTGTTCATAGCTGTCCCGCCGGTCAATACTCAATCCCCAAAGTGGTGAACATTCGCCGATACCCTTTTGACCTGTGGAGTTATTGTAAACAGTAATAATCCATACGTCTTTTGAAGTAAGAATACCCCTGGAGGTGCCCGCCGGACGTTTGAATTTCAAGGTATATTTTTTACTATATGCTTTAATTTCCGGATTCATTGGTAGTCTGGTTCTTGTTATCGCGGTATTTTAGCTGCATACCCTGTAAAAAATTACGCAGTATTTGGTCTTTACAAGGGCGGTATTGGCTTTGTCCGGGTTTACGAAAAAAAGCGCTTAGTTCGTGTTTGCTGATTTGTTTGCCTGCAAGTTTAAGAATTTCAAGGATCTCATCATCTCTTAGGTTTAACGCAATTTTTAATTTTCTGAAAATGATGTTATTATTTAATTTCTTTTCAGGTTTATGTTCCGCTCCATCCTTTTTACCGCGTTTATAGTTGATCAATCCGTTGAGGAAAACGGCAAGCTGGTTATCATAAAGAGTTTTATGATCAGGGTCATCATCTTTTTTTAACCAATCACTTAGCTCGGCTCTTGTAACCTGAAACCCGGCATTGCCAAAAATTTCCATCATTTTTGAATCGCTATAGTCAAATGTATAGCGTATGCGGCGGATTATATCGTTGTTGGTCATAGCAGTTAATTAATAAGTTAAAATAGCAAACCAATCCCGAATGCAAGGGAAAAAAGCAGACTTGTTAATGCAAGTTTTTTCAGGTACGGGTCTAATTCTTCGGGAATGGTATTTTTAAAAACCACGGCAGCATTAATCCAAAGCATGGGAATAGTCAGTAAAAACAGCATCTGAAACGGTGAATGATAATTCAGGATCATATATGCAAGACCTGTTATGACCGAACCGGACAGCAAAAAAAAGTGATACCATTTTGCCTTTTCAATACCTATTTTAACCACCAGTGTCCGCTTACCCGAATTTTTGTCATTTTCCCTGTCGCGCATATTATTGAGATTTAGGACGGCTGTGCTTAAAAATCCCGCTGCAGAAGCAGGTAAAAGTATTTCAGGGTTGAAAGAGTGGGTATTCAGATAATATGTACCCACAACTCCCGTTATTCCGAAAAACAGAAACACGAAAAGGTCACCGAAACCGGCATAACCGTAAGGATGCTCGCCGATAGTATATTTTACGGCGGCGGCAATAGCTCCAAGACCGATTACGAGAAAGACAAAAAGGTTTATCACGGGTAATCCTTTGGTTCCTTCGTATATTAACCATACACCGCTAACAAAAGAGAGAATCATAAACAGGATAACAACCCTTTTCATTTTTTTCGGTGTAATTATACCGCTTTGAACAGCTCTTTCGGGCCCTTTCCTGTTTGAATTGTCAACACCGTGTTTTGAGTCACCGTAATCGTTTGCAAGGTTGGAAAGTATTTGCAGGAAAAGGGTTGTGAGAATGGCAAGGATACAAATTTTACTGCTGTATGCACCGTCGAAACGGGCAAGGAAACATCCCAGTACAATGCTTGAAAGAGTCAAGGGCAGTGTTCTGAGGCGAAAAGCTTGTATCCAGGGTTTAAGATTCATCGGTTTCTATAAATTTTCTGATAGTAATAATAAAATTTTCAACTTTTGGAAGTAAGGGTTTTATTGTCTCCTTTGTGTAAAATATAAAATCTTCATAATCAGCTGATTGTCTTAGGTTAAAAAGTTTTGAATAAAGAATACCCAATTCTTTTTCAATTCTGGAATTTTTTATAAAATTAAGATGAAATTGGCTTTTAGTACCTTTATGAGTTTTAGTAAAAATATCGTTCTTAATTAATAAAGAATTAATAGAATAATAACATGCATAATACAACCTGTTTGCCACAATGTTCCAATGATTGTTATCTGCCAGTATCTTAGCTTCCTCGAAAGCTTCAAAGGCTCTGTCAAGCCTATATTTTATAAGATCTTGTTTGGAGAACTTCATATCTTAATACCTTCCTTTTTAATAAATTGATAAAAAGGTGTAACTTCAAATTTTTCCCAATCACTTTTATTGTGGATAACGGTGCCGAATATTTCATCCGTTTCCAGTTCCGAATAAAAAAGGTTTTTGCGGATTTTATCTTTTATCTCTTCATTTTCTTTTTTATCAAGCAAAATTAGTAAGTCCCAGTCGGAATCATCATTATAATCTCCTCTTGCACGTGAACCGAAAAGAATAATTTCCGCTTTGCTATCCACTTTTAGAACGGCATTTTTAACTATTTTCAAAACTTGTTGCTTTTTCATAATGAAATCGTTGCTCTTACAAACTACAAATTTACGGAAATTTCGGAAATTTTTTAAAATCGGGGTCACGTTTTTCAAGGAAAGCATTTTTACCCTCCTGGGCTTCGTCCATCATATAAAACATTAAGGTGGCGTTTCCGGCCAGTTCCTGTATGCCGGTCTGTCCGTCAAGTTCGGCATTCAGTCCCATTTTAATCATTCGCAGTGCCATCGGGCTGCGTCTCATCATTATTTGTGCCCACTCAACAGTAGCATCTTCAAGTTCATCTTGCGGCACCACTTTATTGACCATTCCCATACGTTCGGCTTCTTCGGCACTATATTGCAGATTAAGAAACCAAATCTCCCTTGCTTTTTTCTGTCCCACGTGACGAGCCAGATAAGAGGAGCCGAAACCGGCATCAAAACTACCCACCTTAGGTCCTGTTTGACCGAACTTAGCATTTTCCGAAGCAACGGTAAGATCGCACATAACGTGCAACACGTGTCCTCCACCGATTGCATAGCCGTTTACCATAGCTATAACCGGCTTGGGTAAGGAGCGTATCTGTTTTTGAACATCAAGTACATTTAGTCTTGGCACACCGTCTTTATCAAGATATCCGCCTTTGCTTTTATAGTTTTGGTCACCACCGCTGCAAAAAGCTCTGTCGCCGGCACCTGTTAATATCACCACATAAATATCGGTATTTTCACGACAAATTTTTAGTGCATCGCTCATCTCCGAAACCGTTGTCGGACGAAATGCATTTAAAACTTCCGGTCTGTTGATAGTTATCTTTGCAATTCCTTCCCAAAATTCAAAAAGGATATCACTGTACTTTTTAAGTGGTTGCCAATTTCGTTTATTATTGTTCATTTTTAAGAATATTAATAAATTCGTTTATGGTAATAACATTAATTAATGGGAAAGTAGTCTTTTTCAGAATACTAAAATGTCTATCATTTGAAACGATAAAATCAACATTTCCTGCGATAGCGCAGTCAACAAATTTGTTATCATCTCTATCTGATTTTATTAAATCCCATTTAAAGAAAACCTCTTTTTTTTCTATATTTTCTAATGTTAAAAATAGTTCAATGATGTTTGATGCCACAATAAAATTAGCCTTTCTTTCAATTATTTTTTTCCCATAATCCGTCCATTTCATCCGATGCTTTTTCTGCAAAGTAATTTGAAAGAATACTTTTTATTTCTTTTAATTGCTCATCATTTAACTTTACACTAAAAACCTTTAGCAATTCCAATTGTAAATTCGTCAGTTTTCCGGATGCTTCCATTTTTTAAAATTTTTTATTTCGGTTCAAAATTAGTAAAATTTTTTTAGCGAAGATTTTGTTCCGTAAAGTAGTTCAGATGTTTTAAAACACCATTGGATTTTAGATACTTTTAGTCCAAAACACTATTGGATTTTAGTCACTTTTTATCCAAAACACCATTGTATTTCGGAAAACCGGAAAGATTTATGTCGCTAAAAACCTGAAATAATTTCTTAAAACCTTAGCATTTTCCTTGTTTGGAGTAAAGATTTCCAGGATTGCAGGTCTGCCGTTTTGCGGTTTGTAGAAATCGTTCAGAACATTATTTAATTCCTTGAGGTTTCCGGCACTGAAATAGGGAATATCGAAAGCCTTTGCAATATATTCTGCATTCCAATTATGTTTTGCTTCAAAAAATTTTTCCAATTGCCCCGTTTCATCTGGCCCCGGGATGAATCTGAATATGCCGCCGCCGGAGTTGTTGATAATTATTATTCTTAATTGCGGATGCAGATAGTTGTTCATAAGGGCATTGGAGTCGTAAAAAAATGCCAGATCACCGGTAATCAGAGTTGTCGGAGCTTCGGAGGCGTAAGCCGCACCGGCAGCCGTAGAAACGGTTCCGTCAATTCCACTGACGCCCCTGTTGGAAAAGTATGTGAATTTCCTGAAAGGTTTGAACAGTTGTACATAGCGCACAGGTGTACTGTTGCCGAGATGAAGGTCGCTTTCCGCCGGAATGGTCTTGAGAAGCTTTTCAAAAACTTTGAGGTCGGAATAGGGTGCATTCGACAAAAATTCAAAATGTCGTTTTTCAGACCTTGCGCTTCTTCGTTGCCATATTTCACGATAGTTACTTTCTACCGGTTTTATGAATGGCAAAAGTTTGTCGAAAAAGTATCCGGGGAAGGAAACTATTTCGGATGTAAGACTTTCGTAAGTGTCCATATTGATGTCAACGGGATCAATATGCCAGTGATAACGGGGTTTATGGGTGCGAAGAAACCTTTTTATCATTTTGGAAATAATGTGTCCCCCGAAAGTAACAAGCAGGTCGGGTCGGAAATCTTCAGCCTCATCTTCCCCTATAGTTGACACAATAGTATCAATACAGGAACAGGAAACATTGTCCGGAATATTGGAAGTGGTTTCCGATAAAAGAAAAACGGAATCATCACCGGTAAGTTTTTTCAGCAATGCCGATAGCCGGCTGTTGTAGCTCATCAAACCGGCTATCATTAGTTTCTTAGGGCTGTTGTTCCAAATATTTGAAAAATTTTCAATCTCCGTATCACTCAAATCACCATTCCAGACCGGAATATCATTCACTTCAACATCAAAATTTTTCCTTACGGTTTGGCCGTAAATAGGCTCTGCAAACGGCAGGTTGATATGAATGGGACCCGGTACGGGAAACATAGTCATATCAATAGCTTCATTAATCTTCATTGCAGTTTTGGTGATTTCCCCGTTTGTTTCAATGGTGTCGGGAATCTCAAAACTTTCTTTGATGTAGTTGGAAAATACGTTGCTTTGCCTGATTGTCTGTCCGTCGCCGATATCAATCATTTTTGACGGTCTGTCGGCAGTCAGGACAAGCAAAGGTATCTTTTGGTAATATGCTTCGGCAATGGCAGGAGCGTAATTAAGCACTGCTGTCCCCGAGGTGCAGGCAATAGCAACCGTTTTACCTGTTTTCCGTGCCATACCGAGAGCAAAAAATGCGGCACTGCGTTCGTCAACAATACTCAAAGCTTCAACATCGGGATGATTGGCAAATGAAATAATAACCGGTGCGTTTCGCGAGCCGGGAGAAATGACAATTTGTTTCAATCCCTTTTTAACAAAGATATCGGTGAGTAACGCTATGTTTTTTTTGTCAGATGTCATTCTTTATAATATCTGACTGCAAAGGTCGGGAAATTTATAAACAGGACAACAAAGTTTTTGCTTTCAGTTCCGTCTCCTCCCACTCTTTTTCCGGTTGGGACTGTTTTGTCAATCCGCCGCCTGCAAACAAAGCCAGTTCTTTTTTCAATATTTTCATACAGCGCAGATTAACGAAAAGGTCTGTTTTACCGTTCACATTTACCGTTCCGAGAAATCCCGAATAGTATTCCCTGTTGTGTTTTTCGGTGTCGAGTATCAGGTCGAGTGCCTTTTCTTTCGGTAGTCCGCAAACGGCAGGTGTCGGGTGGAGTTTTTCTATAAAATCCGGCAATCTGTCTTTTATTTCCTTGGTGGCAAAAGTAAAACCGGTTGATAAATGCAGGGCATTGCCGGCACGTACGGTCGTTGTTTTTTCTTTTTTATAATTTTTTATACCGAACTCTATCAACAGTTTCTCAATGTAATCGGTAACTATTTGTTGTTCGTTTGTCTCTTTTTCTTTCCAGGTTTTCTTTCCTTTTGAGGATAAGGTGCCTGCAAGTGCGACGGTCTTTGTGGTTTGAATATCGGAACGTAATAATGTTTCGGGTGTTGCACCTGTCCAGGTTCCGGCACCGGGTATATGGATAAGATGACAAAATGCATTGGGATAATTTTTTGTTAGCTGCAGAAAGTATCCGGCCGGATCGAAATCTTTAGGTTTGGATACTATTTTTACCCTTGAAAGAACCGCTTTTTTGAAATCATCATTGAACCTGTCAACAAATTTTTCAGCCATTTTAAAATATTCTTCTTTTGTGACCTGTTCCGGCGGTTTAATTTCATAATCGGGATACAGAGGTGGAAGGGATTTTATCTTTTCCAATAAAATGTTGTCGAATTTATCATTTTCAATAATAGTCTCCGGTTCGAAAAAGATAACCGGAAAATCCGTCCTGCGATGAAAAGGAGCATAGATAAATCCTTCTTTATCAAAAACTTCATTCGGATATTCCACATAGTTAATTTTACCTGAAAGTTGCAGCCGGGTATGAATGGATGTTTCATGAGGAAGTCTGTAACTGACGAAAGGAATATTCTTGCCGACACAAAGATTTAACTGTTTGACCAATCTGTTTTGCACTTAGTTCTTTTTAAATTATGAGTTTTTTATTCAATAATCTTTTGAATTTCATTTTTAAGACTTTCTAATTTTGAATTTATTATTTGCCAAACTTCTTCAGCATCAATACCAAAATAATTATGTGCGATAATATTTCTAAATCCTCTTATTTTAAACCAATCAATATTTAATTGGGTTTCGGAAATTAATTTATCGGATAGTTTTTCTGCCATTTCACCAATCACCACAAAATTCATCATTGTCGCATCAAATGATTTTGTATCATTAAAGAAATCATCGGCATTTCTAAAACCTGAAGTGTAAGAAATGATTTTTTCAATAGAATCAAGTATGTTTAGCAAACAGCTATAATCTTTATGAGATGCACTATACATATATTGCTTCAGAAATAATTTGATTTTTAAATATCGGTTTTATATATTTCTCTCTACAAATATCAACTTGACGGTTAAATTCTAAGCTAATTTCTTGCCGTAGTTTTTCTTTAATGGAATATAATTCGGGAGTGTTGTCTTCAAATTCGATAATTATATCAATATCACTTTCTTTGGAGAAATCATTTCGAGCAATTGATCCGAATATTCCCAGTTTTGTAATATGATATTCTTTCTGAAATCTATCTTTGTTCAAAGATAAATAATCAATTATAGTTTTGTTTTCACTCATAATTTTTCTTTTTTTACAAAATTAATATTTTTTTTATCAATAATCATAATGGTCATCCTGACAACGGAAATATTTCTGTTTTTCTCATCTGTGATTTTCACATCCCAAACATGTGTGGCTTTACCTTTATGAATAAGTTCGGCAACACCTGTAACCCATCCCGAAGATACCGCCCCGAGATGATTTGCAGAAACCGAGGCACCCCTCACGTCAAATTTATCCAAATCCACAATGGCAGCCGAACCAACGCTGGCAATAGTTTCGGCAAGTGCAATCGTTGCGCCGCCGTGAAGAATTTTATAGGGTTGCCGGGTTCGTTTGTCAACAGGCATCCTGGCCTTAACATAGCCCTCCTTCATCTCAAGATATTCAATACCGAGATGTTCGATCATCGTATCTTTGCTTGTTGCATTAAGCTTTTCAAGTGATATTTCAGTATTTATCATTTTTCAATTGTTTTTACAAAAGTAAATAAATTCCATATCTTTGTGGAAAATGAGAATGAAATGGAAATAGTTGTTTTTGAAATGGAAATAGTTGATGAAAGTAACAACACTTTCACGATAAAGATTTCTTCAAAGGATGATTCAACTTTGATAAAATTCAACCCCATATCAAGAGCATTGCATTTTTTAAACGAAGACGGCATTTCCGGGATGCTTAAAAGTAACGAGTATCAACTTCGTAAAATGTTACATATAAAGCGCCCCGAAACATATTATAAAGGGTTCAGACTGAAGTTTGTGTTGCGAGACCGTAAAGATGTGGCGGCTTTTAATGATATGTCCCAAATAATAGTAGTGGATAAAAGAGATGGTAAAAACGAAAGTTATGTAATTGATTCGGGAAAGGAAAATCTTACGGAATTGTATATTGACGGCAGTTATTCGTCTAAAACGGGTAAAGGCGGTTTTGCCGTTATCATTAAATCGCCCGAAGGTAAATATGATCTTAAATCTTTCAAATCAGGCGTTAAAAAAAGCAGTCTCCTTGAATTGCTTGCAGCCATAAAAGGTCTTGAACTGGTGAATGATAGAAAGGAGGTAAGAATAGTTACCGACAGTCAATATGTAAGAAAAGGATTGGCAGAGTGGATAATTAACTGGAAGATGAACGATTGGAAAACAGCCAACGGCGAGAAAGTGAAGAATATTGAATACTGGAAGATTTTCGACAAAATCACCGACGGGAAATATGTTGAATTTCAGTATGTTAAATCTCATTCCGGGCATTTTGAAAATACAATGGCCGACTTGTATGCCAAGGATATGGCAATGAATACTAAATAAGACAGATAGTGTATGATACAGATTATGTATTATTTTTTTAATACTTTTGTTGTATGGTACATATTATGTATTATATTTGCAAAAAAAAATTGAGGTATGGCGAATATTCAGGTTGGAAAACCGGTAAAAGGCAGTCAACTTATTGGTCGGGAAAAAGAGATGGCCCTAATAAGTGAACTGTTGTCAATAGGTCAAAGTATAGTTATTATTGCTCCACGCAGATTTGGAAAGACTTCGTTGATTCTGGAAATACTGGACAGATTAAAGACAAATAACTTTTATACTGCATATATTGATTTTTTCACTACACCCAATTTGGAATCTCTTTCGCATAAAATAACCGAAGAGGTACTCAACAATCGTAAACTTGGTAAAGTATTCAGAAAAATTTCCGGTAATATAACGGAAGTATTCAGAAATATCGAACTAAAGCAAACTATTGAAAGTTTCGAGTTTATTTTAAAATACGGGACATCGCAATCCGACGAATGGGAATTGTTGTCGGATAGTATTGATTTTATTGACAAATATCCTGAGAAGTACGGTAAAAAGATAGTTTGTGCTTTTGATGAGTTTGGAGATATAAGTAAGTTTGACGGTGATAAAATTGTTAAAATGGTAAGGTCGAAAATACAGATGCAGGAAAATGCAACTTATATCTTTTCAGGTAGTTACGAATCTGTTATGGAAACACTTTTTGTAAAACCCGACTCCCCGTTTTTCCGTTTTGCAAGAATCATAAATCTTGGGTATATTGAAAGGGATAGTTTCAAGAGATATATTTTAAAAACATTTAAAACAAATAATGTTACCGTCAAGGAAGATATAGTTGACGGAATATTGGATTTTACAAAAGGACATCCATATTATACACAACTTATTGTTCAGCAGATTATTCTGAATAAATCTGCCGGAATGCTTAATGACAAATTCAAATTAAAGACAATAATTGAGCAAGTGTTACTGCTTGAAAACAATTATCTTGAAAAGCAATGGGAAGATATCAATCAAAGTCGTGAAAATGTTCAAACCTTGATAGCAGTTGTAAAACACGGAAAATCACTTTATTCGCATATTGATACGAAAAAGATAAATTTAGGCAGGGCGTTAAAAAAATTGATTGGGACGGGAATAGTTTTCAACAGAAATAAGTATTATTATATGTCCGATCCTTTGTTTGAATTATGGATAAAAAATAATGTTTTAAACAATTAGATATGGAAAATTTCACAATATACAATCCCACACAACTCCACTTCGGAAGAGGAGTTACGGATACTCTGGGAAAGACGATAGAAAAATACGGGAAGAAAGTTCTTTTGATGTACGGAAAGGGTTCGATAAAAAGAAACGGTATTTACGACAAGGTGACGGAGCAGTTAAAGCTTGCCGGTGCTGAAATTATTGAGTATGGCGGCATAAAGCCGAATCCTGTTTTCGAAGATGTAAATGAAGCTGCTGCGTTGGGCAAAAAACACAATGTGGATGTTATTCTTGCCGTCGGGGGAGGAAGTGTGATTGACTCCGCAAAAATAACGGCACTGACAATTCCTTGCGATGATTCGGCCTGGAGGATTATGATAAAGATGGCAAAGCCGCAAACCGCAGTTCCCGTTATTGCCGTTCTTACGCTTGCAGCAACGGGTACGGAGATGAATCCCTTTGCGGTGTTGCAAAATGTGCAAACCCACAAAAAAATCGGATATGGAAATCCTTTGATATATCCCAAACACTCATTCCTTGATCCCGCGTTTACTTTTTCGGTTTCGCGCGAATATACCGCTTATGGTATTGCCGATTTGATAGCACATGCTCTTGAAAACTATTTCGGGGCAGGTGATGCAAGCTTGTCCGATAAATTCGTCTATTCCATTATCAGGGAGGCGATGGAGTTCGGTCCTGCCTTGCTGGATGATTTGCACAGCTACGACCTGCGGGCAAAGATAATGTATGCGGCAACTAATGCCTTAAACGGACTTACAGGTTACGGCAGGGTTGTCGGTGACTGGGGTGTGCATTCCATCGGACATGTTTTGTCGTTACTTTACGATTCTCCGCATGGCGCTACTCTCTCCGTTGCCTATCCCGCCTGGATGAAAGTGGTCAAAGAGAAAGACCCGGGAAGAATTTCGGAATTGGGTAAAAATCTTTTTGGGACAACTTCGCCGGATGACACAATATCGGCATTTGAAAATCTGTTTCGAAAACTATCTTGTCCTCTGAAAATGAAAGACCTTGGCATTGATGAAGATAAAAAAGACGAAATCATTGATATGATGAAGAAAAACAAGGTTGACGGTGCTCATTTCAAATTATCGCACCACGACATTGAAAGGATTGTCGGTTTGATGTATTCCGGTAACCAAAATATTTACTTTGCCTGATAGACTAAAAACATAATTTCTTTATTATCAGCAGATTCAGCTGAAAGGATATTTTGCAATTTACTGTTTTGTGAAATTTCCTTCCGGCTGATGTTCAGTTGTGTTTTTGAAAACCAGTTATCCCAAATGATAATATCGCCCGATTTAACATGTTTAAGATAATCATTTGTCAACTCTATTCTTTTTTCCGTATCAAAATAATCAATGTTCAGGGCGAGGCTTAGATAGGGGTCGGAGAAAACAAAACGGTGTCCGGCAGCCTTTTTATCCGCCAATTTACCGGAAATATTTTTTGCTATCTTTTGTTTCTCAGTTAGCATCATATCTTTTTTCCAGTTTACGGAAGCAGGATTATGCAGGAACGGAAATATCATAACATAGATAATTATCAATACGCCGATAACTCTTTTAAGAAGAAGATTTTTAATCAATATTCCCGTAATAAAATCAAATCCGGTAAGTGAAATTATTGCTATCAACGGCATAACACCGATCAAAACTCTTTTCAATCCCATTGAATTGAAAATTCCCAAATACCAGAAAAGGGTATGTGCCGTAAAATAGGCACTGAAACCGAGAAAAATCAATATTACAAGCTCAAGGGAAACAGACCTTTTGAAAATTTTAAAAATGATAAAAAGGTATCCCGTCCAAAACAAAACGTAACCCGGGACACCGGTAACATATATCAATTCGTTGAAAAAATGGAAAAGGTCGCCGTGGCCGTACGGACTACCCAAATTGTTATAAGGGATTTTTGTGAAAACCCAAAGAATATCGTGATAAATAAAATAACCGGCAAGGGAGTAAACAATATGACCCGTAAGAAGCAAAAGAATTGATTTCCGGTTGTTTTTAAGTAAAAAATAGAATCCGAAAATACCTATTATTATCAATCCCTCCGAACGGATGAAAGGCAGGAAGGAGATGATAATTGCCGCTGCAAGATATTTCTCTTTAAGAGCAAAATATATTCCCAAAGCTACAAACAGGGCAAAAAGAGGCTCTGTCAATCCCGAAAATGTTAATATGAAATATAAAGGGGAAAATATGAGAAAGATCGCACTTAATATTTCATTTTTCAGATTTAGTTTGCAAGCAATGCGGTAGGTAAAATATATTGTAAGCATTGACACAAGTACATTAAAGACTTTTATCCCGTTAAAACCGAATTGTGCAAACGGAGAGGATAATAACACGAAAACAGGTTTTGCCCAGTGGTCGAAAAACAATTCGGGATGTACGGGAGCATATCTTGCGAACAAAAAATGGGTGATACTGTCGCCCTCTCCTCCCGTACCATTAAAAACAAATATCACAATTGTTGCAACAACAGCATAAACGGCAAGCAAAATAAATACGGAATACTTTTTTATTGTCATTATGAAAATTATATGAAGCAAAAATAGTTAATATTATATAATTCGGTATTGCCGATAATCATAAATTATTATCTGTTTCATTTTTATTCAAATCCTCCCGGCGGGTACGGAGGTTTTGACATGTACTATGTGGGAATTGAACAAAAAGGGAAGTAATTTTTTTCTATAACTAAAAAAGGACTGAAATTTTTCAGTCCTTTTATTTTTTATTTCTTTCCTTTTTCCTCTTTTGGAATGCCGAGCAAATCGGGTATTTCGGGGAATATACGCTCAAACAGTTTTCCTTTGCTTCCGCTGAATTTACTATCGGGTATATTTGACGAGACAATCACATATTGATTTACCGAATCGGCGGCAAAAGCTTTTATCTCAACCGGTATAATATTGTTTCCCTCTATTTTAACCGAATATTGCGGTGTTGAACTTTTCGGTTCTACATCATCAATGAACTTCGAGCCAGTAACACGGCTTATCTTTGAGATATATGCTGCGGTTTTTGTCGAGTCCGTAGCTTGACCGTTAAGTTGCCACTTGGTACCCTCTTTTTGAAGTGTGTAACTTCCCTCGGGATAATTGAGCGTAACTTTCGTGATATCATCTTTATTCACCCTGCAAATATTCTTATCTCTGTAACTCTCAACCTTTGCGGGGATGTTCATTTTTATGAAACCGTCAACAACGTAAACATTATTTTCGTCGGCGGGTCTCACGCAGGTTGACATTTTACCCTGATTTCGACGTGACGGTTGACCCTTGGGCTGCGTATATGAAAATTTACCGATATAGAGGTCCGCAACAGCATCATTGCCGTCATAAACTTTGATCCTTGTCCCCGTAGAATCGGTAACCTCAAGCTCTTTCCATTTCGAGTCGTCGGTTGCTGCAACCCTTTCCGCTCTCATTTTCAACAATTCGTTAAAAATACGTTGAGTGGAATTTTTGTCGGGTTGATAACTCTTTCCACCCGATTCGAGTTTCCACTCTTTTCCGGTTTTCGTAAATATCACATCTTCACCCGTACCTGCTTTGGGTGTGATAACTATTTTAGTAACATTTGCAGTATCAAAAGTTACTATCTCACTTTTGAACGTTCTCTCTTTATCGCCGCCGAGGGTGGAAAGGAAATAGATTACCACCAAAACCACCAATAATATCAGCAGTGTTTTCGTATTCATTAATTTCGACATCATAACTCTATCATTTTAAAATTAATATCAAATACTATCCGAGATTACCCGGTTCCATTCTTTTGACCCTGATACTTCTTTTGCGTTGCATTCTGATAATTCCGTAAATAAGGATTAAGAAAATGGGCAACAGGAAGTTAAGCCATTTGAGGAAGGCTTTTTTACCCTCTTCTATCTGGTCAAGCGGACGAGAAGTAACGCCTTTTGTCCTTAATTCAATCAGGCCTGTGTCGTCCGACAGCCAGTCAATGGAGTTAACCATCAGGTTCACATTATCGTCCGACACCTTCTTTTGGTTTTGTCCTTCGCCGTTTATGGCAAACTCACCGTCGCTGAACAGAACTATAGAGGCATTGGCACCTCCTGCAATTTTTCCTTGCAAAGTTGCTCCAACGGGAATTTTCGACATCGGGAAGTCCGTATCCGTCCATTTTTTATTAATGTCGAAATAAAGTGGAACGGATTGTGTTCCCGATTTTTCCGATGTCATTGCAATGGGAGTAAACACGTTTGCCGTGTCACCGGTATATTTAATCGAACTTGCAAAAGGCATAATAACCTGTTCCAGCCCTGTGGTTATGGGATGGTCGGCAAAAGTGACTATAATAGGCAGATATGGGAATTTTACATTGGTAGTGAAATTGAACATACCTGTTCTTTGCTGTACACCCACACTTCCGCAATTGGCATCAACAACCAGGTCGGGCTCAACGGTAAGTCCTTTACCTGCAAGCCACTTTTCAAGCCCTGTATTTATTACCGTGGCTCTTGCGGTTTGCAAATCCGCATCCACTCTGTCCAATGCAATGTAAAGGTTTCCTCCTCCTGCAAGGTAATTGTCAAGCTTTGAAAAAACAATATCGGGGATGGTGTCTTTAGGGGCTATAATCGCTATTGTTTTATATTTTTGCAAATTAGCCGTCGAATCTTCAATGCGCACAGGTTCAACATCATACAATACTTCAAGAAGCTTTAAAGCCTGCGGCATAGCACCCGTCGAAGGAGATCCGAAACCCTGCATCACTCCTATTACCGGTTTGTTTTTTGCAGTCAGTTTTTTAATGCTTGACGACAGGTCGTATTCCATTGCCGAACCCGGTTGTATGAACGGTATAACTTCGCTTTCGTCACCCTTCTGAATGACTGCCCCGAGAAAGACCTTTTTTTGTGTCGCCTCATCCTTTTCTCTCATATTTATCATAACAGGTCTAACTCCCGATTGAAAAGCTTTTTGCTCTATTTTCGTATCTTTGTTGGGGTCAACAAATTCATAAACCACCTTACCCCTTGAGATATTTGCATATTCGATGAGCAGGTCTTTAAAATCTCTTTTTGCTATGGCAATGTCCGGCGGCAGGTCTTCGGTAAAATATGCCGTAACCGTAACCGGTTCGTCAAGGGATTTAAGGATGTTTTTCGTTGCCTGACTCAAGGTATAACGGCTATCCGAAGTAAAATCAAGCCTGAAAAAGAATCTTAACGACAAGATATTTACAACAGCCAGGATAACAAAGACCAGCAGTACCTGTGTATTTATTGTTTTTCTATTTTTCATTTCCGTATGATTAAAAGGTTAAACAGATTACAATCTTTTCTTTTCGAGATTAGCCTCGGTCATAATTAAACCCATAAATATTAACGACAGGAAATAGACAAGGTCTTTGGAGTCAATCACACCCCTTGCCATCGAGTCGTAGTGAGTTGAAATGCTGAGATAGCTTAACGTTTCACCAATCACACCGCTAAAGTTACTTGCGAGCATCGAAAAGATTATCTGAAAGAATATCCCGATAAAAAGAGCAAGTAAATAGCTGACAATCTGATTGTTGGAAACGCTGCTCGTATAAATGCCGATGGCAATGTAAACGGCACTCATCAAAATCAGCCCGAGATAACCGCTCCAGACAGCTCCGTTATCAATGTTACCGAGGCTGGCAACAGTTATGTAGTACGGAAGTGTCAGCAGAAGTGCAATAAATATGAGTATCAGTGTGGAAAGGAATTTTCCCACCACCACCTGCCAGTCCGTAACCGGTTTTGTCAACAGCAATTCAATGGTTCCCGACCTGTTTTCCTCTGCAAACAATTTCATTGTCAATGCCGGAATAAAAAAGAAAAGCGTCCAGTAGGCAATACTAAAAAACGATTGCAAACTTGCTTGCTTAACATAAAAGATGTCGGAACCGTAGAGCCACGTAAAAAAGCCGCTGAATCCGAGAAAAGCGATTAACATAATATATGCTATGAGCGAATCGAAAAAGGTTTTCAATTCCCGCATTGCTATTATCCATATCTGTTTCATTATAGCGATATTTTTTTATTAATACTTTATTTCATTCCCGTTATTCGAAAGAGTTAGTTCATTGTGAGGTTTCTGAAGACATCCTCAAGTTTTGTCTCAACGAAACTCATTTCGGTCAATGTCCATTTTTTATCAACACAAAGTTTGAAAATCTCCCTGCGCGACGACAATTCCGGTTTGCTTTGTATCTCGAAGGCGTTATCTTCGCCCGCGATAAAATCAACCGTGCCGACGGTTGCAACCTCTTGCAGGGCACTGAAGATTTCGTTTTTGTCGCCGTCTTCAATACGTACTTTCAATATCTCTTTACCTTCCGATTGCTTGCGCAACTCTTTGGCGGTGCCGTCGGCAACTATTTTTCCTTTGTTGATGATGAGTATCCTGTCGCAGGTGGCTTCCACCTCGGCAAGGATGTGTGAGCTGAGGATAACCGTTTTTTCACGACCTATCTTTTTGATAAGCTCGCGTATCTCAACGATTTGGTTAGGGTCAAGACCCGATGTGGGCTCATCCAGAATCAAAACTTCCGGATTGTGTATGAGTGCCTGTGCCAGCCCCACACGTTGCTTGTATCCTTTGGATAACTCGCTTATTTTCTTGTGTTTTTCACCTTCAAGGCCGCACAGGTTGACCATTTCCAAAATCCGGTCGTTTATCCTTGACTTCTCTATTTGCTGAAGCTCGGCAACAAACCTGAGATAATCAATAACCGGCATATCTTCGTACAAAGGATTGTTTTCGGGGAGATACCCGATATTTTTCCTTATTGATTCCGGATCATCCTTAATTGAAAAACTTCCCACAAGAGCGTTTCCTTCGTTGGGCGTAAGATAGGTAGTGATGATCTTCATCGTGGTTGTCTTGCCGGCACCGTTGGGTCCCAGAAACCCAAGTATCTCTCCGGTTTTGACCTTGAATGAAATGTTGTCAACGGCTTTTTGAGCTCCGTATTTTTTTGTCAGATTTTCAACAACAATATCCATAATTACAGTTTTTATGTTTTTTCGGTTTGCAAAAGAAATAATCAATCGTAACAATATCAATATAACAGGGTTACATTTAACAAAATTTAACAGAAGAGAAAAGTCCGGAAAACAGAATTTCACAATCCATATTCAACAACCCGTTAAATTGGGGAAAGACAATTTTTATAACAAAAAGTATACGAACAAATGACAAAACCGGGCTTAGAAACGATATAAAAACGAGTCTCAGATCAACTGACCCTTAGTGGCAAAACAGCGGAAAATTAGCCGCAAAGACACGAGGCTCAAAGAAAAATTCACAAAACGGGTTCATCACATTTCCCATGGGGTCGGTTGTTCTGAGTTTAATGCCAATGCACGGACGAAAAAGAAAAGAGATAATCTACGAATAATTTTTCCTGTCCAGGTCTCTTTTTGAATCTTTGGTTTTCAGGGATTCCCTTTTGTCGTAAAGTTTTTTCCCTTTGGCAAGTGCTATTTCCAGTTTTGCCAAGCCCTTTTCATTAATAAAGAGAACAATCGGGACAATGGTCAAACCTTTTTCACGGGTTTTGTTGGCAAGTTTTTTCAATTCCCGTTTTGTAAGAAGTAATTTCCGGTCGCGTTTAGGTTCATGGTTGTAGTGTGTTCCGAATTTATATTCTGCAATATGCATATTAACAACAAACAATTCTTTTCCTTTGAAAGCGCAATATCCTTCTGCAAGACTGACTTTTCCGGTACGTATTGATTTTATTTCGGTGCCGGTCAGTTGAATCCCCGCAACGAACTTTTCAAGTATGAAAAATTCGTGAAAAGCTTTTCTGTTCTTTATTCTGATATTGTTTTCCATATTTTTATTAAGGGGTGACAAAAATACACTAAATTAAAATTTGGTTGACTTTACTTTCGCAATATAATTAATATTTTTGCCGGTTAAATATTTGGAATAAGATCATGAGAGTTGTAATTCAAAGAGTTTCAAAGGCCTCCGTTACCATTAACGGGAAAATAAAAAGCGGAATAGGAACCGGACTGTTAATCCTTTTGGGAATTGAAAATGATGATACACAGGAGGATATTGACTGGCTGACCGGCAAAATATCGAGATTGAGGATTTTTAATGATGATGATGGAGTTATGAATCTTTCGGTTAAGGATATTAACGGTGAGATAATCGTTGTCAGTCAATTTACACTTCATGCAAACGTAAGAAAAGGCAACAGACCCTCTTACATAAAGGCAGCTCGTCCCGAATATGCTATTCCGCTGTATGAAAAGTTTGTTTCAAAACTTGAGCGGGAAACAGGGAAGACCGTTCAGACCGGGGAATTCGGTGCAATGATGGATGTGGAACTTGTGAACAACGGGCCCGTGACAATTCTCATTGATACAAAAAACAAAGAATAAAAAAACCCCGGTTATTGCTTTACGCAATAATCGGGATCAAAAACAAGAGGTTATCAATATTACTTTTTGTCAGGAGTAGATTTTTCAGTCTTTGTAGTAGTTGTAGCTTTTTTAGAGTCCTTGCTTTTAGTATCACAACTTGATTTTGAGTGTGAGCAATTGGACGAGCAGTCGTCTTTTTTACCGTACTCTGAGCAGCAACTGTGTTTTTTGCCTGATTTTTTTGTCGGCGGATCGTCAACAACACTTGAATTCGTACTTGAAGATGTTGTAACCACCGAGTCAACGGCATACGATCCAAGTGTTAAAAATGCAACTATTCCGAAGGCATAAATAAATTTTTTCATATTTTAAATTTTTAAATTAAAGATTATCCGTTTAATTTTACAGCGGCAAACTTATACTCTTTTTGACCCGGACACTGTTAACGGCTTGTTAATTACTGTTAAAAAACTGTTAAATTCCGGTTTTAAGGCTTAATTGATGTAATTTTGAAATATGAACAAAAGGGTTCTGCGATTAATATTTATCCTGACAACCATTTCTTTGGTTGCCGCTTTGGTCACACAGCTTTTGTGGGTAAAAGTTACCTGGGAACACGAGGAGGATCAGTTCAACAAAAGGGTTGAAGTTACACTAAAATCGGTTGTCAATCAACTTATGACGGCAGATCATCCTTTTGTAATAGACTCCCTGTCTCCAGATTTTATGTTCATCAACAATCACAGGGATTTGTTTGAAGTTGTGCAGCCTGATATTCTGGATTCGCTTATCTCCGTTGAATTCAGTTCTATTTGGACGAAAAATGATTTTGTATATGGTGTTTATCTTCAGACCGACAGCACTTTTGTAATTGGAGATTACAAAGGATATGAAAAAGAGCTTACTAATTCTCCCCATCAAATTTCTCTAACCTGTATTTGTAAATCTCATGGATATTTGCTTTCGGTATTTTATCCGCACCAGAAAAGCCTGATATTAAGCAAGATGATCATTCTTCCAGTTATGTCGGGATTGTTTTTGATGGTTTTGATCGTCAGCTTTTTTTATACTATTTATTTCATTGTGAAACAGAAAAAGTTTTCGGAAATGAAAACCGATTTTGTGAACAATATGACCCACGAATTTAAAACTCCCATTTCCACCATATCGGTTTCAAGTGAAATGTTGATGAAAGACACTGTCAGTAATACACCTGAAAAGGTTGGGAAATATGCCAAAATTATTTTTGATGAAAATGTACGGTTAAAAAATCAGGTGGAGAGGGTTTTACAAATAGCTGCAATTGACAAAGGTGAGTATAATCTGAAAATGGATGTTGTTGACGTACATGAGGTAATACGCAAATGTGTAAGTAATTTTGAGGTGGTTGTTGCTGAAAAAAACGGAGTTATACATTCGTATTTAAAAGCCGGAATTCATACTATAACGGGTGATAAAGATCATTTGACCAATGTCATTAACAATTTTCTTGACAATGCCCTGAAATATTCGGGTAAAAATCCTGAAATTTTGGTTTATACCGGAAATATTGAAGGTAAAATAGAAATAGCTGTTAAAGATAACGGTATGGGTATGGCAAAGGAGAGTTTAAAGCATATTTTTAAAAAGTTTCACAGAGTACAAACAGGTGATATTCACGATATTAAAGGATTCGGACTTGGGCTTTATTATGTCAGTACCGTTGTTGGTGCAATGGGAGGCAGAGTTACTGCAAAGAGTGAAATCAATAAAGGCAGTGAGTTTAAAATAATATTTCCCGTATAGGAATTAAACATTTTTGCATTGCTTTTGTATAGAATAGATGAAATCCCTAAGAAAATGGAGCAAACTAACAGAATCTTACTTGTTGAGGATGATCCGAACCTTAGCGTTGTTATTCAGGACTATCTGGAGATGCTTGGTTATGATACTGTTTTATGTACAAACGGTGAAGAAGGACTCAACGAATATAATAAAGGCGGATTCAATCTTATTATTCTTGATGTGATGATGCCGAAGATGGACGGATTTACTGTTGCCGAAGAGATTAGGAAAACCGATGAATATACTCCCATCATCTTTTTAACGGCAAAATCTCTAAAAGAAGACCGTGTTAAAGGATTTAAATTAGGTTGTGACGATTATATTTCAAAACCGTTTAATACCGAAGAGCTTAGCCTGCGTATCAAAGCCATTTTGAAACGATGCAATATGCAGGTTATGCAAACGGAAACACCCACGGGTCCCGTTTTTCAAATAGGCAAGTTCACTTTTGATTCGGAAAATATGGTACTAAGCTATGGAGCGGAGAAACAGCCACTCACAAGAAAAGAGTCGGGTTTGCTGAAACTTCTTTGTATTAATAAAAATAAAATCCTTACCCGCGAAAAGGCAACCAAATCGCTTTGGGGTGAAAACGATTATTTTGTGGGTAGAAGTATGGATGTTTTCATTGCCAAACTACGTAAATATCTAAAAGCAGACCCCGACATTTCAATTATAAATATTCATGGTACGGGCTTTAAGCTTGAGGTTAATGAGTGACGGAATAAATTTTTTCATTTGTGGTTTTTACAGCCCCAAACTCATACTGACAAGCTCGGCAATATCGTAATTTTTCATCCTCTCTTCCTGATTCTTGTATTTTATGCCGTCGGTCATCATCGTCATACAGAAGGGACAGGCGGTACAAATGATGTCGGCACCGGTGGCTATTGCCTCTTCCGTTCGTTCAATGAAGATTTCCTTATCACCCTTTTCGGCCTCTTTGAACATCTGTCCGCCTCCGGCACCGCAGCATAATGCACGGCTTTTGTGACGTTCCATCTCAACTTTTAGCGACGGTATGGCTTTGAGCACGGCTCGCGGGGCTTCATACTCTCCGTTTCCGCGTCCGAGATAGCAAGGATCGTGAAAGGTTATTTTTTTGTCCTTGAAAATATCGGACTTGATAGTCAGTTTGCCCTCAGCAATCATTTTTTGCAGAAATTGCGTGTGATGAATCACTTCATAATTACCTCCGAAGTCGGGATATTCGTTTTTCAGGGTGTTGAAGTCATGGGGGTCGCAAGTGACTATCTTCTTAACCTCATAACCGTTCATCACTTCGATATTCATCATTGCCTGCATCTGAAAGAGCATTTCGTTACCTGCACGTCGAGCCACATCACCGCTGTCGGTTTCCTCCGTACCGAGAACGGCATAATCAATCTTCAAATAGGTCAATATCTTGACAAACTCGCGTGTCACCTTTTTGTATCTGTCGTCGAAGGCACCTGCCGACCCGACCCAGAAAAGATATTCGGGTTTATGGCCTTTGGCAAACTCGTCTGCCATAACAGGAACGGTGATTTTTAATTTGTTTTCTGACATATTTATTTTTTTAAGGTTTTAATCAAATTTTTGAAATCAGCAAATTCGTTAATAAGTTTTTGTGCATCAAGCATTTGAAGTAAATCAACTGCATGAGCTACCTTATGGTATTTTCCCTTTGCAGTAGATTTTGTAATTCGATATAATAATTCCGAAGGGTTTGCAATATCTTGTACCGGTCTTTTCGGAATATGCTCCGATATTTTATTACCGTAATAATAATCAAGTATTTGAGGTTGCGAAAGAAACCAAGCTTCCATCTCTTGTATCATATAAAAAACAAATTCTTTTTTTTCGGTTAGATTATTATTATTGATATCATTTTCCCTTTCCGATTTATTATTATCAAGGTCAACAAGTAAGTAAGAATAGTATTTTTTCAAACTGATAAATTTC
Organism: Bacteroidales bacterium; assembly: GCA_026984135.1. GTDB lineage: Bacteria > Bacteroidota > Bacteroidia > Bacteroidales > JAADJA01 > JAADJA01. Next base: position 35,820 of record JALSSR010000222.1, read on the forward strand.
TTAATGGCTTGTGACTTACCTTCCCCCATAATAATTTTCGGCATTTCTCCTTTAAGTTTCTGAGAAAGCAATTTATTGAATCCTTGCCGCAGGATTCCATTGCTTTTATTCTTTGAGCCTTCTATGATCAAAATTCTTTTCATTACCATCTGTTTCCTCCGATATCACCGTTTCTCCACATATTACCGAGGTTATATTCATCATACCAATTCTCAAAATCTTTTTTTGTAAATGAATTAACGATTGTAGAATTTTCGTTGTCTTTTTCAAAAACTCTAACATCTTCCGGTTCAAAAGCATTAAGAATATTCTCCGAATGTGTAGCAATTAGCAAAGTTGATTTTTCCGAAGCTTTTTTTATTGATTTTGTAATGTTTTGCAACATATCGGGATGAAGCCCGATTTCAGGTTCATCAATACATATAAAACTTCCCCTGTCGGGATTATAAAGTATAGCCAAAAGACATAGATATCTTAATGTTCCGTCCGAAATATGAGTTACATGAATTGAACTGTCAAGATTGCTTTCATCCAACATCAGCTCGAAATTGCCGGATCCGAGAAAATGGAAGTCAAAGCCCCGGAAATTATCGTTAACATCTTGCAAAAGTTCGATGACTTTCCCGTATTCCTTTTTATGACCTATTTTAATTGTATTTAATATTTGAGGTAGATTACTTCCGTTTGCAGACAACCGCTTACCTCCGGTAGCTTTCATTGCTTTCCGTAGCGGACTGCTCGGTGTCGTATCAAAATAGTTATAAACGGCAATATCATTGATTGCTAAACGTATTGCGTTAAGTGCGGCATATCTTTCCGAATCGTATATTCTGGACAGTGATAACTCTTTGGGTTCAAAATCATTATATTTGATAAATGTTGTGTCCGGTCTGTCGGAAGTAATTTTCTCAGCAAGTACACCACTTCCGTTGTAAATATCCAAATATTTAAACCCCGTAATAGTTTTAACTCTGTCACTTATAAAATAATTATTTAATCCCGGAGATTTTATAATTTCAATCTTATATTCAATATCCTGACGAAAATCGAAACCATATTTTTTAATAACGGTATGGTCGAACACTATTTCCAATCCAATGGAATTACTTAACTTCTCACCTTTATTTCCTTTAAAAAATATTTCGTCTATTCCGCCCCATTCTTCAAGTATAAGTTCCTGCAAACCTCTACCGGCAACCCCTTCTTTTAAAAGTTGTATTGCCTTAAAGAAATTGGATTTACCCGAGCCGTTAATCCCAACCAATATATTCAGATTATGGTTAATCTTAATAGTTGTATCTTTAAAACTGTAAAAATTTGTAAGCTTTATAGATTTTATCATTTCTATAATAATTTAGATTCGTTATTCATTTCCAATCCTTCGGCCCAAAGCATTCTGTCTTCGGGCGAGAATTGCCAGGGTGCACCGTTATTTTCAATATTTGTGAACATTGCATTCAGTTCACCTGGTGCCGCCGACTCTTCCATCACAAGGTATCGCCTTAAGTCAACAATTATTGAAGGATGGTTTATATTGACCGGACACTCCTGTGCACAGGCGTTGCAGGTCGTGCAAGCCCACAACTCTTCTGGGGTTATATAGTCCGATAGCAATGCTTTGCCGTCTTCAAAATTCTTGTCTTTCACCAATCCTGGTCCCTTTTCTTTCATTCTTGCTCTCACATTCATAATTATTTTCCTTGGCGACAATAACTTACCGGTAATGTTTGCAGGGCATACCGAAGTACATCTTCCGCATTCGGTACAGGTCAGGGAGTCCAAATAGTTTTTCCACGTAATATCTTCCACATCCTTAACCCCGAATCTTCCAACCTCCTCTTCATCTTCGGCAGGCTCTTCAAAGGCGGCATTGGGGTCCATCATCATTTTAACCTCTTTTGTTATCTCTGG
>JALSSR010000223.1 GCA_026984135.1 Bacteroidales bacterium
CGCAGAACCGGTAATAACTCCATGCACAGGGCGTTACAGACAATGCTGGCAGATACGCCGCTGGTGAAGAACTTGGACAATTCTGATTACATGCAAATCTTCCTTGACGGAAAAGAGAATCTTGCGGAACTCTTTGCGTCAATGGGGCAATGGGGCTGTAACAAGAGCGCTTGAGGGAGGTGCACTGGCAGCAAGACCGATTTCCAGAAAAGGAATGCCGTTGACATGGAGAGCTTTATTTATGAAAGGTAATAATAATACACCAATCTATCAAAAAGAAATCATCAGAATGATGCAAAGAGCGAACATCATCAGTCAGGTCTGAATTAACTCAAATTAACCTGGCCACTCAATTCACCTTCACCGCAATTTTGGCAAAAAAAAGCTGATCTTTTAGTTCGTTTTTCTCTCGCACCTACGGAATCAGTAATGGACTTCAAAGGAAATAAAAGGGGTCAGGATAGTTTTAAATTGTCCATCTATTTTTAAAATTAATGGCACCATTCCGGTCAGAGTGAAAATATTTTTTCTCTAACCCCAATTATTCGATGGACGATGACGAGCCGGTATTCTCTCCCTCCCTCTGTTAGCTTTCCCAAAACCAAAATTCATTGGTTGTATACTGTTCTTGACATTCTGTTCAGAGTTGTATAATTTGTATATATAGTTATACGTATAAAATAGGTCTATTGTTGTATCTAAATTCTCTCATAATGGCTTGACAATGAGGTAGTAACATGACCACACAAATGATAATACGAATTGAACCAACCTTAAAGAATAAAGTTAGCAACTTGGCGAAATCAGAAGGGAAAAATTTAAGTGAGCTTGTTCGTGAACTATTGGAAAATTACACGAAAGAAAGAGACATGGGAGCCTATATTGATAATTTATGGGATTCAATAGGCCAAAAGCTATACCAGGAAAATATCAATAAACCAGACATTGAAGAAGCTATAAAACTTACACGGTCAAGAAATGCGTAAAGTTGTTATTGACACAAATGTTTTTATTTCTTCATTTTTTGGTGGAATCCCACGGAAAATCATTAATCAATGGAAAGAGGGGCATATAATTCTATGCTTATCGCAAGAGATAGTAGAGGAATACCTTGAAGTCCTGAATCGTCTTGGATTAAAAGACAAAAATGAAATTTTGAAGCTTACTAAATTATTTGCAGAAGGATATAACTCAATTTTCACGGCTACAACGCCAGCTTTATTCGTTGTCGATGAAGACCCGGACGACAATAAATTTATTGAGTGTGCTGTTGCTCTTGATTGTAAAATTATAGTATCTGGAGATAAACATCTTAAGAATATCAAAAAATATATTGATATAGAAATATTATCGCCAAAAGAGTTCATCGAAACGCATTCAACATCCTGAAACTACAATAATAATAAGCTAACAATTTTATACGCCTGACCCCTGCCACCTGCGGTTCATCCGGCCATATCATTGCATGGTTGGTTCCGGGTAATTAAAATGCTCCCAGGTGCCGGCCGGGGCATGTGATAATTGTCGATACTATCAAATTTGAGATAAGTGCTCACAGGCACCCCATATTCGTGCAAGCGCATCTGTTCGCTATAGCCCCTTATGCGGACAGATGCTATCGTGCAAAGATGGTGTCGGTGACACTTACATTTTGTTTGGCGCCATATCCGGCCGTGGAAACTGTTGCCAGGCCAGGGCCTTGAAATCCTGCTCCAGCAACATGGGATACGACTTTTCAAAAAGAGATGCACATGCTTCCCTGTTCTGTTTTGCCTCTTCA
>JALSSR010000224.1 GCA_026984135.1 Bacteroidales bacterium
ATTCCAGGATATATAAATTGGTGTTGTTATTCAAATTGATACCGGTCAATTGATTATTGGACAAATTCAACCAAGTTAATGCGGTATTATTCGATAAATCTACGCTTGAAAATTGATTATCATTGGCAATAAATTCATCCAAAGCCGTAAGATTACTAATATCAATATTCGCTAAGTTATTTTCTCCGATCTTCAATATGGTTATCAACGGATTGTTGCTTAAATCCAACGAACTCAGATTGTTATGACCGCAATACAATTCGGTGAGTGCTTTATTATGGTCCAATGTCAAATAAGAAAGATTATTCCAATAAACATTGAGTATTTGTAAATTGGTAAAATCCTGAATACCGTAAAGCGATGAAATATTTTTAAATGCGGCCAGGATGGTGTTTGTATAATAAGCGCTGACCGAGGAAACGTAATGGTCGCCGTTTACACCGTTTCCGATGATGCCGTTGTTTGTTCCGCCGTTTATATCGTGGGTTTCCAAATAAGCTTCAAAATTGGCATCACTGATATAGGTCCAGTGTTTAAAATAGTAGAAGGTATTGTTCCCCGGATAGTTCGAAGTGGAAATACCGTCGTTTGCCGTAGTATGCGAAACCGTAGCCGGATTACCGGGCGTAACACTCAAAAAAGTATTTTGCGAGCTGTTAATCATCCGGTTAATCCCGATGGACGCCGTACGCGATTCCGTGGAATTATTGGGGCCGTATCTGAACTCGATATTGTTGGTAGTTTCATATAAAACGAGGATAAATGAAACAGTACTGCCTGAATTTCGCCAAGAAAGATTTTTCCATTCCACCAAAAATCTCCTGTGCGGTGCCGTTCCTTCGGTTTTATATAGAATTTCCCCTTGATCGGCCGAACGCAAAAACAGATCGTCCCACAAAGGAGCGATGATGTTTTTCTTTCCATTGGTATTGCTTGTCGGGTTCAGATGATTGTTATAACTCACGGTTGATTCCGTAAAAGTAATGGCTCCGTTGGTCGATATCCGGCAAGTATTGTATGTATCTTGGTCATATACAAAATCAAACCCGATATTAACCACCGCCGAACCGTCATCGATATTTTGGTTGGAGAACAGCGTATTTGCACCGGAAAGGTGGTAGAAATTCCCGCTTTTTTCATAAAAAGCGTAATAATCTTGCAGTTGTTGGGAGAATGCAGACAAACTCCATAATAACATAGCAGGCAATAACAAAAAGCCGACCTTGTTTTTTCCTTGCAAGAAGCAAATTAAGCGTAAGAAGTTTTTCATAATTATGGTTTTAACGGTTTATAATCATCCGATATTCGTAATAACATTACGTTTTCCCGCTTTGTCGATAACTTCCACGGAAAATCTTTTCGTTTCTTCTTTCAATTCAATCATTACGAAGTTTTTATTTCTGATTTTTTGTTTCATAATAACTGTATCCTTATCATCTTTTATAATAATCTCACCCTCCGAAATCATTTGATCAAACTGGACGATCAGGCGACGGTTATATGTAAAAACTATTGCTTCCATTTTTATATGGGCAAGGTACATCCGTTGCCGGGGCGGATGCAAAAATTTTATGGCTACAATAGGGCTACAAACCCGTTATTTTTTGGCTACACCGATTTTTTTTAATAAATTGCTAATATAAATCCCGGGAAACACGGTAAAACAATATAATTTATTGATAATGAATAGATTAATAATCACATCATTACTCTTATTCCTTTCCTTTATCGCCGTTACAAATGCTCAAAATGCAAAATATGCGCCGGAAAAACTAAAA
>JALSSR010000225.1 GCA_026984135.1 Bacteroidales bacterium
AATTGTTCTATTTTGAGAAAGATTTAGAAAAGATCAGGTGTTTTTCTGCAGGAATGAATTAATATGTTCTCATATAAAACTTCCTTAATCTAACACGCTTACCTTCCTTTTTACAATTAGGGCAATGTGAGTAACCGTCTGTGTATTCGAGTCCACATTCGGGACAACGGTAATGAGCAATCTTTAATGTATCTTTTGCAGGAGAGTGATAAACATAATATAATCCGTAAGCAGGTGTTAAGAGCAGACTGTAAAACAAAGTCTTTTTCCCGCCCACCTCTCTTGTTGAGCCGAGTTTAGCTACAGTTGCTGCAACAAAAATATATGCAAACACCAAAATAATTATATAATCCGAATCTAAACCATTTAAAAAATCCATCGTCTGCAAAATTACATAATAATATGACGTCTAAATCTTAAAAAAGTTGCTTAACACTGAAAAAAAATACCAAATAGCAATGTCTGTATTAAAACAGAAATATTTTTAATTAAAATAATCAAAATTTATTTGGTATAATTCAAAAATTTTTGTTACTTTGCTCTTTTCTAAAAATGCTATTTAAAAAATATATGTACATATAATAATATTAAAAACCATAAAAATTTATACATTATGAAAAACAAAACATTTTTATTCGCATTACTGGCTGTTGCTTTACCTTTCCTTTTCCTGACACAATCTTGTGATAAGGTAAAAGATGAAGCTAATAAGGTTGCAGCTTTTGACGTTTCTATGGATCTGCCGGATCAATATTTTGAACTTGATTCAAATGATTTCAAATCCGGCAAAGGACTGCTTTCGGAAGTAGTTTTTGATCAGTTTCACTTTACTGTTAATCTTGACAGTATTCTTCAATCTTACGGAGTATCGTCAGGTCTTCTTTCCGACGGAGTTTTTAACAGTATCACACTATCAATTGTCAATCCCTCCTCAGGAGTAAGTTTTGATTTTGTTAACTCAATGAGAGTTGCCATTTCAGAAACTGCCGATTTTGCAAATGAATCAACATTAGCCTCAACAGGTGAAATTGCAGATGGTGCAACCAGTGTAACATTTACACTTGAAACACTTAATATTACGGAGTATTTGAATAAAAGCGATTTCTATATCAGAATTTACGGAGAACAGGACGGACCGTTACCGGTTAATTTGCTGCCGTTACTATTACAATCGGGAATAACTTTTACTGTTAACCCTTTGTAAGCAATTCAATATTAAAAAGAAAAAGAAGAGGGTCGTGATTAAATTAATTCACGACCCTCTTTTATTATCTAACTGTCATTAAAATAAATACATTATTTTTACCAAAATATCTACCAGCAATATTACTAATGAAGAAATATTTGTTACTTTTTACACTAATTTCAATAATAATTTTCTCAGCAACTGCTTCAGACTCGACAAAAGTCAGGAAAAACCGCCACCCCAAATCTCTGAGATTCTTCTATCAGGCCGGCAAAGTTCTGCAAACAAACAAGTTTGTTCAGGGTGAAAATGCAGCAAAAACACCTGTTGACATCTTTCAGTCCGCATCATTTCAGTATGGAATCGAAACTGACGGACGTAAAATCTGGCAACAAATTTATGGGTATCCGACCTGGGGTTTTGGGTTTTACGGAGTTAATTTTTTTAACAAAACCGAACTTGGTACGCCTTCGGCAATTTACAGTTTCATCAATGCTCCTCTTGTTAAACGGTTTAAAAAATGGAGTATTAATTATGAGGTTGGCTTTGGCCTTACATATAACTGGCAACCCTACGATCCGATTACAAACCCTTTTCAATATGCAATTGGATCAAACAATACCGTCTTTATTGATGCAGGCCTGAATGCCGATATTCAACTTGGAAAACATTTTGACCTTACTGCAGGGTTTACTTTTACGCATTTCTCAAATGGAGCGACACGGGTACCAAATTACGGAATCAACCTGGCAGCACCCAGGGTAGGTTTAAAATATATTTTCAAGAACCGGCCTGAGTTTATTAAGAAAGAGATACCCGAATATAATAAGGAATGGGAATATATAGTACTGGTTGCCGGTTCCATAAAACAACTTGCTTACCAAATTATTGAGAATACCGGTGACACAGCATATCTTGCCGAAACTTACGGGATATACACTTTATCAACAGGAATAAACAGGCAAATTTCATATAAGGTTAAATTCGGTTTGGGCACGGATATCAGCTATGACAATTCATACAATTCTTATATCAAATATGAGAATGGTCAAACTACCGAAAGACTAAATGCGGGAGACGGGATTAAACTTGCAGTCGGAGTTTATGGTTCCTTTGAATTGGTTATCAATAAAGTTTCGATGGTTGTTCAGCCCGGATGGTATCTTTACCGTGAGGAATGGTCAGTACCGGACTCTCCAACTCCCCCGACAGAATCAAATCCTGCTGCAATAGCTATTCCGAAAAGAAAGCCGGGTCCGAGTTATCAACGGATAGGATTGAAATATCATATCTTTGAAAATGTATTTGCCGGTATTAATGTCAGAGCTTATAACTTTTCAATTGCGGATTACATTGAATGGAATATAGGATACAGAATAAAATGGCAAAAAAGTTATAGGAAATAATATTTTTCATTACTCCGCCCTAAATCCTTTATCTTTTGTCTTGGTTCTCTAATGTTGCTGTTGCCTCTTTCATCTCCCATAATCAAATCTCCTCTTCCACAATATACATATCAATCTCGCCCTTATTCTTGGCTTTCACCTTGCCGCGATAGGTGCATCTGAATTTATCTTTAATCAGTTCGTAGGTATCACCTGAGATATTTACTTTTCCCGGAACACCGCTTGATTCCATACGGCTGGCAGTATTCACTGCATCGCCCCAAATGTCATACGCAAATTTATTTTTACCGACAACACCTGCTATTACATCACCCGTATGAATGCCTATTCGCAACTCCCAAAAATCTTTACCTACATCCTGCTTCTCCCGCTTTAAACGTGCCATAAAATCCCTGATCTCCAATCCTGCTCTTACAATATCCACAGGATTCGTCGTGTTGGGAACGGGTATTCCACCCGCGCACATATAAGCATCTCCAATTGTTTTTATCTTTTCGAGGCCATGTTTATCAATAATCTTATCAAATTCAAGAAAACATTTGTTCAATTCCTCAACCAGTTGTTCGGCTGTAAGCTTTTCGGCTATTTTTGTAAACCCGACGAAATCGGTAAAAAGCACAGATACCATTTCATAGTGTTTCGGGGTTGCCGCACCCTTTTCCTTAAGTTCTTCCGCCGTCTCTTTCGGCAATATGTTCAAAAGCAATTTTTCAGATCTCTCGTGCTCATAATTGATCTGGTCGCGCTGCCTTTCTATTTCGTTGTTTTGTTGTATCAACAACTTGTTGGCTTTTTTTGAAAATTTCAGCATTCTGTAAACAAGGTAAAGTATTATCAACGCCAAAGCAACTATCCCGAAAAGAAATTTGTTACGCGCCCTTATCTTCTTAAGGTTCAGGTCCGACAGTTCTTTCTCCTTATTTAAAAGTGTGATTTTGTTCTCCTGTTCTTTTTGAATATATTCTTGATTTTTCAACTGAAGATCCTGTATCTTTTCCTTTTGTCTAAGGTCTTTTATCTCGATATCTTTCAGTTCGGCACTATACTTTTCTTCGGCTAATAATTTCTCCTGCAAAACCTTATCTTTTTCAAGTTGTTGTTTTTCAATGGTCATTCTTTGAATGGAGTCGTTTTGTCTGAAAATTTGAATCTGTTGCTCCTTTGAAGCATTTTCAAGTTTCAGCCGCTGATATTCGGCATCTTTAAGATCCTCGTCGGCAAGGAGTTTCTCAATTTCTCTCTCACTCCTGTCAATAACAAATTGTTGCTCAAGCAATTCCCTTTTCCTGCCGTTTTTAGCCGACATAAGGGAATCGGAAATTTTCAGGTATAACCTGTAATCATCCATTGCCGTTTCAAAATCGTACAATGCTTCGTTTATCTTTGATGAAATTAACAACGCATCTAACAAAACGGAAGTATTGTCACTCTCTTTTGCCAGTCGTAGAGCTTCCTTGTTGTAAATCTGTGCATTATAGTAATCCTTGGCATTATAATAAATTATTGAAGTCAGATGATCCATTTGAGCAGCCTCAAATTTATCTCCTGAACTTTCCGCAATCTTTTCGGCTCGCAGCATATAATCCAAAGAGTGTTTATAATCATCCAAATTCTGATAAACAATAGCGATATTTAATAAAGTTACATAATTATTGTTTTTGCCGCTTTCTTCTTCAAGGGCCAATGCCATATTAAAATAGTTTAGAGCTTCCTTAAAATTCTTCAACCGCTTATAAGTAAAACCGGTATTGTTCAAGGCAACAATCTCCTTCTCAATATTCCCCTGTGCTTTGTAATAATCAAGCATTTTCATATTATATGATAATGCCATATCATATTGTCCGAGGCTATTATAACATTCGATTATTTTTTGCGAAGCTTCTATCCCCGCGAGTGAGTCGCCGGACGAGAAATATATTTTCTCCAACCGTTGAAAATACGAAAGTGATTTTTCATAATTTTTCAAATCAAAATACAATTCACCGATATCATTTATCAATTCAATCATATATTCTTCTTCCGTTTTATCAATATCCAACAGGTCATTTTCCGCACTAAGATAATATTCGAGTGCTTTTTGATACATATTAGCCTCCCTGAATATCTTACCTATTTTAATTTTAACCATTGCGGCCTTTATGCTATCGTTTCCCACTTCATACTCCCTGATACTACCGAAATAGTACCGCATTGCCATTATCAGGTCTCCCTGCTCCTGCTTTGTTTGGGCAATGATATAAAAGGCATCGGCTTTCCCTTTTTTATATGATATTTCGCGGCTTATCTTAATTGCACTGTCGGCATAAAAATATACGCTATCGTACATTTTATTATTAAAGGCATTCCAGGCCTCCCTGTTTAGTTTGTAAACAACGGCAGTATCGCCCGAAAACTGTCCATAAGATAAACCGTTAACTAAAAGCAACACAACCGTGATAAAAGCCGGAACTTTAGTCAACCGGAATTTTATCATTTCCCTTATGTTTACAATACTGATTACCATTCCGTTAAATAAAAACTTATTCCATTCTAAATGTAAAACCAAACAGGAATGTCCTGCCATATTGAGGATTATAGATAAGATCTGTTTGATCGTTATATGCATCCAATCCACCGTAGTGCGCATCAAACAGATTATTTATATTTAAAAACGCATTTAAATTTTTCGATATGGAATATTGAGTAATAAAATCCAAAGTATAAAATCCCTTAACAGTAGTCGGCAGGCCTGCAAGTTTCATATATTCAAGAGGAAAAGGGAAAAACCTTTTTTCCCATTTACTTGATAATGTATTTCTAAAAATAAAAATCAGAGGATTCCATGGCGACAAATCAAAGTTAAATTGCATCATCCAGTTAGGCATTTGGCGATATTGGTCAAGTTTCCCAAAGTCACTTGGCAAAACTTCACTACCTTTTGAATAGCTTATATAAAGATTTCCGTTCAACTTTACTGCATTGATTAAATTTTTAACCTTGAAATCCGCCTGTATTCCAAACAATGATGCTTGCGAATTTTCATCATTTACATACGAAGATGTAATATTATCTTCATTTGTAGCATTAGGATACGATGAAGGGTCGAGCAAAACAAATGAGTTTGTAATTTGCTTGTTTATCCTGTGATAATAAAATGCTATATCGGAATAAAACCGTTTTTTATTATTATATCTAAGTCCCAGTTCAACTTCATAAAACAATTCCGGCTTCAGATTTTCATTTGGAATTGTACGGTAATAAATACCGCCATTGTCCTCATAAGCAAGAGAACTATATGCATAATAGAGAGATGGTATTCTAAACGCCGTACCAACGGATGTTCGTAACGAAAAATTACTTTTGATCTTATAAATAGCAGCTAACCGGGGATTATTCTTTGAGCCGAACAAAGAATTATAATCATATCTGTCGCCCAAAACAAAAGTGATTTTCCCCAAATCGTAAAAGAGTTGTAAAAATCCTGCAAGGTTATAAAAGTTAACCGGGTTTATACCGAATTTTCCAAATAGCGGATTATTATAATCAACGTTTGTAGAAAACGGTTTGTAAAGATTTTTTCCGAAAGGCTCGACCAAATCATTCGTTTTCGGGAGATTTCCCGAAAACCTGGCTGAAAAACCTCCAATCAGTTCCAGATTGGAAGTTATGTTAAAACCAAGAACTTCATCAAGGAGAATATCATCGGAGGCTGAATATTTATATAATTTCCCCATATCGCCTCCCTCAAAAATCATTCTGAAAGAAGATGAATTGTCCAACCTGTACGACAAGTAAGAGAGTGTTGTTTTGTTGGTCAGTTTATTCCATTTTTTATCATACGAAATAGCATAGCGCTGAATATTTTCTCCCCAGTAGTTTGACGGATCGTAATAAGCATAAATGTCTGTTCTTTGTCCGATAGAGGAATGTGTTCTTCGCCACATTTTCAGATATGAAAATGTCACTCCCCTGTATTTTAGAGAAAATCCGACCTGACCACTTGTTACCGGAAGACTTCCGAATTCGGGGGCAGTGGAATCTCCCCTGTAGTACGGTTCCTGCAAGAAGGAGTAACTGGAATCGTAAAGTGACGGATTATAAAGATTTTCAATATCATATTTGATATTCATATCTTCCGTTTTCGAGGAACTGCCGTAAAATGAATATTGAAGGATATTCTTCTTTTTGCCCACTTTTCCACCAATCATAACATTCAAATTGCTTGCGCCGAAATCACCGAGCGCAATATCAGCCTGCCCCCATACAGGCCTTTCGGATGTCTTGGTTATTATATTTACGACTCCGGCAAGTGCATCGGCACCATAAATTGATGATGCAGGCCCTACTATCACCTCAATCCTTTCCGCCTGTCTTACCGGTAATTGGTCGGCAATAGGCATTCCGCTCACAACGGAGGGCTGGATGGGGATATCATTAACCAGTATTTTTGCATAATAATTGCCTATTAATCCCCGCATCAAAAACGACTCCCCCTCTATTCCCGAACCGGGTTGTGAAACTTTTATGCCCGGAACATCTTTCAAAACATCCACAAGACTTGTATATCCGTTCTTTAAGATTTCATCACGCGTAATAACATATACCGTTACAGGTATGTCTTTCAAAAATTTTGATGTACGGCTGGCGGAAACAACTTCGGTCTTGTCATTTTCCGAACCCGATACAATATCTTGTTGGTCCAGCTGAAACAACTTGTTTTCCTGCTGGCTAACAACCGATTGTGTAAATATTAAGAATAAAATAATAAATCCCGCCCATAATTTCATATCACAAAAATAGTTTATTTTTACAACTTTAAACATTTGTAAAAAATTATTGTTTTTAAAATTCAATCGTCACACTGAAAAAATAATTGATATGAAAAAAACATTACTTGCGGTAATTTTAGCAATTACACTTTATTCATCCGGAGTTTCACAAACGAACAAATACTGGACGGGAGGCAGCGAAACTATTTTTTCGTTTGCAAACATTGATGACAACGGTAGCACAAGCGGAAACGTTATGAGATTTGCTCCTTTCCTGAACATTCAAGAGATGTACAATATTGATATGGGTAAATCTTTCGGAGTATATACAGGTGTTTTCGTACGAAATGTCGGTTTCATTTATGACAATTATAAAGACCTGCAGACAGGTGATATTGTTAAGAAAAAATTCAGAAGTTACAATATCGGAGTACCTTTCGGATTGAAAATAGGGAAAATGGAGAAATTCTTTATCTATGCAGGTTACGATCTTGCCTATGCCTTCAATTATAAAGAAAAGACTTTCCAAAACGACAGAAAAGATAAACTTGTTTCCTGGTTCGGTAACAGGGTAAACGCTTTTCAGCATGGTTTTGTTGTCGGAATACAGTTTCCATATGGAATGAATATCAAATTCAAATACTATCTGAGCAATTTCCACAATCAGGACTATATGGAGACTATTGACCAGGTTGATTATTACCCGTATAAAGGATTAAATGCAAATGTATGGTATATATCACTAAATTTCAACCTGTTTAAAAATAACGAACTGTATATTACGGAAGAGTAAGACGGCAGTGCTGAAGTTTTGCTTCGTGCATGCTCGACCGAAGGTCGGCATCGGCAGTCGGCAGTGCCGAAGCTTTGCTTCGTGCATGCTCGACCGAAGGTCGGCATCGGCAATCGGCAGTAGGCAGGGGGCAGTGTTTATTTCTTTACGCGGCGTTTTTTCTTTTTTGACTCACGCGGCGACGCAACGACGCGGCGTTTTTTCTTTTCTGACTCA
>JALSSR010000226.1 GCA_026984135.1 Bacteroidales bacterium
TCCGATTAGCCAGCCGTATCCCATTCCCCATCCCATTCCATTTAAATTATGCATGATATTTCTCCTTTCTTAATTTTTAATTTATTTTACAAAAATACTACCTGCATACCGCATAAGTGTCACATAATTATAAAAATGACTTATATAATTTTCCGGTATGGGTATCACCAACAAATATCGCATCCGATAATTTTTCAGCACCCGGCATACAGTATGCAACCTTAATAAAATACACTTGCAGATTTCTCTTCATCACAAATATTTGTGGGATTAGGTATCCTTTGTGATTTTGTGATTATATTTTTTTGCCACAAATACTGATTTCAGGTTCAGTCACTATTCCGATTCTTAGTAAAAGCAGAATATTGTTATTAATCAAAATAATTGAACTTTCTGATAATCACCCTGTCACCTTTATCATAAGACAAGTAGCTCAATATCCAGTTTAAGCCTATCAACAATCTGTTTCGCACACCGATAATACTCATTAAATGAATGAAAGACCAAAGGATCCAAGCAAAAAAGCCGGAAAATTTCAGTTTATAGATTGATGCAACGGCTTTCTTCTTTCCAATAGTAGCCAAAGAACCTTTATCTTTATAAACAAAATCATTACAAGTTTTGGAGTTTGTAATTGCCAAAAGGTTATCTGCAAGGTTCCTTCCCTGCTGGATAGCAACCTGAGCTACCATTGGATGGCCATTTGGGTACTCCCGTGTTTTCATAATTGCCACATCACCAATGGCAAACACATCTTCAAAACCAGCTATACGGTTCCTGCGATCTACAATAATCCTTTTTTGCTTATTAATTACTTTATTCTCAATTCCCAAAAACAGACTACCTTTTATCCCGGCTGTCCAGATTAATGCAGATGCATTTATTGTAACGGAATTGTTTAATTTCACTTCATCACCATTATAATCTTCAACTACAGTTCCTAAAATAACCTCAACCCCCATATTCGTAAGATAGCCAAGTGTTCTGGCTGAAAGTTTTTCAGGCATTTCCCCTAACAACTTACCGGAAGCCTCAACAATATAAACTTTCATGCTTGTATTCTTGAGTTCGGGATAATCCTCAGGCAGGACATATCTTTTAAACTCCGCCAACGCACCTGCCATCTCAACTCCGGCAGGACCTCCCCCGACAATGACTACACTTCCTCGTTTCTCTTTTTCTTTTTCGTCGCAGGATATAACAGCTTTTTCAAGGTTCTGCAAAAGATGACTTCGTATATCCAATGCATCCGCGACCGATTTAAGCCCGAGTCCTTTCATTTCAATATTCTTATTTCCGAAAAAATTGGTCATACTTCCGGTCGCAATCACAAGGTAATCATAATCAATTGATCCGATGTCAGTAACAAGTTGTTTAAGATTGACATTTACGCTTTTGACCTCTGCCATACGGAACAATATGTTTTTATAGTTTCGAAAGATTTTACGGAAAGGGAACACTATGCTATCGGGCTCAATACCGCTTGTAGCAACCTGATAAAGCAAAGGCAGGAATTGATTATGATTACCTTTATCAATTAAAACCAACTGTACCGGTTTATTTTTCAAACGCTTAATAAGAGCAAGGCCAGCAAAACCACCACCGACTACAACTATTCTTGGCAGATCTGTTTCCGGAACACAGATAAACTCATTATTAAAACAATTATTTTGGGTATCGCCACTCATTCCTGCAAAATGGTATCTTATTTAAAAAATTTTAGATGTATTTGATTCCCGAATCATCAGTCCTTACCTTATAAACATCATCAACCGGAGAAACGATTATCATTCCGTCTCCCCGGTATCCTGTTCTACCGGCTTCACGAATTAAGGCCACGACCTTTTTAACAGACGAAGCACTAACAAGTATTTCAAGTTTAATTACACGGTACGCTTGAGCAAAAGGATATTTATCGCTGATATGCTCCCGTTCGCGATCCGAATATTGTCCTGTACCCTCACAATCAACCATTGTCATACAGCAAAATCCATTCTCACTCAATGCTTTATAAACCTCATCAATTTTTCTGTGCCTGATGTACGCTTTTATTAGTTTCATAATAATTTTTCTTTTATGATTATTAATTGGCAGTTTGTATAAACGAAACAATTTTTTCGATCTGTTCCGTGGTCATATTTGCTCTTTCTTTCATATGCAAGCCGATTGTTTCCCACTCAACATCGTTATATGCGGCAGGAGAAGGAAGATTATGACATCTCAGACAATTATCAGCCCATAGTTGGGCACCTGATTTTTGTGCAGCCAATTCACGTTGTGAACTGCAACTGCCGGTTAAGAATACTATTGAACTTAAGGATATTATCATAGTACCAATAACAAGTAACTTTTTCATAATATTATATTTTATATTCGTTATTAATTTTTATTTCCAAATAAACTCCTATTAAAAGCCGATTGCCCAGTGGACAAAAAAGGCATTAGATTTTTGCAAGGAAGCATCTTCCGCATCATGTCCACCCCGGCTGTTTATAAAGCTGTAATTAACTTTTACAACCTGCCTCCAGGTTATCCAGTAATTCAAGCCAATGGTGGCCTCATTTATATCAGATTCCCACAATGACCCCTCAGGTGTATTCAACTGTGAATACCTTCCTATTAGTTCGAGGTTTTTAAGAAATGCATTTCCAACCATCAGAGGTCTGTACGTTAATTGCGCATAATATGCATTACTTGAATTTGTAAAAGTATAAACGGCAGAAGTATCACGGGCATCGTTATTAACAGTATAATAAGCATCCGAAACATTGTTTAAGTTATATTGAGCTTTTATATCCAGAATTCCTTTTAACGGACTAACCTGCTTGACATAAGAAAAGTCGAATGCCCATAGTGAAGCTTTGACATCTTCATATTCCGACCCTTTATCACCTACCTTTCCCGTATAATATGACACTCCCACTTCCATTGATGAGTTAAAAAAAGGCAGAAAGCCAATTCTTCCTCCTATTGCTTTATTATTATTATTATCAATATAATTATCAAAATTCAACATTCCTACCTCGTCCGGCTCATCATCTCCAATTTTTAATTGGGGTCCGTTTGTTGAATAAACGGAATAATTAATTGTAGATCCTCCAATTGGTGCTGCTCCTCTAAGCTCAATACCTATTCCTGATGCAGGGGCTATACCGTCATGTCCGAAACCCAGTGGTTTTGTTGAAAGCCTGTTAATCCATGCAGGATGAAGGCGCTCCATAAATGTTCCAAACGGGAGAAGGAATTTACCTGCACGTACCATCACATACTTATTGATGATATATCCAAGATTAGCATATTCCAGACCAATTTCAAGTTGATTTTTTTGTAGTACAAACTCCAGTTCTGTTTCAAATATAAACCTGTCACCTTGTTTAAAAAGAAATATTGGAGCAAAAGAAGAACCGACATAGCTTAAGCTTGTTCCCGACTCTGTTTTCAGGTAATCCAATCCTGCATGTCCGTAACCCCTAACCATAAACTGTGTTTTGCCGGTTTTTGAATCCTGCGCAGTGATACTGTTTCCAAAAAACAGCATACTTATACTTAAAACAATTATTATCTTTTTCATATCATCTACTTTTTTGAAAAGGTGCGTATATAGTTGACCAACTGCCACCGCTGTTCCTCTGAAAGAATTTCTTTATAGGAAGCCATAGGTGCATTTCCGTTGGTTATTTTCCAAAACAAAGCACCGTCAGATTCTTTTTGAACTCTTTCCGACCTGAAGTTTGTCGGTTTAGGATTAAGTGACATTCCCCCGACACCGTCACCCTTGCCGGTATCACCATGACATATTGCACATTGTTGCTTGTATAGCTTCTTCCCGGCTTTTACTGCATCAGCATTCCCCTTTAAAGGATTTATTAATTGATCGGCTTCTACCGGAGCTTTCCATACATCCTTATCCTCACTCTGAGCAAACAAATGAGTTGAAGAGAATACTAAAATGAACACTACTGTAAATCCAATTTGTTTTGCTATTCTGTTTTTCATATTAATTTATTTTAATTGTTTTTAAAAAAATTTCATCCTTTAACTTTTCCCAATAATGACTGAATTACCTTAACATTTATTTTATTATGTATGCCCGGAAATTGAGCATCAGGAAAAATAATTTCAGGATTGAGCATAAAATCCATTGTTAAAAGGCAAACACTTTTGGTCTTTTGGGCAATATGTTCCAAATGTCCCTTACCTGTAATTTGTATGTCTTGAGGAAGCAGTGTGCCTTCAACCTGAAAATCAACAGGAGGATGGTCAACAGTGTTTACATAATCCAATCCCAGCTTACCCTCAAACTTCAGATATACATCCTGTAATTTTTTTAGCTGTGACCGGATGGAGTCGTTATCAGTCATCAAAGAGGATACCTTCTGCTTAAGTACTATGCCCCCTGTTTCATAATCAAGCATAATCATTAGTTCATCGGATCTTATATCAACTGAAGTCCCGTTTAAATCCACCTTAATAAGCAGATACCCTTTTGAGGTCTTGTACAATTCATTTTGTGCTTCCGAGATATTGGCGGCAAACAAAAACAATACTACTATTATAAAAAAATGTTTTGTCATTACTTTATATTATTGATGTTCTATTTTTTAATTTTGCGCACAATTTGAAATATCTTTAATACCACAGTGGGTACAAGAGTTATTATCGCTTCCCGAGACACAGTCTGCTGAGCCGGAACTATGGTGTGTATCATAAATTTCCTTCATCCATAACGATAAGCTTAGAAGTCCAACTATGACAACTGTTATTATAAAAAGACCTAACCACATAGTAATATGTTTTATATATTTATTAATAGACACACTAATACTTAGATAACATAACTCAGTATTTCTGCTATTTACCGCAGCAATCAGATTTTTTGCTACCGTAAATCTTTTTGTTTCGCCCTTTTCCAGTTTAATTTTTAATTATCTTACCGGTAAACACTTTATCTTCAGTGTAAACCTTAAGAAAATAGACTCCGCTATTAACACCTTTCAGGTCAACATTTATTGTTGAAAGATCACTATCAACGGTGTTCCGTTTAACTGTTTCACCTGCAATATTATAAAGTTCATAAGACAGGATTCCGGCATTTTCTTGAATAAGTTTTACCGTCACTTCCCTTCCCGGAGCAGGGTTTGGAAATACAGACATACTTTCACTACTGTTTTTAGTCTCATCCATTCCAACAGAATTATCCACTACATTGAATTGCCCCATCATACCACCATCTTCGTGAACCAACATATGACAATGATACATATATGGAACGGGATCGTTGGCAAAATCCTCAAACTTCGTAATAAAGCGCACGGTTTCCTGCGGTTTGATCAAAATAACGTCTTTTCTTCCTTGTTCACCCGGCGGAGGCGGAACTCCGTTACGGTCAAGCACAAAAAATTGCACATCGTGAATATGAAAAGGATGGGATATTGCAGATTGGTTGGTAATGCTCCATATTTCCGTATTGTTCAGAGGTATGGTATAGTTTATAACATTCATATCAAAGCTGACACCATTAATCAGAAAAAGGCCGTTAAGTTGGTTCGGCCCCATTGTTTCGGGAGTGAAAGTAAGATTTCTTGTTGTATCGGCATCTGCCTCCGGAATGGGCGTTACCGTCACCAGGTTACCCGGAATTGATGTTACCGGATTACCTGTCGGAGCAACGACAGTAAATTTCATCAAATTAAAATCGGTACCGTTAATGGGATTTGGATTATAGCCGTCAAGAGTCATCATTGTCATCATTCCGGGATAAGTGGCGCCGTAGATACCATTTTGAAATTCGGATGCATAACTCATCAGATACATAGTTTGCCCTTGCATATTGCTGAAGTCAATCAATATCTCCGCTCTTGCTCCCGGAGGCAACTCCAGTCTTGTAAGTTCAACAGGCTCATTAAGTAATCCGCCGTCGGAGCCTATCTGGTAAAAGGTCTCGTTACCGGTCAATCCGATATTCAAGTCTCTCTGAGAAGTACCGTTAAGCAGCCTGAACCTTACCACTTGTGCGGGCACATTCAGGTTAGCATCAATAGTGGCATTAACCATTACAACGTCATCCGAATTTGATGGCACAACTATTTGATGGTTTTCATCGAAATCTTTTGTTTGGATTGCAAGCGGAAAATCATCAACCCCGTATGTTCTCGGCAGATCAAGTGCAGCCTCTTCCTCATCCCTGACAATAATAAATCCGGCAATACCCAATGATACGTGTTTGTTTGTCTTCATATGCAAATGGGGATGATACCAGTAGGTACCGGCTTTATCCATAACCGTAAAAGAGGGATTCCAGGATTCACCGGGTAAAATATATGTATGCGGGCCGCCGTCATTCAATGCGGAGACGTGCATTCCGTGCCAGTGAATGGTCGTTGTATCATTCAATTGGTTGTTTACCGTAATATTCACCTCATCTCCCTTGTTCATAATCAGTGTCGGACCGAGAATATCTCCGTTCACCCCCATAGTAGCTGTATTGATACCACTGTAAAACTGGTAAGTACCGTTTTGAAGTGTAAGGTCGAAGTCGGTTCCCGAAATCGTTCCCGGGATAAGTAGCTGGTTTTGCGCATTTAGTAGACTTGTAACGGCAAGAAATAGAATTAAAATAGTAGTTTTCATTGTGCTGTTTGTTTTAAAATTAGTAATTTTATTTTACAATAAATTTTTGAGGTTCGGATCTATAACCTTTTGATTCGGTCCAATATATGTAAATACCGGATTTGAAAGAATTGATGTTTATTCTCAATTGACTTTGCTGTTGGTCAATGGGGTATTTATTAATTACTTTTCCCGTATTGTCGGCAATCATAAGAAATCCCGATTTTATGCCTGCTTTCATATCAAACGGTAAAGTGATTTCCGAAAAAGCCGGATTAGGAAAAGGAGCAAGCAAGGAGAAGTCATCGCTAACCTCCGGTTTGTTTGTTTTTAGTAAGACACCCGGCAAATTATATACTTTCGTTGACACCGGATAGATCTGTGATGAATAGTCATAAACATAAATCATTAACCTGCTCGAAGTACTACCTACATTAAAAATGTATGGAGTAGCTCCGCCCGGCACGGTTAATATCTCATCCCCGTTCTCATTGAATATCATTGTGGTATAATAATAATAACCAACCGTGTCATTGATATTTTTATATTCATAGAATACTACAATACCTTCAACAAGATCATCGTTGTTAAAGAGATGTTGGGTGACATATTTCACACTAAAGATAAAATTATTTTCCGGAATGTTAAGATCAATGGTTTTCCAGACCGAATGATCCAGTTTATACAAAACACATTGATTGTTTACGCCGTCAACCGAATAATAAATTTCTCCCATTTCCGATGTTTTGGTATTTAAAACCGTTCCGTCGTAAGAATTTTCCAATACTACCTGTGCCTGAGAAATACCGGAGAGCAGAAATACCATCACAAAAATTAAAGGCTGTACTTTTTTCATCTTAATTATTTTTTTCATTGTAACTTATTATTATTTTACTGTTTTAATTTTATATAATTATACTATTGCCTTACTCCATTAAACTTAAGCGTTGAATCATTATTTATAACAAAACGATACCCAAATTCTTTTTCTATCATATCAAATCCTCCAAAATGCTCATCACCTGCCTGATGCTCTTCGCTCATATGGTGGTTCCAGCTTTGCCAGTTCACATCATCCATCATATCATGGTGATCATCCATTCGCTCGTGCCCATATTGCATGGTAAAGTCATCACCATAATTACAAACCATCATACTGTCTCCATTTTCGAATAACTCCATCATAAATGTAGTATCAAAATCTACTGAGTAACAGTTTATACTCACTTTGTCAATTTCAACCTTTGTAACTACTGCAGTAGCCTCGACACCTCCCGGTTGTCCAATTTCTGTCAGACTCCCTTTATATGTACCAACTACCTCAAAGGCAAGGTCTCTTGTTTGGTTATTATCCTTTTGGCAAGATGCAACTAATATAACAACCATTAATGTCGAGACAAATCCTAAATACTTCATTGTTTTCATTTTCATTTTTTATCTATTTTAAAACATTTATAAATATTGACCTATTGAATTACTTCTTTTACTTCACCGCATTTCAGCATTTTATCGCCGAAATACGGGTTGAATATTTCCTTTGTGTCGCTTATCCAGTAAGCACCTTCATTATTAAAAGCCATCGGGCAAAACTGATAGTATAACCCGCTAATACCGCTATTCATTACTCCAAATACTTTAACAGCTTCATTAAGTTTTTCGGAAACGATACCAAAATGTCTTTTTTTCATCTCAAGCCCGTCCA
>JALSSR010000227.1 GCA_026984135.1 Bacteroidales bacterium
TGTTGTGTCCCGGGTTTATTAATTATCCCAATTTAAGTCCTTTGTGAGACCTATGAAACCTTTTTGAACCAATTGAGCCAATTATGAGCCAATTAAAACATATACGGTTCCCGCTTCAACATCTCCATATCTTTTCAGTAATTCATGTTTATCAACTAATTCTGTCAAATATCTTGTTGCAGTAGCCTTTGATATTGAATGTAGTTCTTGTTGAACTAAACTCCGGCAAACCTACGTCGCTTTTTTTGCTGTTTGCCGGGGTTTAAAATTCAACAACGGGTATTCAAACCACGAGCAATGATTATCTTGCCCGGTTTATTAATCCTCAAAATTTTTATTATTAGCAAAAGTACAATTTATTAGCAAGCCTGCAAAGAAATTTCGGGTTTTAGAGAAATGAGCGAAGAATTTCAGAACAACTGACCCGATTGGAAAATGGGATATGCCCGTTTTGTGAGTTTTTCTTTGTGTTTTCTTTGAGCCTTGGTGTCTTTGTGGCTAATTTTCCGCTATTTTGCCACTAAGGCTCAAAGACACTAAGAACCTCTAAGGCATCCGGAAACAAATTTTGAAAGACAGGATGTTAAGAGAAAGATATCAGAGGATGGAAAAAACGGTACGAAAAAATACTACACTTAATTGTCGGTAAAAAGTCAGCCAAAACTCTTCCCTTTGGTACACCAAGTTTGTTTTTCATTTGTTGTGTAGTTCTTCCAAATAAAGCTTGGTCTCCTTTGCTTCTTATTAATCCGAAATTGGCTAATTCGGTTCTAACAGTGCCACGCATTTCGGAAAGTTCCTTTTCTGATAAAGTTAATTTTTGTCGCGCTTTTAATCTTTTCCAATCTTTAATTCTTTTTTCAATAAGTTCAAATTTTCTTGTTTGAATTGCAAAATAATTTTGAGCAAAAGCAATTTCTTCTTTTCTTGGGTCGCCATTTTGAGCTATCAAATAACAAGCGTACCTTGTTAGGATAATATCATTTATTTCTCTTTCCGTTCCCGAACCTATTTTAACCATTTTCCCGACGTCGGCAAAATGGTCTGAAATGTTATTACCACTTGCTTCACAAGAAGTTTTAGCTTTGTTTATGGTTTTACAATTAACAAAACGGAGCAAATTTAAAAGTAATAATTTAAAATTCAAATTTTTATTGAAAAAGATTATGCTATTTTACAATAATTTGGTGGGATTATAAATTATAGTTCTCAAACTTATTTAGACACTAACTAAATATTACGATAAGGTTAATAAATAATATTGTGTAATTGTTTGTAATCGCTAAAGGTTTACTACTTTTGCAACTGTTATTTAATTCACAAAAAGATGAAAGTGAAAGATAAATTATTAAGAGAAGACGCATTTAAATATCATGCGCAGGGAAGGCCCGGAAAGATCGAGGTTATTCCTACAAAACCGTATTCAACGCAAAGGGATCTTTCTCTGGCATACACACCCGGAGTTGCCGATCCTTGTCTTGCAATTAAGGACAATCCTTCGGATGTATATAAATACACTGCCAAGGGAAACCTTGTAGCCGTTATCTCAAACGGAACGGCTGTACTGGGACTTGGTGACATAGGACCCGAAGCCGGAAAACCGGTAATGGAAGGTAAGGGACTGTTGTTCAAGGTCTTTGCCGATGTTGATGTTTTCGACATTGAGGTTAATGAAAAAAATATTGACAAGTTTGTGGACGCCGTAGTTGCCATATCACCGACTTTCGGGGGCATCAATCTCGAAGATATCAAAGCTCCCGAATGTTTTGAAATCGAAGAGAGGGTAAAAGCTGCCGTTGATATTCCGGTAATGCACGACGACCAGCACGGAACAGCAATTATTTCGTCGGCAGGACTACTGAATGCTCTTGAAATAAACGGCAAAAAGATTGAAGACCTGAAAGTGGTGGTCAACGGTGCAGGTGCTGCAGCAGTTGCCTGTACCAAGCTTTACATCAAACTCGGAGTTAAAAAAGAGAATGTGGTTATGGTTGACAGTAAAGGAGTTATCCATGTTGACCGTACCGACCTGAATCCGATAAAGAAACAGTTTGCAACATCAAAGCCCGTTCATACCCTTGAAGAAGCGATTGTCGGTGCCGACCTGTTTCTCGGACTGTCCGTTGCGGGAGTTCTGAAAAAAGATATGGTGAAATCAATGGCAAAAGACCCTATCATTTTTGCTCTTGCCAACCCAAATCCCGAGATAACCTATGATGATGCCGTTGATGCAAGGGAAGACGTAATTATGGCAACAGGCCGCTCTGACTATCCCAATCAGATCAACAATGTGCTCGGGTTTCCTTTTATTTTCAGAGGAGCACTTGATGTAAGATCAACCGCAATAAATGACGAAATGAAGCTTGCCGCTTCCAAAGCGCTGGCCGACCTTGCCAAACAGCCGGTTCCCGAAGAGGTGAACATAGCTTTTCACACCTCTAATTTGAAATTCGGCAGGGAGTATATCATTCCAAAACCTACGGACCCGCGACTGATAGAGCATGTTGCTCCGGCTGTTGCCAAAGCAGCCATTGACTCGGGAGTTGCAAGGAAAAAGATTACCGACTGGAGTAAGTACAAGGAAGAGCTGAGGAAAAGACTCGGTTTGAGCAACCCCATTGTCCGTCAGTTGAAAACAAGAGCAAAACATGATCCTAAGCGGGTTGTATTTGCCGAAGCCGAAAACTACAAGGTTCTTAAAGCCGCCGAAATTGTCGTTAATGAAAAACTTGCCGTTCCCATACTTTTGGGCAACAAAAAGGTTATTAAAAACCTGATTAAAAAGAACGATCTGGAATTAAAAAATGTTGAAATCATTGACCCTAAATGCAAAGCGGAAAAAGCAAGAAGAGCCGAGTTTGCAAAGATTTTATGGAAAAAAAGGCAGCGTAAAGGGTTTACTATGACTTCGGCGCTTGACTCGATGCTGCACAGGAACTATTTCAGCCCAATGCTCGTTGAGACGGGATATGCCGATGCAATGATATCCGGCCTGACCCGCAACTATCCCGACACCCTGAAACCTGCATTGCATACCATTGGTAAGCGCGAAGGCGAAAAACTTGTCTCCGGCATGTATATCATCAGTACGAAAACCGGCCCCTATTTCCTTGCCGATTGTACTGTTAATAAAAATCCCACTGCCGAGGATATGGTGGAAATCACTTTGCAAACGGCTTATGCCATTAAACAGTTCAAGGTTGAGCCGCGTATTGCCTTTGTTTCATATTCAAATTTCGGATCAAATAACGGACGTATTCCCGAGTTGCAAAGAAAAGCGGTTGAAATCCTCCATAAAGAACATCCGGAATTGATTGTAGATGGTGAAATGCAGGCAAATATGGCTTTGAATGCCGAACTGAGAAGCGAGATATTCCCGTTTTCAAAACTTGGGGAAAAACCGGCAAACACACTTATTTTCCCATATCTGACAGCAGGAAACATTGCATACAAGCTACTGCAAAGCACTACCGATTATCAAATCATAGGACCCATAATAAACGGAATGAACAAATCGGTTCACGTACTGCAAATCGGAAGCACAGTTAATGAAATTGTGGATATGGTTATGATTGCCGTTATGGATGCACAGTGCGTCGAAAGACGAAATAAAGGTGAAATTTGTTTCTGACAACAACAGATTAAAATGGAAGTTTAAGGATTTACACTCTTAAACACGGAAGCCTATTTTGATATTCTGCTTGCGTTATACCGAAAGAAAACAGATTTGGTGTTTCTTTGTGTCATTGTGTCTTAGTGGTCAACTCTCCCTGCATCCTGTTGGTGTTGTCACCAACAGATATTGTAATCTGTTGCCATTAACAGAGATAATATATTCCTAAAATTAAACTGTTAATTTATAATCCATTCTAAATATCTGCTTCAAAAGATTTTATATTTTTGTATGCGGAAATTAATTCTTAATAATCAATAAAAATATATGTTATGAAAAAGGTATCAGTTATTGGAGCGGGAAACGTCGGAGCTACTTGTGCCGATGTGCTTGCACGTAAAAATTTCCTTGATGAAGTAGTACTTGTTGACATAAAAGAGGGTCTTGCCGAAGGTAAAGCTCTCGATATTTGGGAAACGGCATCAATTTCGCATTTCAACACAAGAGTAACCGGATCAACGAACGATTATTCAAAGACCGAAGGTTCGGAAGTTGTTGTTATCACATCCGGATTACCGAGAAAACCGGGTATGTCGCGTGACGACCTGATCTCAACAAACGCCAAGATCGTGAAATCGGTAACGGACAATGTTGTGGCTGCATCACCGGATGCAAAAATCATTATCGTTTCCAATCCGCTCGACGTTATGACTTATGCAGCTCATATTGCATCGGGAAAAAATGCCAATGAGGTTTTCGGACAGGCGGGAGTTCTTGATACGGCAAGATATCGCTCTTTCCTTGCTTCGGAACTTGATGTTTCACCGCTTGATATTCAGGCTCTTCTGATGGGAGGCCATGGAGACACTATGGTTCCGTTGCCGCGCTATACAACAGTTTCGGGTATTCCCGTAACCCAGTTAGTAGCAAAAGAGAAACTTGACTCCATCATCGAAAGAACTAAAAAAGGTGGTGGTGAGATTGTTAACCTGCTCGGAACATCAGCCTGGTACGCTCCCGGAACATCGGCAGCTCAAATGGTGGAATCCGTAGTGCTGAATCAAAAACATATCTTCCCTTGCTGTGTCCGTCTTGACGGTCAGTGGGGTGAGAAGGATGTTTATCTCGGCGCTCCCGTGAAACTCGGCCGTAACGGAGTCGAAGAAATTATTGAAATTGACCTTAATGATGAGGAACTTGAATTATTGAAAATTTCTTCAGGTCACGTTAAAGATGTTATGAAAGTTTTTGACGATATGAAGTTGTTCTAAAATAATTGGCTGATAATAAAAGGGAACGGTGGGTGCTGACTTGCCGTTCCCTTTTTTTATTCCGTAACTCCATCAATCCTCAAACCCGCAGCTACCCTTTAAACCCGCAGGGACTCAGCCGCACTTGCTTTCGCAGACCCTACGGGTTCTACCCTTTAAACCCGCAGGGACTCAGCCCACTTGCCTTCGCAGACCCTACGGGTTCTACCCTTTAAACCCGCAGGGACTCAGCCCACTTGCCTTCGCAGACCCTACGGGTTTTGGCGACCCTACGGGTTTTGCCGGCACTACTATCATCACCTGCACATCCTGACACAATCCATTACAAGACAGGAGGTTACCTCATACTTTCCCAAGGCTTTTATGCGGTTATATATAACCTTTCCAAGATATTGCCCCCCGAAAAAGGCACCGACAAACAAAGGATAGGTGTAAAGGGCAAAACCGATATTGCTGTAAATCCTTAAAAAAATAATAAAAGGTATGGGAATGTGTACTGATAAAAACCACTGAACCGACAACTTTTTAACATTTGCCCTCCAGTATCCGAAAGGAATATTAAAAACAAATATTATCAATGTTATAATTGCAACTTTCATAAAATTAAAAATATAAAGGATGAAAAACAAATCCCTGCTCTTTGTTATATTCGAGAGTAGGAAACGGAATTTTAATAAAACCGAGAAAATTCAACAAAAAGTTAAGTCCCGTATGTCTTGTTTTAATACGTGAGAGATCAATATCAAGCGACAGGTAATATTGCCTGACCCTGGGAAATTCAGGCAAAGGCTCACCATCATGTTCCGGAGGGTTTGAATAAGCACCCAGCATTCCGGAAGCGCCATATCCCACAGCCACATTAAGCCAGCCCGGGAATTTGGAATCCTTATTATGTATAAAAGCCTTGATATTTCCGGAAAACCAGTAAGTCTGTCCGTTATAATCTTTCAACATACTTTCAAAACCACCGGAGCCAAGCAGGTCGGGACGGTATTGAGCATACTCCGTGGGATGGTATGACCATTTGAGATAGAATCTTTGCTCGTCCCACCCAAGTTGTTGACCTATAAAAAGCGCTGCACCCGAAGCGTTGGCAATGACATCACCAAATGAAGCACCCCATTCGGCGGAAAAGCCGTCAAGTATCTCCACAATTGTCAGATATGTAAATCCGGCCGAGCCGCCCCACCATATTGCCTTTTTGCGGCTAACACCTGCATAACGGTAAAATTCGTAGCCCCACTTCCCAAGATATGCCGATGTTGTGGCGTGCCCTATTTTATCCATCTGCATCCATTCGCCGTTATCATTGAACCAATGAAAACCGTTCATAGGATAGTTTTTGTACCAGGCCTGATATAAAATACCCAGCGTCCCGGCATAGATAGCTCCCTGAGAAATCAAAACACAGCGAAGCCTCCTTTTATGCAAGGTATCGGGATAACTTTTAACAAAATAGGGAGTTGATTGAGATAAAACATCGGTTCCGCTCAAAATCAAAAATAAAATAACTATGATAATGTATCCAGCTCGTTTCAATGTTTTCTAATTCTTTTTCTCTCTCTTGTCCAGTGCTCTTCTGTATTTGTTTGCATTAATTATATGCTGGTTATGAGTCTTTGCAAAAGCATGATAACCCGAGAAATCATCTTTAGCACAGAAAAACATATAATCGGTATCCTCAGCATTTAAAACCGCATCAATGGAAGCAATTGAAGGGATGCAAATGGGTCCCGGAGGTAATCCCTGATGCTGATATGTGTTGTATGGGGAATCAATTTGAATATGTGTGTTCAGCACCCTTTTAATATTAAAATCGCCCCAGGCAAAAATAACCGTAGGATCAGCCCTTAGCCGCCAGCCATAGTGCAATCTGTTAAGATATACGGATGCTATTGTGGGCTTTTCGTCATTCTTATTGGTCTCTTTTTCAACTATTGACGCCAGAATACTAACCTGCTCGGGAGTTAATCCGATCTTTTCCGCTTTTGCACGTCTTTTTTCATTCCAGAACTTATTATACTCTGTGTACATCCTGTCCATAAAATCTTCGGAGGTTATATTCCAGTAAACTTCATAAGTGTTCGGGATGAACATTGTAAGAATATTTTCAGGAGTAAATCCGAAAATACTGATATAAATGGAGTCATTAAGAAGTTGTAAAATCTCCGTTGTATCCGGTTCTATCTGTCCGGCTATCCGTGCGGCAAAATCTTCTTTTGTTCTTATATTATTAAATGTAAGCATAACGGGAGTCTGCTCTCCGGAACGCAACAGGTTAATAAGCTCATCATTACTCATTCCCGACGTTATTTTATATCTGCCGGAATGTATATTATTAGGCAGGTTTTTCTTTTTTGCCAGCCATTCAAAACTAATTCTGTTAATAACAATACCCTTCTCGTAAAGAATAGTCTTCAAATCCTCATAAGTCGAGTTTCTCGGAACGTAAATAAAAGTTGCTTTATCGTCTTTAACCCAGGTATTGGGTTTAAGTATGGTTTTATATAGCTGATAACCGGTAATTCCGCCTGCAATTATCAGGATAATAATAATATAAAGTACAATTCTTGAACCCCTTGATTTTTTTCTTCTAAGACCCGAACTGTATTTTGAGTGATAGTATTCCATTTACTGCGCTTGTTTATTTCAAAATTAACTTTTTCTACGTATAAATAATATTTAAGTTATTTAATCTTATTTATCAACTGTAATAAATACTCATTTTCCCAGGTATCTTTCACCTGTATCCACTCCTTTTTAAGCCCCGAAATTTCAAATCCGTGCTTCTTAAATAACTCAAGGCTTGCGATATTATTTTCCAAAATATTACAATATACCTGATGAAGATGCAACACGTTGAAACAGTAGTCAATAAGCAATTCCATCGCCTCCGAAGCCCAACCTTTTTTTCTTTCGCTTTTTTTAATCAAGATTCCCATTCCCGCCCGTTTATTATTGGGGTCGAAGTCGAAAAGGTCAATCATTCCCACGGTTTTGCCGTTTTCATCGTCCGAAATCTTTTCAATCATCAGCCGCAACTGTTTTGTGGAATAAATATCGAGATGAGAGTTCATTATATACTGTTCCAGTACAAACCTCGAAAAAGGAGCTATTGTATTGCTTATATACCATTGATTTTCATCATTCTCCCACTCATACAGCAGATCAATATCCGCCGGTTCGATTGCCCTTAATTTCACTTTTTCGCCTATCATAATTATTTGAATTTATTTATGATTTTCTTAATAAAACTAACCTTCTCCTCAAGAAGAGCATTGGTTTTTGCTTCCACCAAGAGTCTCAGATATGGTTCGGTATTGGAAGGCCTGATGTTGAACCACCAGTCGGGAAACTCAATTCTGTAGCCGTCGAAATCGTAAAACGCATCCGGTTTCTCATTTTTCAGAACCGCATCCTTAACCGCATCCATAGCCTCCTTTTTTTTCTCAATCCTGAAATTCATCTCGCCCGAATTTGCATATTTCCTGATCTCATTGATTATCTGTGAAAGGCTTTTTCCCTCTTTCTTAAACCTGTTAACTAACCTGAGTACCAACAGACTTGCCATAACTCCGGAGTCTGAATAATAAAAATCCCTGAAATAATAATGGCCTGCCAGTTCACCGCCGAAAATACCGTCAATTTCACGAAGTTTAAGGGCAGCATAGGCTCTTCCCACACGCCAGGTGTGCATAGTTCCGCCAAGCTTCCGTATATATTCGCCAACAGCCTTGGACGTTCTGATATCCTGCAATACATTCCCTTTCAGACCCTTTTCTTCCAAAAAATAATGACCGAGAAGTGCAATTATAAGATCGGGAGATATGAAACCGGCATTTTCATCCGTAAACATTACCCTGTCGGCATCGCCGTCGAAAATCACGCCGATATCGGATTTGTTTTTCAATACGGATTGTTGTAGTTGCACAAGATTTTCCGGTATAAGTGGATTGGGTTCATGATTCGGAAAGGTACCGTCAAGGGTTTCATTGATGTAAACGGGCTGCTCACCGAGTAAATCCTTTATAAGCAGGCCGGCCATTCCATTGGAACAATCAATTGATATTTTCAAACCGGACAAATCCGATAAATATTGTTTTTGAAAAGTCAGATAATCCTTTTTTATGTCAAACGAAATAATTTCACCCTTTTTCTTTTCGGGATTAACAGGTTCATTTTCATTAATCCTCTTCTCAATCTCTTTTAAACCCGTATCATATCCCACAGGAAGGGCATCCTTCGCCGAGACCTTCATACCATTATATTCCTTGGGATTGTGTGACGCCGTTATCATCACCGAGGCATCGAAATTGTATTTTGCCGTTCCCCAATAAATCATGGGAGTAGTCGTAAGGCCGGCATCATAAACATCGGCTCCGGCATCATTAATGCCTTTGCAGAGGTTTTCAAAAATTTCCGGCGAAGAAACCCTGTCATCCCTGCCGATAAGCACCTTGCTTGCCTTCAGTAATTCCGGCAGGAAAAACCCTATTTTGTATGCATCCTCCTTATTGAAGTCTGTGCCGTAAACACCTCTGATGTCGTATGCGTGAAAAGCCTTTACCATTTTTTCAATTTTGAATAATTTCGTATTATGTAAACATTATAATCGCCAAGATATTGAAATCCGTATTTTTCATACAGGTTGACCGCCCTGTAATTATCTTTATGAACTTCCAGTTTTATCTGCAAACCTGTGGAGCGGGCAAATTCCAGCGACTTTTCCAGCAATGGTTTTGAAAGCCCTCTTCCCTGAAAATCAGGTCTTATACCAAAATGATGCAGATAAACTCTTCTTCCGTCTGTACTCATCCAGGATGTGCCGATAATTTCAGCCGTTTGTATATCGCACATAATAAGCAGTTTACCTCCAAGCTTAAGGGTATTTTCAATTGCCTTACTGTCATCCCCTCTTGCAGGATTTCCCATATCCGTATCAACCCAAAGCGAGGCAACCTGAGTGTAATCCTCAGGTTTATAATCTCTTATTTTGTATTCTTCATTTTTCATTTCAAATCCCTACTTCACCCGAAAAAACCCTTTTTGCCGGTCCTTCAAGCCAAATATCCGTAAATTTTCCATCTTCTTTTTTAAACCTTACACTCAGATTTCCACCTGCCGTAGCAACATCATAGTATCCCGCGTCCTTCCCGTCCAAAACAGAAGCAGCCAATGCCGAAGCCGTGACACCCGTACCGCAGGAAAGAGTAACATCTTCCACTCCTCTTTCAAATGTTACCACCTTCAGTCCGCTTTCCGTCACTTCCACAAAATTAACATTCAAGCCTTCCGGTTGAAACCTTTTATCCCATCTTATTTTCTTTCCTTTTTCATAAATGTCAATGTCATCAATATCATGAACAAATTCAACATAGTGCGGGGAACCTGTATCAATAAGAAAATAGTTATCCGCTTGCCGGATCACAGGCACATCCTGCATTTTCAACGATACTTCCGTTATGTTTCCCGATTCTGCAACCAATTTTGCTTTATGAATTCCGTCAACTGCCATAAATGTGGTTTCAAGGTCAATGATATTCAGGAATGCCGCAAAAGCTGCCATACACCTTCCGCCATTGCCGCACATTGTACCTTCTTTTCCGTCGGCATTATAATACTTCATCTCAAAATCAGCTTCAGGATGATTGGTAAGAACCATAAGGCCGTCGGCACCAATCCCTAACCGGCGCCGGCATAATGCGGAAATGATTTTTTCATCCGGATTAAAAATATTCATCCGGTTGTCAATAAGAATAAAATCGTTTCCCGTCCCGTGATATTTATGAAAGACAAGTCTCATCTTTACTTCAAAATTCTCAATACCGAACAAAATCGGCAGCACAAAGTTAATCGTAATTATTTAATTATTTCAATATTTTTCAAATATGCCACTGATTTTCCACTTAACAATATTTAACACAGGCTTTGAAACAGGACAAAATTTCAATCGTTAGTACAAAAAGGTTCATTTTTTCATAAAAAGTTATGAAGGTATGATTTTTGAAAAAGAAACAAAAAAATAAATTTCACAACTTAAGATTAAATACTATGAAAAGGATATTGGAAATTTTATTGATCTCGGTCTTTTCGGGCTTTTTTTCCGTAGCAATCTACAAAGCTTTCGAAAAAGACGATATTCCGCAAGTTCGGGTTATTCAGCCTCAGACACCTGTTGTTCAGGCAAGCTACACACCTCCGGTACCGGTCGTAGGGCCTGATTTTGTTGAAGCGGCAGACAAGTCGGTTCATGCAGTTGTACATATCAAATCCGAACTTAAACAACGTAATCAGGTTTATAATAATTTCTTCGACTTTTTCAACGATTACTTCTACGGAAATCCCGGCACAACCGTCCCGATAATAGCTACAGGTTCGGGGGTGATTATTTCTCCCGACGGATATATCGTGACAAACAATCACGTTGTTCAGGAAACTGCAAAACTTGAGGTAACACTCAATGATAACAGAACATTTGAAGCCGAACTGGTAGGTAACGATCCATCTACCGATTTGGCATTAATAAAAATTGACGCTGACAATCTGCCCTATTTGAGTTATGGAAATTCTGATGACCTTAAAGTCGGCGAATGGGTTCTGGCGGTCGGAAATCCGTTTAATCTGACTTCAACGGTGACAGCAGGAATTGTGAGTGCAAAAGCAAGAAACATCAACATTCTGGGCTCAAACACGGCAATAGAATCATTCATCCAGACCGATGCAGCCGTTAACAGAGGGAACAGCGGTGGTGCTCTGGTAAACACAAAAGGGGAGTTGGTCGGAATAAATGCAGCCATTGCCTCCAATACAGGGAACTACACAGGCTATTCCTTTGCCATTCCGGTAAATATCGTAAAAAAAGTAATGGACGACTTTATGAATTACGGTGGTGTGCAAAGAGCCTATCTCGGGGTTACATTTTCCGAAATAGACAGTGAATTTGCAAAAAAAATGGGACTGGATGAACTAAATGGTGTTTATGTTGTTGAAGTATCGGAAAACGGTGCAGCAAGCAATGCAGGCATAAAACCCGGAGATGTTATCGTAAAAATAGACAATAGTCAGATAAGTTCCAAGTCAACATTCCTGGAAGCAATAGGTACACACAGGCCGGGTGACAAGGTTGAAATTGAGGTAATACGTAACGGGAAGCCTAAGCAATTTGAAGTTACGCTTACTAACAGCAGTGGTAATACGGATATTGTTAAAAACAGCGATATAAGGATCTTCGGTGCTTCCTTCAAGTCCTTGACAGATGAAGAAATGTACTATTTGAGGATTGATCATGGTATAAAAGTTGCGGATTTGGCAGGCGGCAAATTCAGGGATGCGGGAATCAGAGAGGGTTTCATTATTTTGAGTATTGATAATAAACCTGTCTTTAATATTGAAGACCTGAAAAAAGAGATTGAAGGAAAACGGGGTGGAATATTGATTGAAGGGATATATCCCAACGGTCGGAGTGCCTACTACGGAATAGGTTTATAGCAAATAAATTAATTGTTAAAATAATAAATATCAACAATATATAGTTATTAAAACAGATTTTTTAAAAAAAGTATCGGAAATATTTGGCTATCGCAAAAAAATGTCGTATATTTGTGTACTTTTTTGTCGTCTGTTTAAATTATTGATAATCAAAGTGTTAAGTTAGAAAGAGAGCGAAAAAATGAGACAATTAAAAATTACAAAATCAATCACAAACCGTGAAACGGCTTCACTTGACAAATATCTACAGGATATTGGCAAGGAGGAGTTGATTACTGCAGATGAAGAAGTTCAGTTGGCACAACGTGTAAAGCAAGGCGACGACATAGCCCTTGAAAAATTAGTAAAAGCCAATCTGCGTTTTGTTGTCTCTGTAGCAAAACAGTATCAAAATCAGGGATTGAGTCTGCCCGACCTCATCAATGAGGGAAACCTGGGACTCATTAAGGCTGCCAAAAGGTTTGACGAAACGAGAGGTTTTAAATTCATCTCTTATGCCGTTTGGTGGATTCGCCAGTCAATATTGCAGGCATTGGCTGAGCAGTCTCGTATTATCAGGTTACCTTTGAACCAGGTAGGTTCGCTGAATAAAATAAAAAAAGCTACTTCCAAACTGGAACAGGAGTTTGAAAGAACACCTTCTTCGGAGGAGATAGCCGAAAAACTTGAAATGCCGGATTACAAAATTAATGCTGCAAAAAAAATTGCAACGAGGTACATCTCAATGGATGCTCCTCTTACTCAGGATGAGGAAACAAAATTCCTCGATGTTTTTGTTTCCAATGATTCTCCAACAACAGACGACGGACTTATCAGAGAATCACTGGCAAGAGAAATCCAGAGATCACTTTCAACTCTTTCAAAAAAAGAAAGAGATGTGGTTAATTTGTACTACGGAATCGGGATGCCCCACGGGCTTACTCTTGAAGAAATAGGTGCTAAATTCGACCTTACCCGCGAAAGGGTTCGCCAGATTAAAGAAAAGGCTATCAGAAGGTTAAAGCACAATTCAAGAAGTAAATTACTGAAAGCCTATCTGGGACAGTAACGGAAAGTAAAAAAATTCGTAAAAAAGGGGTTACTATTTTTGTAGTAATCCCTTTTTTTATACTTTTGGCACAATTTTAAACAAAATGACCGATGCTAACATGTTTTTAATTTATTCTTATGGAAAATAAAAAATTTAATTCAAAAGATTCAGCCGTCTTCGAACATTCGTTAAACAAATGGATGGAAGACGAAAAAGCAGGATTCGATTTTATCAATCTTGTCGGTAAACTTTTTTATGAAAATAACGTCGAACTGATCTTTTTCAGAAATCAGTTGATAGACAGAAGTGCAAGTGTAATCCTTTACAAGCACTCCTACTCCGTCACCGTTATCGGTAAAAAACTCAAAATTCAGGACTCTCTTATCCTTGCAAGAGCAATTAGTCAGCTGGATATGCCGCCCTCAAAGCTTGACATTGGAAAGCTTAATATGGAATGGACGAATGAAAGAGAAAAATTCAATAATGATCCCGATGCTTTTCTCAGGGTTAAACTTAAAGACATCATTGGTAAAGGTCCGAAATATGACAAACCTGTTGATGTTGTTCTGTTCGGATTCGGGCGTATTGGTCGCCTGTTGCTCCGTGAACTTATCATCCAGGGTAACGGGACACAATTACGACCTCGTGCTATAGTTACACGTAAAGTTACACCCGAAGATGTTGTTAAGCGAGCTTCGCTTGTCAGACATGATTCCATTCACGGCCCATTCCGTGGAAATGTGACGGAAGATCCCGAAAACTTTGAAATATATCTTAACGGCCATACAATCAAGATGATAGAAGGTTCAAACCCGGAAGATATCAACTATGAAGCGTATGGAATTAAGGATGCGCTGCTGATTGATAATACAGGTGTTTTCAGAGATAAAGAAGGTTTAAGCCGTCACCTGAAAGCCAAAGGCATTAGTAAGGTGCTTCTCACAGCTCCCGGAAAAGGAGATATGCCCAATATTGTTTATGGTGTTAATCATCTTGATTTTGATATTGATTCCAATGATATCTGGTCGGCTGCTTCCTGTACAACAAATGCAATCGTTCCTGCTCTTGCTGCCATTGAGAGTACTCTCGGAATAGAAAAAGGACATGTTGAAACAGTACATTCATATACAAATGACCAGAATCTGCTTGACAACTACCACAAAAAGCCTAGAAGAGGCCGTGCCGCTCCGCTTAATATGGTAATAACATCAACCGGCGCAGGGACTGCCGCCGCAAAAGTTATTCCCAGTTTGAAAGGTAAACTGACAGCTAATGCTATAAGGGTTCCCACTCCGAATGTCTCCCTTGCCATTCTTTCTCTGACACTCAAAAAGGCAACAACGAGAGATGACATTATCGAACTGTTAAGGTTTGAAGCTCTGAGAGGAAAGTATGTTGAACAAATCAGATTTTCGGCTTCCAACGAATCGGTTTCATCCGACTTTATCGGTGATCCGGTGGCTTCCATCTTTGATAGTCCCTCAACAATAGTTTCGGATGATGGAAAAAACGTTCAGCTGTATCTCTGGTATGATAACGAATTCGGATATACGATGCAGGTAATCAGAGTTGCCAGACACATTTCAAAAGTTAAGAGATATACTTATTATTAGAATTTCAGGTTTTATATAACAACCTTACTAAAAACGGGCTACACGGATGTTTGCCCGTTTTTTTTTATTTTTTGGGTTTGGGTTTGACAAGAAAATCGGATATTTGCAGAAACTTTTTATGATATGGCAAGGACTAAATATATATTTGTTTTAGGAGGTGTTGCCTCATCTCTTGGAAAAGGTATCATCTCATCATCACTGGCAAAGTTGTTACAATCACGCGGGTTTTCAGTTACCATTCAAAAGCTTGATCCCTACATCAATGTTGATCCGGGCACCCTGAACCCTTATGAGCATGGCGAATGTTATGTTACCGAAGATGGTGCCGAAACCGACCTTGACCTTGGTCATTATGAGCGTTTTTCAAATGTACCTACTTCTCAGGCAAATAATGTCACAACGGGACGCATTTACCAAACAGTTATTGAAAAAGAACGAAGAGGTGATTATCTTGGCCATACGGTTCAGGTTATTCCTCATATTACCGACGAAATTAAAAGAAGAATAAAACTTCTGGGAAAAACGGGAAAGTACGATTTTGTAATTACCGAGATCGGAGGCACGGTCGGTGATATCGAATCGCTGCCATATATTGAAGCCGTACGTCAGTTGCGCTGGGAGATGGGGCGTGACTGCTCGGTCATACATCTTACCCTTGTCCCCTACCTTGCAGCAGCCGGTGAACTAAAGACAAAACCAACTCAACATTCCGTAAAAACATTACTGGAATCGGGAGTCCAACCCGATATAATAGTTTGCAGAACAGAAAAGCACCTTTCAGACGGTTTGAAAAACAAAATAGCCAAATTTTGTAATGTTGAGCCTTCATCCGTTATTGAGTCCATTGATGCCAAAAGTATTTATGAAGTTCCAATCCTGATGAGAAAGGAAAATCTTGATACTGAGGTGCTGAGGAAAACTATGATGCCTCTCGACAGTCAGCCTAATCTTGATAACTGGAATGATTTTCTTTACAAACTTTCGCACCCGACTACGGAAGTTAATATTGCGCTTGTCGGGAAATATGTTGAGTTGAAAGATGCATATAAATCAATAAGCGAATCATTCGTGCATGCCGGAGCTGCCAATGAATGCAAGGTGAATGTTAAGATGATCCATGCTGAAAAGATTAACGACAAAACAGCTCCTGAATTACTAAAAGGATTCGACGGAGTACTTGTTGCACCCGGTTTTGGTGAAAGAGGAATTGAAGGAAAAATTTCTGCAATAAAGTATGTCAGAGAGAATAAAATCCCATTCCTCGGTATCTGCCTGGGAATGCAATGTGCAGTAATTGAATTTGCGCGTCACAAACTTGGGTATAAAAGCGCCCATTCTACGGAAATGAACCCCGATACAAAATATCCCGTTATTGACCTTATGGAAGAGCAGAAAAAAATCAAAGGTATGGGAGGGACAATGCGTCTCGGTGCTTATCCTTGTAAAGTAAAAAAGAGTTCAAAAGCATTTGAATGTTACAAAACAATAAACGTGAGCGAACGCCACAGACACAGATATGAGTTTAATAATGAATATCTTGATGAATTTGAGAATGCAGGTATGAAGG
The DNA here is from genome assembly GCA_026984135.1 of Bacteroidales bacterium. Lineage (GTDB taxonomy): Bacteria > Bacteroidota > Bacteroidia > Bacteroidales > JAADJA01 > JAADJA01. The sequence continues at coordinate 16,583 of JALSSR010000227.1, forward strand.
CCACAGGCATAAACCCGAAGGAGAATCTTGTTGAGATAGTTGAGCTTGATGATCATCCCTGGTTTATAGGTGTTCAGTTTCATCCCGAATACCGGAGTACGGTAGCAAAACCTCACCCGGTATTTGTGAATTTTGTTAAAGCAACTATTGAATATCATAAAAGAAAATAGTTTTATTTTAAAGTGTATTTGCCATAAACAAATTGTTTAAAGTTAAATGAATAAAAAATATGTCAACCGACTTTAAACAACTTTAAAAAGAAACCACTATGAAAAAATTGACAATCCTTTTAATATTCATTATGTCTCTCACCTCTTGCGAGGTGCCGGACAGCTTGATAAATGTTGTAAATCAGAATCTTCCGCTAACGGAACAGGAAGTTGTTTCCGGATTAAAAGAAGCGCTGAAAGTCAGTACCGACACTGCCGTTAATGTTGTTTCGGCGATAAACGGCTATTATAAAGATCACCTTATTAAGATTTTATTGCCTCCGGAAGCCGATATTATAGTTCAAAATAAAAACAATTCATTATTGCAAGCTGCCGGAATCACAAAATTCATTAATGATGCGGAATTAAGCCTGAACCGTGCGGCTGAAAATGCTGCAAAATCTGCAACTCCTATTTTTGTCAATGCAATAAAATCAATGACTATAAACGATGCCTTCAATATCTTGAACGGCTCCGATACTGCAGCTACTCATTATTTCAGGCAAAAAACCTATGCAAAACTGGAAAACCTGTTCAACCCGCAAATAAAGAAATCTTTAAGAAAACCATTAACACACGGTATTTCAGCAGATAAAGCGTGGTCAACACTTGCTGATACCTATAACGAAATAGCTCCTTTGGCAGGTTGGAAAAAAGTAAATGTTCAGCTTGACAAATATGTGACCCACAAAGCATTGGACGGCCTTTTTATAAAAATAGCGCAACAGGAAAAGCAGATACGCACCAATCCGAAGGCACAGGTAACGGATATTTTGAAAAGAGTCTTCGGAGAGAAATTTTCTTTTTAGTAAGTTACTTATATTAAAATTTTCTGCTTGGACTTCTTTCAGGGGTAAAATCCAAAATATTTATATTTATTCCATTTTTTTTGGAATAAATATTATATATTTGCAACAAAAAATATGCAAATTGGATTTACTAAGGAAAGACAAGTTAATAAAATTAAAAAAGAAAAATAGGGGGAATATCAAATTATCAATGGCTATTGACAAGTTAATTTTTGATATTGAAAATTCAAATTGGGAAAATAAGTTTGATGTGATTGAATCTCGGCCTGATGCCGATAAAGTACATAGTGAAAATATTTTCTTTTTCAATATCAATATACATAGAACTTTAATATTATTATTGTTTGATGAAGATGAAGCTGAGGTACTATGGGCAGGCAATCATACTCTATACGATAAAACTTTTAAAGGAAACAAGAAAACAATAGAAACCTGGTTGCGAAATCAGGGAAAAATTAAATAATTCGGAAATGGAAAGATTAGAAATTGACAACATACTTAAACTGGAAGAGCTTAATAATGAACTGGAGTTTGAAAGAGCTACATCGGTTTATGGAAAACTAAGATGGATGGTTAAGGAGGATTACTCTTTAGAACCAATACGCAGACATTTAAAAATGCTTATAAAAAAGTATGAAGAAGATCATTGGAGTAATGAATTAAAAATATCAGATGAACAACTGAAGGAAAGTGACCTTGCAGAGAAAATTGCAACTTCGGAAAACCTGTTTATTCAAAAACGAAAAGAGATTATTAAACAAAAACTTGAAGAAAACGGTCTTTCTCAACAAGATTTGGCTAAAATACTTGGACACAGACCAAACTATATGTCCGAATTAATTAATGGTGTACGACCTTTTTCACGTGATGACATAGTAGTACTTCATAAAATTTTTAATATTGATTTTGATATCTTGGTTCCTCCATTTTTAAAAGATGAAGTAAAAAGACATATAAAGACTACTATTGGCGAACTTAAAAAAAATTCGATAAAAATCAAGTTGGAAGACCTTGAGTCCGTGTAGAATAGAAAACTTTACTCTATTCCCGAAAAATGCTTCATAAACTGTACTCTCTCGTAAGCGGCAGGATTTTCGGTCTCCTTCAGGCTTGCCTTTCCAATAAAGTCTTCAGTTGTTTTGAAGTTGTGCTTAGTCATCCAGTTATCCACGAACCTGATCATCTCGGGGATGACCTGTAACCCGTTTTTATATAATGTGGAGGCAATCTGAGTTGCTTTTGCCCCGGCAAGTAATTGTTTGACTACCCCCGTACCGTCATGAACTCCCGTGGAAGCTGCAATGTCGCAGTGAACACGATCGGAAAGCATGGCAACCCATCTCAAAGAGGTTGAAAGCTCGGCAGGTGTACTGAAAACATTGGTCGCAGTTATTTCAAAATTATCAATATTGATGTCAGGCGAAAAAAACCTGTTAAACAATACCATCCCTTTTATGCCTGTCCACGACAATTTAAGAGCGGTTTTGGCCAGACCTGAAAAATAATAACTCATTTTTATTGACACAGGTATTGTCACCTCTTTGATAACAGCCATCAAAATATCAAAATAGACCTGTTCATTTTCCTCACCCGTATGTTTCGGGTCAGAAGGGAGAATAAAAATATTCAACTCTATGGCATCCGCACCGGCTTCTTCTATTTTTTTTGCAAAGGATGTCCATTCTGAAGCCGAAACACAATTAATACTGGCTATGACGGGAATGCTGACTTTAGACTTGCTCTCCCTGATAAGGTTTAGATACTCTGTTACGGCGTGATCTTCAGTATATGCCGCAATATAATCGTTAGCCTCTGGATAACCGTAATCAATGCCGCTTTGCGAAACCGTTTTGTGAGTCTGAAAACGAATCTGCTCCTCAAAAAGAGATTTTAACACAACAGCTCCTGCTCCGAGTTTTTCAAATTCAACAATCTTTTCAACAGAATTTGTCAATCCCGAACTCCCGACAATTACCGGATTCCTAAGCTCAAGTCCCATATAATTAGTACGTAAATCTGCCATTTTGTTTGATTTATCTATTATTAAGATTAAAAAATAATAAGGAAACAAATTTATATATAGATTTTTGAATAATTGCATTTTTATTTAAATTTTATGTATTTAAAATGATTTCAAATTATAAAACGCTATGTAACAAGCGTTTTTCAGGTGATTATTGCCAATAAAAAAAATATTTTCCATTCCGTTTCGTTTTCTAACTCTCTTTAAAGAATTTTAACTTTATTGAAATGTAAATTTGATTATTTTTGGCACCTTAAAATTTACTGATGTTTACATTATTCAAAAAAGAGATAAGTAGTTTTTTAAATTCGCTGACGGGCTACATAGTTATTGCGGTGTTTCTTTTGGTAAACGGGCTTTTTCTCTGGGTGTTCCCGCTTGACTCAAACATCATTGATTACGGCTACGCAAACCTCGACGGACTGTTTCTCATCGGGCCTTTTGTATTCCTTTTTTTGATTCCGGCAATTACAATGAGGTTTTTTGCAGATGAAAAAAAGAGCGGCACTATTGAGTTGCTTATGACCAAGCCCCTTACCGATATGCAGGTAATCCTGGCAAAGTATTTTGCCGGAGTCGTACTTGTGATCTTCTCAGTGCTGCCTACTTTAATATACTTTTACTCGGTATATCAACTCGGATCACCAAAAGGAAATATTGACACGGGAGGAATGTGGGGCTCGTATATCGGACTTTTGTTTCTCGGTGCCTCTTTTGTGGCAATCGGACTGTTTTCATCTTCAATAACCGATAACCCGATTGTTTCATTTATTGTGGCAGTGGTTCTTAGCGGCTTTATTTATCTCGGTTTTGATGTTATTTACTCACTCGACTTTTTTGGCAATTTTGATCTGTTTATAAAAACACTTGGAATTAACAATCATTACGCGGCAATGAGCAAAGGAGTGATAGATACACGTGACGCTTTGTATTTTTTGAGCCTGATAACGTTGTTTTTGCTGTTTACAAAGATGTCGCTGGAGAGTAGAAAATGGGGATAGGTATTTATTGAACCGCCTTCACCCTTCGGGTTTCGGCGGATGAAGAATGTTTGAAGCATAAAAGGAAAAGTGAGTTTTAAATTTTGAATTTGTCCTGTATGGGAAGTAAGAAAAAAGATATAAAAAGGAATAATATTATTCAGCTTGTGCTGGGTGTTGTTATTATCATCCTTGTCAATGTCATTGGTTACTATGTTTTTACACGTTTTGACCTGACTTCCGAAAAAAGGTACACACTCTCGGAGCCGACAAAACAAATTTTACGTAACCTTGATGATATTGTATATTTTGAGGTTTATCTTGATGGAGATTTCCCGGCAGGGTTTAAGCGTCTGAGAAGGGAGACCAAAGAGATGCTGGACGAATTCAGGGCATATTCCGACAATATCCAGTATGAATTTATAAATCCGTCTGAAAGTTCCGACCCCGAAGAAAGGAATGCCGTTTATCAAAGGCTGGTTGAGCGCGGTTTGCAGCCTACCGATTTGAATGTTAAAAACAAGGAAGGTACCAGCCGTCAGATAATATTCCCGGGAACGATAATTTCGTATAAAGAAAAGGAGATGCCTGTGGAGCTTTTGAAATCGCAAATGGGAGTACCCCCCGAAGAGGTTCTTAACAATTCAATCCAAAATCTGGAGTTTAACCTGATAAGCGCAGTAAAGAAACTAACTGTAGCAAAAAAGCCGAGGGTCGCATTCATTGAAGGTCACGGAGAACTTGAACTCATTGATGTGGCTGATATTACAAAAGCCTTGCAGGAATATTACTCGGTGGAACGTGTCAGACTTGACGGCAATGTGAATGCTCTTACAAAAAGACAGGCCATAGATTCGGTGAACACGGGTATTCATAATATTTATGATGCAATAATAGTTGCAAAACCTGATTCCGCCTTTACCGAAAAAGATAAATTTATTATTGATCAGTACATTATGCGGGGAGGCAAAGTACTTTGGCTCGTTGACCCCGTGAAAGCAAGTATGGACAGCATTTATAAGTCCGATATAACATTCGGACTTATAAACGACTTAAATCTTGACGACCAGTTTTTTACTTACGGGATAAGATTAAACACGGATCTTGTGATGGATCTGAACGCTCTGAGTATTCCGGTGAAAACAGGTGAGTCGGGCGGTGCTCCGCAGATTGATTTTTTCCAGTGGTATTATTTTCCCGTGCTCTTTCCTCTGAGCGACAATCCTATCGTAAAAAACCTTAATGCAATTAAAACGGAGTTCATTAGCAGCATTGACACTATTTCAGGACCAAATATTAAAAAGACAATACTGCTAACATCGTCACCTTATGCCAAAACGGTTAACACACCCGTGCTTATCTCGCTGGAGATTTTAAAGGAAAAACCCGACAGAAGACTGTTCAACAAAAAACATATTCCGGTTGCCGCACTGCTCGAAGGCAGGTTTCCTTCCGTTTATGCGGGACGTGTGCCTCCCGAGATCGCCAATGATAGGGATATGGGCTTTCTCGAAAAAAGCAGGCCCACAAGAATGATATTTGTTGCCGACGGCGATGTCATAAAAAATCAGGTGAACTATAAAAACATTAACAAACCCTTTCCGTATCCCCTCGGGTACGATAGATATACCGGACAGACATTCGGGAACAAGGACTTTATTCTTAATGCCATGGATTATCTTATTGATGAAAGCGGACTTATCACTATCAGGTCAAGAGAGATAAAACTCCGGTTGCTCGACAGGACAAAAATAAATGAGAACGGACTCTTCTGGAAAACATTCAATGTGATAGTCCCGGTTGTCATTGTACTGATATTCGGATTAATAATAGGCTTTGTCAGAAAAAGAAAATATACAAAATGAAGAAAAACAGAAACATCATCATTATAGTTTTAATCCTCATTGTGATTGCAGGTGTGGTTATTATGTCAAAATCACGCAAAGGCACATTCAGTAAGAAGGATATGGATTTTGCCGTTAAGGATACGGCGTCCGTCACTAAAATTTTTATGGCAGACAAAAAAAATCGTACCGTCCTGCTCGAAAGAATGCCGGATGGTGAATGGCGACTTAACAAAAAGTACAAAGTGAGACCGTCGGGAATAAAAATGATACTTGAGACAATGAACAAACTTGTTCCAAAGGCTCCCGTACCCTTGTCGGCCCATAACAATATTGTAGCCCAACTTGCGGCTGCATCGGTAAAAGTGGAAATATATCAAAAGGTTTACCGTATTAATCTGTTTGATAAAATAAAACTCTTTCCTCACGAAAAACTAACAAAGACATACTATGTCGGCAGCGCAACCGCTGATAACATGGGCACTTTTATGCTTCTCGAAGGCTCGGATTACCCTTTCATAGTTCATTTGCCGGGATTACGCGGATTTGTAGGCCCGAGGTATTCGGTTTTTGAAAAGGACTGGCGCGACCATACCGTTTTCCGCACCAAACTGTCCGACATAAAATCCGTTATTATGGAAATCCCGCGTGACCCTGAAAACTCTTTCAGAGTGGATGCCATAGGTGATGATTTCAGACTCACCAAGCTTGCAGACAGCTCTGTTGTTGATGGTTATGACACTCTCAAACTGCTGAACTTTATGACGGCTTTTGCCGATCTTCGTTTTGAATCGCTGATGGATGAATACGTTGAACAAAAGAAAAAAGACTCTATTATACACTCCCTGCCTCAAAACATAATCACTCTTATTGATATTAAAGGTGACACTAATCGGATTTTCACCTTTGCAAGACCAAACGAAAATCAGGCTATGGACTTTGAAGGCAATATGTATGTCAGCGATGTTGACAGACTCTATGCGCTGGTAAATGACAAGAGGGATTTTGTGATGCTCCAGTACTTTGTGTTCGACAGGGTTATCAGGCCTTTATCCGATTTTGAGATAAAAAAGAATTGAAATATTTTGATTTTCAGTTTTTTATGATTTTTATTACATATACCTGAATTACTTTGCGTATCTTTGCACGCACAATTTTAAAAATATAATATATTGAATTTTAATGAAATGGGCTTGTCGCCCAAACTATTGACAGGAGTTGCAGAACTCGGCTTCGTCAAACCGACACCAATCCAGGAAGAAGTAATACCAATTGTTTTAAACTCGGAAGAAGACATTGTAGGACTTGCACAAACAGGAACCGGCAAAACGGCTGCTTTCGGGCTGCCTATTATCGAACAAATTGATGTCCGGGATAAATCGGTTCAGGCTCTTATACTCGCACCCACAAGAGAACTGGGAATACAGATTTCAAAGGATTTGCAAAGCTTCTCAAAACACGTATCCGGGTTACAAGTCGTTCCCGTGTACGGCGGAGCAAGTATTGACACTCAAATAAGAGCAATAAAAAAAGGTGCGCAGAT
>JALSSR010000228.1 GCA_026984135.1 Bacteroidales bacterium
TTTGATGTAATATTTCTTTATTGTAAATCAAAACCCTTGCTCTTGCCGAAAAGCCGGTCCACTGATGCTCGGGGTCTTTAAAGACGGGAGCAATGTCCTTTGCTGCCGGAGATTGGTATGGTGATGTTATCCCTTTGTTTTTCAGAACAATAGCTCTTACGGGGTCTCCGCTCCAGAAAACATCGCATTGCGGATTATCTTTTTCGGCAATAAGACGGTTTAGAACACCTGTTGATTTGGTCTCCTCGGTATCGAAAACAGTTTTTACGGTTATTCCCGTCTCCTTTTCAAATTCCTTTAACACCGGCTCTGAGAATATCTGATCAACACTTGTGTAAACGATAACCTCATTTGAGTTTTTTGTACATCCGCTAATGATTAATATTGCCAAAGATAAAACTATAATGGAAAAGTATCTCATTACTCCCTATTTGTTTAAATGTTATTAAACTCCTTTAATCTATTATAATTGGCAAATCTAATAAAAAATTTATATCCGGTTAAAGTTAATAAATAAATATGATTTTGGCCGGTTATAAAAAATTATATTCAGCCAAAGTTTGATATTATGAAAAAAAAGAGGATAATCGGTAGAGAGTACGAACAGGATACTCTTAGTGATGCAATAAAGTCACGCGAACCGGAATTTATTGCCGTTTACGGAAGAAGACGGGTTGGGAAAACCTTTCTTATAAAAGAGTTTTTTAAGGAATTAATAGTATTTGAAATTACCGGGATTCATAAAGCCTCAATGAATGATCAATTGGAAAATTTTGCCATTTCACTGGGGCGAGCTGCCGGTGTCGGCTTTAAACCGCAAAGACCATTATCTTGGTTTGACGCATTTCAACAGTTAATAAGGTTTTACGAATCACCTTTTATTAATAAGAAAAAGCGAAAGAAAGTTATTTTTTTCGATGAACTCCCATGGTTAAATACTCCGCGTTCAAAGTTTCTGTCTGCATTAGAGCATTTTTGGAATAGTTGGGGTGCAAATAGAGATGACCTGATTTTAGTTGTTTGCGGGTCGGCTGCTTCTTGGATGATACAAAATATAGTAACCTCCAAAGGTGGTTTACATAATCGTCTGACTAAGCAAATCCGCCTGTTGCCTTTTACTCTTTCCGAGACCGAGCTTTTTCTGAAAAGCAGAAATGTTAAGTTGTCCAGGTTTCAAATCATTGATTTATATATGACCATGGGAGGAATACCACACTATCTGAAACAGATTGAACCCGGATTGTCTTCATCTCAAATTATTGAGGATATTTGTTTTCTGTCGGGAGGTTTTTTGCGTCACGAGTTTAATAAACTTTATTCCTCACTTTTTGATAAAAGCAGGCAGTATGTTAATATCATAAAGATTCTTGCAAAAAAACGAAAAGGATTGACAAGGAATGAAATTTTGGAATCCCTGGGTGTTTCTTCGGGAGGTACTATTAGTGCAAGGTTACAGGAGCTTGAGGAATCGGGTTTTATTCAGTCGCGAATTCCATTCGGTAAAAAGTCAAATGAGGCTTTGTACTGGCTAACTGATGAATATTCATTGTTTTATATTGATTGGATAAGTAAATTGAAAAATAATGATTCCGGAAAAGGGTATTGGCAAGCAAGACTTAATTCCCCTAAAAAGAGAGCCTGGGCAGGATATGCTTTCGAACGGATTTGTATAAAACATACGGATAAAATAAAAGAGGCTCTTGGAATTTTAAATGTTGAAACTTCCGAAGCTCCTTGGCAGGGTAGATATCTTGGAGATGACAAAAGTAGTATTGGGGCACAAATAGATTTATTGATTGATCGAAAGGACCAAACTATTAATATTTGTGAAATGAAGTTCTCGGAATCCGAATTTGTGATTGACAAAAAATATGCAAATAGCTTAAGGCAAAAAGTTAATGTCTTAAAAAAAGTAACCGGTACAAAAAAGAATATTTTGCTAACGATGATAACAACATTTGGTGTTAAAGATAATAACTATTATAAGGAATTAGTGCAAAATACGGTTGTTCTGGATGATTTGTTTTAAGATTATATCTGGCCAAAATTAAAGAAAAACTGTGATATTGGCCGGTAATAAAAAATTATAATCAGCCAAAATCAAAAAAAATATGTAGTTTTGGCTGTATTTAAGGAATTATATAGAGCCAAAGTTTGATATTATGAAAAAAAAGAGGATAATCGGTAGAGAGTATGAACAGGATACTCTTAGTGATGCAATAAAGTCACGCGAACCGTAATTTATTGCCGTTTACGGAAGAAGACGGGTTGGGAAAACCTTGTTTATTTAAGAATAATGAACCGGCTAATCCCCGAATACGAATTACTTATAAACCTGTAATAGTATGTTCCTTGTGTCAATGTATTTGCAATAAAGGGAACTGTTTGTTTGCCCTTTTCAAAAGTTTGCTCTGCTGTTTTGACCACTATCTCTCCCTGCATATTGAAAATCTCAAAATGTCCTGTGACTTTTTCCGGCAAATCAATAATAAATGTTGTGTTGTTCTTGTATGGATTGGGATAGTTGTATAGATTAATATTTGATGTTTGTAATTCATTAAGTCCGGCAATTGGGAATATCTGTGTTATAGTGAAATCAACCCAGAAAATTCCATGGCATTCCGGAATATTGTCAATCAGAGCCTGGCCGATATCCTTCGGCGGATCTTCAAGTTGCGACCACCACGATTGGTCGGCAGGATATCCGAATTGAAAAGCCGATGGATTGGGTGAGAAATCGGCGGCCCACTCTCCGAATTCGTTGACCATAAATTCGAACGGGTCGTTTGCCCATCCGAAATCCTGACTATCGTCAACAAAGAGGATATCGCCTCTGTATTCAGGCGGCATCCACTCCTGATTATAGTGTTTCAGAAAAAGAGTGTAGGTGGAATCATATTCTTTTAAATTTGTTTCCCAAAGTTCCGCTTCTTCGTTCGTAACCGGCTTTCCCTCAGGATAATCCTGTGCCTGATACCATTCGATATCCACACCGAAACCTATGACGCAGGGGTGGCTGTGATATTTGGAGATGACAAGTTGCATCAGCGTTAAAATATCGGCTGCACCGGGTTCCACCTGCAACCAAACCTTTACTCCGTGTTCGTCAAAATAGGTTAGCCAATCCTCATTCTGGTCTTCCTGGGTAAACCAAATATGATCGTAACTGCCGCAAGCCGACGGAAAGTTCAGTTTTGTGTATCCGTCATCCATATACAAGCTGACTATCCATATTCCGGCAGGTGATGCATTATCAAATTTGGAGGCCATTCCGTCACCGACACTCTGCCAATATTCCGGATCGGGGAAGTGATTGTTAGGGTAACTGCTTAAAATCCTTGACGCACGAAAGCCCGCCACAATGCTATCCTGGTTCTGTGAAAATCCCAATAATGGTAATAAAACCGTAATCAATAGTAGTTTAATGTAGTTCATAATATTAGTTTTTAAAATGCAAATATATAAAAAATTGCTTTCCCGCTGTCTGCGAACTTTACATACATTTGCATTTGATTTTAAAAATAGTAAAATGAGAATATTATCCTTTTTATTGCTGTTCGTTTTGACGATATCATCCTGTAAATCACCCGAAAGTAAAACTTTTAAGATCGGGAAGGATAGTTTTTTACTCAATGGCAAACCATACGTCATCCGCTCCGGTGAGATGCATTTTATGCGAATTCCGGAAGCTTATTGGGAGCATCGTTTGAAAATGGCCAAAGCTATGGGTTTAAATACGGTTTGTGCGTATATGTTCTGGAATGCACATGAAGAGAAACCGGGAGAATTTGATTTTACGGGACGAAGAGATGTAGCGAAATTTTGCCGTCTTGCACAACAAGAGGGATTATATGTTATTTTACGACCCGGTCCCTATTCCTGTGCCGAATGGGAGTTCGGCGGATTTCCCTGGTGGTTGCTGAAAAAGGAGGATATTCAGGTGCGGACACGTGATCCGTATTATATGGATAGAGCAAAGAAATACTTGTTTGAAGTCGGTAAGCAATTGGCTCCTTTACAAATTACAAAAGGTGGTCCTATTTTAATGGTTCAGGTTGAAAATGAATACGGCAGCTATGGAAGCGACACGCTTTATGTGGCTGAAATCAGGGATGCATTGTTGCAGGCAGGCTTTGAAGTGCCTCTTTTTGCCTGCGACGGCCCATCACAAATGAAAAATGATAAACTGACCGGACTTTTCAGTGTTGTTAACTTCGGTGGTAATCCCGAACCTGCCTTTGCTGCTTTACGCAAACTTCAGAAAACAGGCCCTTTGATGTGCGGAGAGTATTATCCCGGCTGGTTTGATTCCTGGGGGAAGCCTCATCATACAGGAAATACGGAAAAAATTACAGAAGAACTGAAATGGATGCTTGACCATAAAGCCTCATTCAGTATCTATATGGCACACGGCGGTACTTCGTTCGGACTTTGGTCGGGAGCCAATTGCCCGCCCTTTTTGCCTCAGTGTTCAAGCTATGACTATGATGCTCCTATTAGTGAAGCGGGTTGGGAAACTGAAAAGTTTGATGCAATCAGAGATCTTTTCTCCAATTATTTACAGGAAGGGGAGGCCATTCCCGAAATTCCTGCAAGAAATTCCGTGATTACAATACCGGAGTTTGAGTTGAAGGAGGTTGCTCCTGTTTTTGATAATCTCCCCGAAGGAGTAAAAGATGAGTCCCCGAAAAATATGGAAATGTACGATCAGGGTTACGGATGTATTAATTACAGTACAATCCTGAAGCCTTCAACGGAAACTCTGGAATTGCACATTGATGAAGTTCATGACTTTGCTGTGGTTTTGCTTGACGGTGAGAAAACAGGGGTGATAGACAGACGAAGAACAAATAATATTGTTGAACTTCCACCGCATTCGCAGGAGGCGCGTCTTGACATTTTCGTTGAAGCAATGGGACGTGTTAACTACGGCGGTTACATTCACGACAGAAAGGGAATTACTCATAAAGTGGAAATTCTGAAAAACGGAACCCCGGCCGGAGAATTGAAAAACTGGACAATATATAACATACCCTTAAGTTCCGACAAAGCTCCTGAAAATCTGACTTTTTCGGAAAATATTAAAAACGATGGGCTTCCGGCATTTTATAAAGGATATTTCAGCTTGGAAGAAACGGGTGACTGCTTCCTTGACGTTAGCAAATGGGGTAAGGGTGTTGTTTGGATTAATGGATATGGACTGGGACGCTTCTGGAACATCGGTCCTACACAAACAATGTATTTACCCGGACCCTGGCTTAAAAAAGGTGAAAACGAGATTATCATTCTTGACATAACAGGCCCGGAAAAACCGGTAATCAGGGGACTGGCAGAACCGGTGCTGAATGTTCTTCACGTACCCAAGGTTGTGAAGCATAAAAAGGCCGGACAAAAAATTGATCTTTCGGTTGTGAAACCTGTTTATGAAGGTTCTTTCGGTGCAGGAAAAGAGTGGCAGAAGGTTAACTTTCCTGAAAAGTCAGGTCGTTTTCTCTGTCTGGAAGCTCTTGACTCTCAAAAAGATGACCCTTTTACTACCATTGCAGAACTCTATCTTCTGAATGACAAAGGAAAGCGATTGTCGCGAAAAAAATGGAAAGTGATATTTGCAGACAGTGAGGAGATAGAAAGCGACGACGGAAATGCAAATAATGTTTTCGATATGCAACCGACAACTTTCTGGCACACCGAATGGATGAACCAGTTACCTCCTCATCCTCATTATTTAGTTATTGATATTGGTGACATTCAAACCGTTTACGGTATGGAATATTTACCAAGACAGGATTCTCCCAACGGTAGGCTGAAAAATGTAAGAATATATATTGAGAAAACACTTTTTAAAGGAATTTGATTGAAATAGAATTATTGGTACGGATTGAAAAATATATCGTTTTTCCAATTTTTCGGATTGTTTTTGATGTAATTTTTTATGGCCCAATATTCCTTCTTATTACGGATTATATGATCATGATAATAGTGTTGCCATAACATGTTGTTACGATTGAATTTGTTGATATTCAGATTTTTTTCGTCAATAAAATCGTCAATTTTTGTTATAACACCGGATTTGTATCCACCTATAAATGATGATATTGATTTTGGTTTTCGTTGCAAACGTTTTTGATTTTCCGGATCAATATCCATTTTATTAATATAATTGGTGCGGTTATTGGGATGGTCGTTGGGATGGTCATTGGAATTGTCGTTGGAATGGTCATCGGAATGGTCGTTGGAATGGTCGTTGGAATGGTCGTTGGAATGGTCGTTGGAATGGTCGTTGGAATGGTCGTTGGGACGGTTGTTGGGACGGTCGTTGGGATGGTCATTGGGACGGTCGTTGGGACGGTCATTGGGATGGTCATTGGGACGGTCATTGGGACGGTCATTGGGACGGTTGGGACGTAGAGACGCACGGCCGTGCGTCTCTACATTCCAACGACCGTCCCGTTCGTCCCAACCGTCCCAACCATTCCAATTCCGGCCATCCCGATCATTTTCGTTTTTCCGGTTGTTTAATATTATAATTGCGTGTAAATGGTTTGGCATTAATATAAATTCATCCAAAAATAATTCCCTGCGTATTTTAAATGATTTGAACCATTCATCATAAACGATTTTACCAAATTCCGAAAAAATCATTTTCCCGTTTTCAATTTTCCCGAACCAACAAATGTGATGTTGTGTAACAACTGTAATGAAATAATACCCGTTTCGTGAATAATCCCACCCGGGCATTCTGTTGGATTCAATCCGGTATTTGTTTTTGTATTTTGCCATTTCGGTTTGTAAGGATACAATATTCCTTGAACTGACAAATATACATTAAATATTCTTCAAAACCGTTAATGCCTCCTCAACACTTTTTATGTTCATAAAGGTCATTGACAGTTTGTCTTTTGATTCTTTCATTCTGCACAGGGCCGGGTTTTGTTGTACGAACCTGAGAATATTCGTAAAAACGGGAGATTTATAATATTCCGATTCCTGATCGGAAATGAAATAACAGGTCAGTTTTTCGTTTTTCATAATTATCTTTTCAAAGCCGAGTTCGCGGGCTATCCAGCGCAGACGAATAGTATTGATAAGCTCTTCGGTTTGCGGCGGAACGGGACCAAAACGGTCAATAAGCCTTAATCTGAAACGTTGAAGTTCGACCTCTTCCTGAATGTTGTCAAGCTCTTTGTAAAGGGAAAGACGTTCGGTGATACTGGTGATGTAATCGTCGGTAATCAGAATTGCCATATCCGTTTCTATCTGACAATCACGTACATACTCTTTTTGCATCTCCTCTTTGTATAGCTCTTTAAATTCGGTTTTCTTCAGTTCATGAATGGCCTCATCAAGTATTTTGTGATACATTTCAAATCCGATGTCGGAAATAAATCCGCTTTGTTCACCTCCGAGAATATTACCCGCACCACGTATGTCGAGGTCACGCATAGCGATGTTAAAGCCGCTGCCGAGTTCTGAGAATTCTTCAATAGCTCTCAGCCTTTTTGAAGCTTCGGGTGTAAGCGTTGAAAGGGGAGGGGAGAGGAGATAGCAAAAGGCCTTTTTGTTTGTCCTGCCGACACGCCCGCGCAATTGATGAAGATCGCTCAAACCGTAGTTTTGAGCATTGTTTATTATAATTGTGTTCACATTTGGAATATCCAAACCCGATTCAATGATAGTTGTGGCAAGCAAAACATCGTACTTTCCGTTTATGAAATCAAGCATAATTTTTTCCAGTTTATGGCCGTCCATCTGCCCATGACCAATTGCCACTGACACATCCGGACAAAACCTGTGAATCATATCAGCCACCTCAGTGATGTTCTGAACACGGTTATGAACGAAAAAGACCTGGCCGCCGCGGTCAATCTCATAATTTATTGCATCGCGTATGACCTCTTCTCCAAACGGCCGTAATTCGGTTTGAACAGGATAACGGTTGGGCGGCGGTGTGTTTATGATGGAAAGGTCTCGGGCACCCATCAGCGAAAATTGCAATGTTCTGGGGATTGGTGTTGCCGTAAGTGTCAAGGTGTCAACATTCACTTTAACTTTTTTCAGTTTTTCTTTTGCAGCCACACCGAATTTCTGTTCCTCATCAATTATAAAAAGCCCGAGATCTTTAAACTCTATATCCTTGCTTATCAATCTGTGCGTACCAATTAGAATATCAATTTTTCCATCTTTAAGTTCACGTTTTATTACAGTTTGCTCTTTATGTGTTTTAAAACGGTTAATGTATTCCACACGGCAGGGAAACTCTTTCAAACGGTCGCTGAAGGTTTTGAAATGTTGCAATGCAAGAATAGTTGTCGGTACCAGGACGGCAACCTGTTTGCTGTCTGCAACGGCTTTAAAAGCGGCACGTATGGCAACTTCCGTCTTCCCGAATCCCACATCGCCGCAAATAAGCCTGTCCATGGGATATTCGGCTTCCATATCTTTTTTCAGGTCAACGGTTGCTTTTAGCTGGTCGGGAGTGTCTTCATAAATGAATGATGCTTCGAGTTCGTGTTGCAGGTATGAATCGGGCGGAAACCGGTGACCTTTTGTAGCTCTTCGTTCGGCATATAGCTTTATCAGTTCCTTTGCAATATCTTTGACTCTCTTTTTCGTCTTCTCCTTCAGCTTGTTCCAATTGTTGGAGCCGAGCCTGTGGGGGGCAGGAGGAGTTCCTTCTTTTCCTACATATTTTGAAATACGGTGCAACGAATGAATGCTGACGTACAGTAGGTCTCCATCCTTGTATATCAGGCGTATGGCTTCCTGTTGTTTTCCGTTGACTTCAATCTTTTCCAGTCCGCCGAACTTTCCGATTCCGTGGTCAATATGGGTAACATAATCACCGGGTTGAAGATTATAAATCTCTTTTAGCGTGATAGCCTGCTTGCCGTTGAATTTTTCCTTGAGATGGAATTTGTGATATCTTTCAAATATCTGATGATCGGTATAACAGGCTATTTTGTTATCATCATCCAAAAAGCCCTCGTGCAGGGCTATCGCGACAGGTTCAAAATTAAATTGCCGTGAAATACCTTTTGTTGCGTGTATATCATCGAAAATGGCATTCAATCTTTTTAGTTGGTTGGGATTTTCCGACAGGATGAAATTTCCGAATCCTGCTTTTGTGTTTTTTGTCAGGTCGGCAATCAAAAGGTCGAAATTTTTATTGAACGACGGTTGCGGTTTTGTCCTGAAAGATATCTTTTCGGCATTATTAAAATGGAAATGATGCCCGAATTCGATTATCGGATGCTCAAGTATATCAACATTAAACTCTTTACTCCCGCAAAAGAGTTCTGTGGGGGAAAGCTCCTGAAAATCATTATCTTCATCATTAAAAATAGCTGTTGCCCGTTCATACTCCATTTCGACACGGTCTGAAGCGAAACCGACATCATCAAACCAGATGATTGTGTTTGCCGGCAAATATGAAATGAACGAAACGCGTTTTTCAATTATCTTTCTGTCCTGAACATTGGGAACTATAGTTATGTGGTCGAGTTTGTCAATGGAAAGCTGGCTTGAAGGGTTGAATGAACGTATTGATTCGACCTCGTCACCGAAAAATTCAATTCTGTAGGGATAATCGTTTGTGAAAGAGAAGAC
This sequence comes from Bacteroidales bacterium, assembly GCA_026984135.1. Lineage (GTDB taxonomy): Bacteria > Bacteroidota > Bacteroidia > Bacteroidales > JAADJA01 > JAADJA01. The sequence continues at coordinate 9,607 of JALSSR010000228.1, forward strand.
GTCAATTATTCCTCCTCTGAGTGCGAACTGTCCCGGTTCATAAACAAAATCGGTTCTTTCAAAGTCGTTTTCGATGAGCAGGTCGGCGATTTTGTCTAGAGAGGAAGTCTCCCCGCGTTTCAGTTTTATGGTGTTTTTATTCAAATATGATTTTCTTACCACTTTTTCCGTAAGAGCCTCGGGATAGGTGACTATGATACTTTTTCGCTTTCCCGAGGTTAACCGTTTCAGGACTTCGGTGCGCATAAGTATATTTGTATTGTCCTGATCCTGAAGATTATATGTTTTTTTGTAAGATGACGGATAGAAAAGTATTTTCTTTTTATGGTAACTGAAGTCCTTTTCGCCGAAGATGCTTTCAAGGTCGTTAAGGAAATAGGCGGCAGATTCCTTATCCGGCAATATAATGAGATGGTTTGCATACAGGTTGTTGTAAACAGCTGCTGTCAAAAACGAACGGGATGAGCCTGTCAACCCCGCAAGTTGCAGCCTTGCGCCAGCATAGTTTTCAAGATGATTAACAACAAGAGCCGTTTTCTCATTTCCCGTAAAGAGTTCCAATAATGCACTACCGTTCAAACCTTACTTTTTTAAAGACCGTTTGCAAAAATAAGCAGTTTATACTAAAACGCATAAACTTTGCAAATTTTCTTTTAAGTAATTACCTGAATTATAGTAAATTTAACTCGAAGAAATTTGTATTTTCGTTCAGCATCAGTTTATTTACAGGAAAGGTTTAGTTGAAAAAATAATTCATCAACCGAAAGTTATTCAGGTAGATGATATTTTATACAGAAAGCAAACTATATTTCTTTGGAGTTCTGTCTTAGACATGGTTGTTCGACAAAGTCGCTTTGATCTTTTTACAGCGCTTTGCACCTCACTTCTTTTCACGGTTTCTTTATTTTTTAGGCTCAAATTCCTTTGAGTAGTATCTCATAAAATATTCCGCTTTTTCAACCATATGTTTTGAACCCACGAAAAATGGTGTGCGTTGGTGAATTTCATTGGGTTGTATGTCAAGTATTCGTCTGAAGCCGTCGGATGCTTTGCCGCCAGCCTGTTCGGCAAGAAAAGCTACCGGAACATTTTCATAGAGTAATCTCAGCTTGCCGTCCGGATTCTTTCGTGTTCCGGGATAGAGATAGATTCCACCCCTTATCAGGTTCCTGTGGAAGTCGGCGACCAGCGATCCGATATACCTTGTTGTATATGGTCTGTTGGTTTTCGGATCATCTTCCTGACAGTAGCGGAGATATTCTTTCACACCGTCGGGAAAATATATGTAATTGGCTTCATTAATGGAGTAGATATTGCCTCCCTCGGGAATTTTCATTTTAGGATGTGACATCAGAAACAATCCGACGGAAGGATCAAGAGTAAAACCGTTAACTCCGTGTCCGGTTGAATAGACAAGCATTGTGGACGATCCGTAGATTATATATCCGGCGGCTACAAGTTGATTGCCGGCCTGAAGTAAATCATCAACCGTGCCCGGTTTGCCCGGTTCGGATATCCTTTTGAAAATAGAAAAAATAGTTCCTATCGAAACATTTACTTCTATATTTGACGAGCCGTCAAGCGGATCCATAGCGACAACATATTTGCCGTTGTTCGAGAGTTTGTTGTTAAAAGTTATCAGACCTTCGTCCTCTTCGGAAGCTATTGCGCAACATTGTCCTCCATGCTTCAAGGCTTCTATGAACATATCATTGGCAAAGACATCCAGTTTTTTCTGATCTTCACCCTGTACGTTTTGTTTTCCCTCGTATCCCATAATATCTCCCAGCCCGGCTTTATTTATCTCGCGGTTAACAATCTTGGCAGCAATGGTTATGTCATTCAGCAATCGTGAGAATTCGCCTGTAGCATTAGGATTGTGAGCCTGCTCTTCGTTTATAAATTCTATAAGTGTTTTCATATACCGATTTTAGTTCCGGTTGCAAAGATATACATTAGCTTTGGTTTGACGGAAACTTTTTCCACGGAATGTTTGAGTTTAGATTGGCATGTCTTGAAGTTTTAATGCCGGAGCAATATTGTTTGGTCTGGAACTTAATCATTTGGATTTTGACGGCTAATTGATAATTAACTGAAATAAATGCAACCAATTCAGGCAGCTTATTGTCTTAACAGCATATTTAGCCGGAAACTTTTTAACCCGGGCAGGCTTTGTTCTTTGAAATTAATTGTTAAGAGTTTTGCTATTTTAAAATATTTTACTACTTTTGACGCCTCTGTGATTTAACAGGTTAATTGATAGTATTTTATAAATTATTCAAAAGTTGGGCGACATCGCATTTTATGCAAACTGCCACTGTAAATGTATTCGGAAGCTGATCTCATAGGAAAATGTTTAAAGAATGAGCCTAAAGCACAGGCTGAGTTCTACAAACGTTTTGCTCCTAAAATGTACGGGGTCTGCATACGTTTTGCAAAGAATAAAATGGAAGCCGATGATATTCTTCAGGAGGGTTTTATAAAAGTCTTTTTCAATCTTAAAAGTTATAGAGGTGACGGTGCTCTTGAAGGATGGGTGCGTAGAACCATTGTGAATACAGCCATTAACTATTACAAAAGAAATCTTAAGTATCAGAATGATCTGGAGATAGAAAAGGCCGATTCGATGCACAGTAGTGATAATGGCATTCTTGATTCCATCTCGGCAAATGACCTGATCAATCTTGTTCAGGAATTACCCGTTGGCTATAGGATGGTGTTCAACCTTAATGTCATTGAAGGATATACACATAAAGAAATTGCAAAAATTCTAAATATTTCGGAAAACACTTCGAAATCACAATTATCGAGAGCAAGGCAAAGCTTGCAGGCAAAAGTTAACGAATTAAACAGAGTTGTTTATTAAATGAATCAGGGATATAAAAATATTGATGATCTGTTCAGGAATGAGTTCAAGGATTTTGAACTTGATCCTCCGGAGCATGTCTGGGAGAATGTAAAAAATTCTATTCCTCAGGCAGGCAGGAACAATCCGTTCTACCGTTTTCGTTACGGCGGAATAATAGGATTATCATCCGTATTGATATTAGCCGGCCTTTTATCTTTTTATTATTTGACAAAGAATAATAATAAAACAGATTATATTCCGGAAAATAATGAACTTAGGGTTGAAAATAACGAAAAGAGTGTAGTTGTTCCGGTTGATGAGAAAGCGGCGGTTATAGAATTTACAAATAATGGAGTGAAACATAAAGCGCGAAGGAATACTCCCGTTGAAGTTGTGCATAGCAGTTATGTTTCAATGAAAGTTGAAAAAGAGAATAATCAGGATATTTCGGAAGTTGCAGTAGCAACATCCGGCATCACGGCAGTTGAAATTCCTTCAACAAGAGATAATTCGCAAACCGTATCTGCCGATAAAGCACAAGATATGGATGATGCAAAACCTGATAATCTTCTGGCATACGCCGGTAACACAGCTCAGGCACCTGTTACATCATTACCCTTTGAAAATAATTCGGGTGAAGCCGTTGAAGGTAATTTATCTAAAAATGAAAGTGTTAACTTCGATAATATGATGAAGCCGACCACTCCCGTGTCACCCGGAATTAAAAGTGATTACGGTAGAAAGGGAAATATTCTGCTTGGACTGTCATTTGCTCCTGAGATTACCTTCTTCCCGTCGGACAATAAATTCACAAACCGGAGTTATTCTGTTGACGGAAGCGTTATATACAAGTTTTCGAATTATCTGCTGCAAAGTGGAATTGGGGTTATTTTTGCAAGTGACGATGGACATTACAAGGTTGACTACCGGAAATTCCTCGGCACTTATGAGGATGTCTATGATGTAACATTCGACACAACAGGCGGAGGAATGGATCCCATCTACCACACGCAAACGGTTGAGGTTTACGATTCAATATCCCGTGTCGCTTTGTCACCGACAAAAAACAGATATACTTATCTTCAGATTCCCGTTTTATTCGGATACGGCGAAGATTATAAAAGGGTGTCCTGGTTTGTAAAGGGCGGCCCGTCATTGGCGGTTCTGATTCACGAAGGGCAACCCTCTGTTAATTTTGAAAGCGGCAATGATAAAGTTTTGAATTACGAAAATGAATTACCCGCACGAATAAATACCAACTGGTCATTTGTATTCTCCGCCGGCGTAGGTTATAAGCTTGGAAATCATATTAGTATAACTTTGGAGCCGACAATGAGGTTTTATATGAAATCGGCTTACGAGAGAAATGTTATAACAACAAAACATCCGTACTCTTTTGGAGTCAGGACGGGATTGTTGTTTGGTTTTTAATATTGAATAAATATTATTGAAATGTTATATAAAGGTAAAATGATAGGATTTGAAAAGAAGATATCACTTCTGTTGATGTTTCTCTTTTCCTGTTCATTGGCCTTCACACAGGTAGCTTTCGATAAGAATGTAGTTTTTCTTATTGGTCAGATAACAGATGAACAAACCGGAGCACCGATAGAGGGTCAGGTTATTAATGTGGATGCAGACCATTCGTATTCTCCCGATTTCAATTACAGCAGTACATTGGTAACAGACAAAGAAGGGTTTTATTATGACACAATTCCTACGTTTTTCAATAAGGGAGCATTAAGGATTACGACATTCGATTATCTTAATAAAGTTCACGATACAACTGTTTACTTCCGTTTTGTATGGAGTGAAAGCAACTTTCTGTTTCCCGATCTGCAACTTCCCGTTCAGAACCCCATAGTAATTCCGCAGGCTAATTTTAATGTCGTTTGCGATCCGTCGGGAAACAATCCGATGGAAATACAGTTTTTCAATACAACAAATTCCCAGAATATAATTTCTTTTTTATGGAATTTTGGAGACGGACATTTTTCCACTCTCCAGTCACCGGTTCATGTGTATTCGGAGCCGGGAGTTTACAGGGTTAATCTTACGGTTACCGTTCCTGCAACTCCCTTCTCCAATTTGATTGAATCAACCATAACAAAGGTGATAAATGTTACATTTAAGGCATATTATCCCTTCGGAGGTCAAATTTTTGCTGGTTATTTCCCCATTGATCATGCTGCTGCTTATCTGTATAAAGTTGAACAAACCAAAATAATTCCGATTGATACTGCAATTTTTAATGATACGCTGGGATATTATCTCTTTCCGCAACTTATTGAAGGAAAGTACTTTGTGAAGGTGGATATGCTTCCCAATTCAAACTTATATAATGAATTTCTGACTACCTATTACAGTAACAGTATTATGTGGGAAGATGCTGATACCATTTTCCATTATTCGCCTTATTTTCAGTATGACATTGATATGGTTCCTGCATCTGTAATGACTTTTGGCCCGGGAGGTATTCAGGGAGGGATTTCTTTTGGCAATGGAAAAGGTCCTGCCTGCAATGTTGAAATTTTACTACTGGATAATAATAATCTTCCGATGGGAGTTACTCATTCGGACGAAAACGGCTTATTCAACTTTAATGATATTGCATTTGGGACATTCAAGGTTCACGCAGAAGTGACAGGGAAAAATACGCTACCGGTTACGTTAACCCTAAATGGCAATAGCCCTGTTTTTGAAGATGTTCAATTATTTATTCAGGGGGATTATGTCAGCGGACAGGTTAATGCAATTTCCGAAAATGATTTTACCGGAGGTATTGGAGAAGTATTTCCGAATCCTGCATCCGGCAATATAAGATTCACAGTTGCTTTTAATGAAGCTAATCTTCTTAAGACAGCTATTTACAATAATAACGGACAATTGATCAGGAATGCCGAACAGAATATTTATCCGGGACAAAGTACCGTTGATATTGATCTTTCAGGTTTGTCAAACGGTCTTTATCTCCTTAAAATTTCTGATGGTACAAACGAAGTGACAAAACGGTTTATAAAGCGGTAAAATGTTTTGATTTTTTCAGGCTCCGCTCTGCGGGGCTTTTTTTTTGGTAAAAAACTTGCAAAAACAAGTTATTTGTTGTATTTTTATGCCGTAAAACATATTTCACATTCACCATTTACAACATCGGTAACGGACTTTATTTTATCAGGTTTAATTCCGGTGAAACCTCAACGGTTAGGCGGGTTTGTGTTATAAAATAATTCAACTCTCGCGCAAGCAAAATATTATGAATACAATAGCCACGAATGCACGAATAACAATATTAAATAGTGTCAAATTTTACTTTTTAACCGTTTAGTAAAGAAAGGAAAAAATCATTGCATTCAATTAAAAACACATACAATTCGTGTATTCGTGGCAAATATAACAACTTGCGAAAGTTAAGTTAACTAACAGTTACTTGTACATTTATAATGATTCACTATCGTATTTCATCGGAGCAAAAATGCTGTGAAATGCAAATATAAGCCGATTTTTGTCATATCACTTTAAAGAATTATCTTTGCCGCCATGTTGGTTATTGATAAAATACTTGTTTCGGAAGAAATTCGTGACATTCGCTTTTGCTGTGACCTCGACAAATGTCTCGGTGCCTGCTGTGTCGAAGGCGACGCAGGTGCTCCTTTGGAAGAAGAAGAGATTTCCATTCTTGAAGATGACATTGAAGCCATAAAGCCGTATATGGTGAAGAAAGGAATTGAAGTGGTTGAAAAATACGGTGTTTTCGATTATGATGCTTCCGGTGAGTTTGTAACACCTTTGATCAATGATAAGGATTGTGTTTTTGTTTATTATGAAAATAACATTGCCAAATGTGCCATTGAAAAGGCATTTGAGGAAGGGAAAGTGAGTTTTCAAAAGCCGGTTTCTTGTCACCTTTACCCCATCAGAATAACAAAACACGAAAACTTTGAAGCCGTCAATTATCATAAATGGTATATCTGTCAGGCAGCCTGCACACTTGGCAAAAAGCTGGAACTGCCTCTTTACAAATTTTTGAAAGTGCCGCTTATCAGAAAATACGGCCGGGAGTGGTACGGAAAGCTTGTTAAGGAGATTGAAGGGTAAAGTAACGGTCATATCAACCAACCTTAAAATTTAATCTGCAAATTATTTGACGAAAAAAATAGTTTTAGTTTCACGCTAATTCCCAGATTAGCAAACTCTATTTATCCTCAATACGGCTTAAACCCGCCTTTGCCTTTTGGTCAATGCTGTTTTTGTACTCTTTGTTTTTCATTGACCTTGCTTTTTCATAATAAATTTTCGCTTTTTGAAAGTCTTTCCTTTTTTCATATATCAAACCGAGTTGCAGGGCAGCGTTGGCAGCATAATAATATTCCGATTCCGAACCGTTTTTTATTGTTTGCAGATAATAAGGAACGGCATCGTCAATCTTTCCCCAACCATGATATATTCTGCCGAGACGGTAGGTGTATTCCAGGGAATCCCTTTCGTCGCGTAAAAAGTTTTTATTTTCGGTTGTAAGTACTTTCATAGCTCTTTCATAATAGCCTCCGTCAAAGAGGAGTCTGGCTTTCAGGAGAACGGCATTCGGCACTACATCTCTTTCGGCTTCACGCTCTGCCTGCTTGTCGGCATCGGCAATGTCGTATCCGTTTTCAGGTATTTTGGCAATATATTCTTTATACATAAAATCATTACCGTTGACTGCATAATACCAGGCAATTTTCTGATAGGCAGCCTTTATGTAATTTATCCCTTTGAACTCTTCAAGAAATCTGAGGAAGTATAAATTGGCATCCTCATCAAGATTTTGAAGTTTTGCCAATCCCGTGAGATAATCGAGATAATGGAAAGGATAATATTCTTTTCCCTTAGGCCTTTTAAGAAGAAGGTTCAACGCCTTTTCATTCATCCCGTTACCCATGTAGATACGTGCCATTGCATATATTGTCAGGGGGCTGGACATATATGAAGTGTCGGAATCATTGCCGGTAATGAGATTTATGTAATCAAGGGCTTTACCTTTATCCGTTGACATATTTAGCTTGATAAAACTGAGATAAAAGAGACATTCGGCTTTGAAATGTTCATATTTTTTATCTTTCAGAGAAGCATCCAGCACCTTTAATATTTCATTTGTCCCCTGATTCACGGTACCTTCCACTCCTACCAATTTTTTTACCCAGTTGTAGCTGTCTGGGATGGTTCCTATCATAGTATGCAGAAGACCAAGATTGATTTTGTCGGGCAGAAAATCCGGAAATTTCTCATCATTGCTTTCAAGCTTGCGGTAAGCTCTGTTTATTTCAACGGCAGCCGTAAAATACTCCTTGAATTTGGTTCTTGCAAATGCCCATTGAAGATATACCTGTGCAAGGGAATAATTATAATAAGGCGAATCCTCGTCACCATCCTCAAGCCTGTCAATAATATCATCCTTTTTGTCATCAAGCTCTTCGAAAACACTTTCCTCTTCTCCGATAAAAACTTTTAGAAAGTAGATATAGTTTTCAACAAGGTAGGGGATATTGTTATCAGGATTTATATGTTTTTCTTTATTGATAAGTTTTTGAGCTTCTTCAAATTTAAGACTTAATGCCAGGGAATATGCATCCGTACAATTTTTGTTGAAATCATAATTATACTGTGCAAGCGATGTTACACTTACAATTATAAATACAAATGCAATTATTAACCTGTTCATATATTGACGATTAAACAAAAAAAGAGGAGAACCTAACCAGCCCCCTCTTTCTTCATATGTATTAAACGTAATAAATACTATTTCGTTTCATTGACCATATCGGCAATTTCCTGGTCAACGAGAATTCTTCCGCAATATTCACAAACGATGATTTTTTTATGCATTCTGATATCGAGTTGAACCTGAGGCGGGATCTTGTTAAAGCAACCACCGCAGGCATCTCTCTCAACCTGAACAACGGCAAGACCATTCCTGGCGTTCTTTCTGATGCGCTGATAAGCAGCCAATAACCGTTCTTCAATAAACTTTTCGTTTTCCTGCGATTTCTTTAATAGTTCATCCTCTTCCTTTTCCGTATCAGCTATAATGTCATCCAGTTCACTTTTCTTAACCACAAGGTCTTTACTTCTCTCTTCGAGCAGTTCCTTCGACTTTAAAACCACTTCTTTAACCGATTCAAGCTTAAAAGAAGCCTCTTTAATTCGCTTTTCGCTCAACTGAATTTCCAGATTTTGAAACTCGATTTCCTTTGTCAGTGAATCATACTCCCTGTTATTTCTCACCTCCATCTGTTGAGCTTCATATTTTTTTATCAAAGCCTGACTGTCCTTAATGGCATTTTTCTTGTCATCAATTTGCTTTTCCAACTTTTCAATCTCACTTTCATAGTTGCTTATTCTGGTCCCAAGGCCTGCAACTTCATCTTCAAGGTCCTGAACTTCTAAAGGTAGTTCACCTTTAATAATTCTGATCCTGTCAATATTTGAGTCTATTTGTTGTAATGAATAGAGAGCCTTTAATTTTTGTTCGACTGTAATTTCCTCTTCAGTCTTTTCTACAGGCTTAACTTTTGGCTTTTCACTTGCTTTTTCTTTTACTGTTTTTGCCATAACCATTTATATTATAGATAATTAACTACATTCGTATTCGTCTCTGAAATGAGGACTGCAAAAGTAGGAAATTTTTTAATTAAAACACTATAAATTAATTCTTTTGCAAATTGTTCACTCTCATAGTGACCGATATCGGCTATTACAAGCTTTCCTTCGGCATCAAAAAACTCATGATATTTGACATCACCGGTTAAAAAAATATCAGCGCCGGAACTAACTGCATCTCCAATAAGGAAACTTCCTGACCCTCCGCAAACTGCTACTTTCTTTATTTTTCTGCCTGTAAGCCCTGTGTGTCTGATACAGCCCACTCCCGTTACTTCCTTAACCTTTCTCAAGAAATCAATTTCATCAATCTCATCTTCGGTTTCTCCAATCATCCCTGCCCCGACAAGGGAAAAGTCATTTTCCAGAGGATAGATATCATAGGCAACCTCTTCGTAGGGATGTGCTTCAAGAAGTGCGGAAATAATTCCGGCTTGCCTGAAAACGGGAAATATTGTCTCTAATCTTATTTCCTCTTCAAAATGCAATTTTCCTTTTTCACCAACAAAGGGATTGGTGTCCTGAGAGCCTCTGAATGTGCCTGTCCCTGCAGAATTAAAACTACAACTGTCGTAGTTGCCGATATGACCGGCACCTGCTTTAAAAATAGCTTTTCTGACCTTATCGGCATGATCAATGGGAACGAATGTTGTCAGTTTTTTCAGCAGACTGTTTTTTGGTGCAAGAATTTGCCTGTTTTTTAATCCCAGCTTATTGCAAAGAATTGAGTTTACGCCACTATTGACATTGTCAAGATTGGTATGAATCGCATATAGCGCAATGTCATTTTTTATTGCCGACATCACAACTCTTTCCACATAAGTTTTGCCTGTGATTTTTTTCAACCCTCCGAAAATAATAGGATGATGCGATATTATCAAATTGCAATCCTTTGCTTTTGCCTCCCTGATAACCTCTTCCGTTATATCAAGTGAGATCAGTACTTTACTTACTTCAGTTTCGCTATTGCCAACCAGCAATCCTGCGTTATCATAGGACTCCTGTAAACTTAGAGGCGCAATTTCCTCCAGAATATCGGTTATATCAGTGATTCTCATTTGTCGAAATTTTTTTAGGCTCAAATTTACATGTTTTTTTGTATTTTTATCGAATGAAATTCAGTCAATTCATATTGTTACCATTTTCGATGGTTTATGCCTCTGCAACGGCTGCCAGAAATAAGCTGTTTGACTGGAAAATACTGAAATCAAAGTCGTTTGACTTACCTGTAATTTCAGTTGGCAATCTTAGTGTCGGGGGAACGGGTAAGACTCCTCACGTTGAGTATCTCATCAATCTTTTAAAGGATGAGTTCAGAATTGCAACATTGAGCCGTGGATATAAAAGGAAAACCAGAGGGTTTATACTCGCATCCGAAAGTAGTTCTGCTTCCGAGATTGGAGATGAGCCGTTTCAGATTTACAGGAAATTTCCGGAGGTGTTGGTATCGGTTGATGAAAACAGGGTTCACGGAATTAGTGAATTACTAAGTCTGGCAAATAAACCTGACGTTATTTTATTGGATGATGCTTTTCAACACAGATATGTAAAACCTGGGCTTTCCATTTTGCTGACGGATTACCACAATCTATATACGGATGACTATCCGATACCTTCCGGCAAATTGCGCGAATGCAGAACAGGCGCAAAAAGGGCAGACATTATTATTGTAACCAAGAGCTCGAAAGTGTTGTCTCCGATTGTCAGAAAAGAAATTGAAAATAAAATCCAACCTAAGGAGCATCAAAATCTGTTTTTTTCATACATTGAACATAACAGGTTTATTTCTTTGGGTGGAGAAGAGCTGAAAGCTAAAAAGATATTCTTTAATTCAATACTTCTCGTTGCCGGAATTGCAAATACATATCCTTTGGAAATATATCTGAAAAATTTCTGTGATGAACTGGAAGTGATTAAATTTCCTGACCACCATAACTACTCTCGAAAAGATGTTTCCAAAATAATTGAAGCATTTGAAAAAATTGTCAGAAAAAACAAGGTTATAGTAACTACCGAAAAAGATGCAATGCGATTAATTCAACCGGATATAATAAATCATTTAATATCTTTGCCGGTCTTTTATATTCCGATTAGGACGGAATTACATAAACAGGACAAAAAAGAATTCAATAATTATATTTTAGATTATGTTAGAAAAAATTCAGGAAACAGTAAAGTACATTCAAAAGAAGATTGATTTTGATCCGCAAATAGGAATCGTTCTGGGAACAGGACTTGGCGGATTAACCAAAGAGATCGAAACCGTAGCTACATTACCCTATAAGGAGATTCCCAATTTCCCGGTGTCAACGGTTAAAGGACACGAAGGCAAACTTATTTTCGGGAAACTCGGCGGAAAGAACGTGGTTGCTATGCAGGGCAGATTTCATTATTATGAAGGCTACACAATGCAGGAGGTGACATTTCCTATCAGGGTTTTGAAGTTTCTGGGTATTAAATTGTTAATGCTTTCAAATGCTGCCGGTGGTGTTAATCCCAATTATGAGATCGGCGATTTGATGATAATAAAAGATCATATCAATCTTATGGGAAATAATCCGTTGATAGGTAAGAACCATACAGGCCTTGGCCCCCGCTTTCCGGATATGAGTGAGGCTTACGATAAGACTGTCATTCGCCATGCAGCAAAAATTGCCAGACATAACGGAATAAAATTCCAGGAAGGCGTTTATGCTGCTGTTACAGGCCCGACTTTTGAGACTCCCGCCGAGTATAAATATATAAGCATTCTTGGTGCCGATGCCGTGGGAATGTCAACTGTTCCGGAAGCTATCGTTGCAAGACATATGGATTTGCCCTGTTTTGCGGTTTCCGTAATTTCCGACCTCGGTGTCGAAGGTAAAATAGTTGAAATTTCACACGAAGAAGTTATTGATGCTGCAAGTATGGCAGAGCCGAAAATGACACTTATGGTGAAACAGATGATTGAGAAGCTGGAAGTGTAAGGTTTGGAGGTTTTAAGTTTGGAGGTTTTAAGTTTGGAGGTTTTAGGTTTGGAGGTTTCAAGTTTGGAAGTTTCAAGTTTGGAGGTTTTTGATTAATTTTATCCCGTGCAAAAATATAAGACAATTACGGAAGATATCATTACGGAAGTCAAGCCTTTTTTTGAGGGGGATATATTCACCGATAACTATTCATTGGTACAATATGCAACGGATGCCTCGGCATACCGTGTTATTCCACATGCCGTAACCCGTCCGAAAACCATCTACGACCTGAAACTTCTTGTCAATTTTGCAAAGAAACATAACACTTCGCTCATTGCACGTACTGCCGGTACGTCTCTCGCAGGTCAGGTGGTCGGAGAAGGTATTATTGTTGATTTTTCAAAATATTTCACAAAGATTCTTGAAATAAACGAGGAAGAACATTGGGTCAGGGTGCAGCCGGGTGTAATTCCCGACGAGCTTAATCTTAAGTTAAAAAAATACGGACTATTCTTTGCTCCCGAAACATCCACTTCAAACCGTTGTATGTTGGGAGGAATGGTCGGCAACAATTCCTGCGGTGCTCATTCCCTCATCTATGGCAGTACCCGCGATCATTTGCTTTCGGTAAAGATGATACTCAGCGATGCCAATGAGGTTGAATTTAAAGCTTTGACAAAAGAGGAATTTAGTGAAAAATGTGAACTCGTAGGGCTTGAGGGAGAAATTTATCAAAATATTTATGAGATACTTTCCGATAAAGGTAACCGCGAGAATATAAAAAAAGAATTTCCCGACCCCTCACTAAAGCGCAGGAATACCGGATATGCTCTTGATCTTTTGCTTGAAACCGAACCCTTTTCGGAAACAACCGAGAAATTCAATTTCTCGAAACTGATAGCAGGTTCGGAAGGTACACTCGGATTGATGACGGAGATAAAACTCAATCTGCTTCCCTTGCCTCCACCCGTAAAAGGCTTGGTGTGTGTGCATTTCAACTCCATTGAGGAGGCACTTTACGCAAATCTGATCGCCCTGAAATATAATCCCGGCGCTATTGAGTTGATGGACAGCGTGATATTGGAACAATCGAAGTCAAATATAACATTACGAAAAAAGAGGGATTTTATCAATGGTGAACCCGGTGCAATGTTGCTGGTTGAGTTTGCACGCGATACAAAAGAGGAGATTCTGGCTCTTTCTTCCGAAATGGAAAAGGAGATGCGTGGTAATGGATACGGCTACGACTTTCCGGTTCTTTTCGGTGACGACATAAATAAAGTTTGGGATGTGCGAAAAGCCGGACTTGGTATTTTGTCGAATATTGCGGGTGATGCAAAACCGGTGCCGGTTGTAGAGGACACAGCCGTTAAACCCGAATTGCTTTCGGATTACATTGCCGATTTCAACAAACTTCTTGAAAAACACAACCTCCGGTGCGTATATTATGCTCACATTGCAACAGGAGAATTGCATTTGCGTCCTGTTCTTAATTTGAAAGATCCGGAAGATGTTGAAATTTTTCACACCATAGGGCTTGAGACTGCAAAACTCGTAAAGAAATATAACGGTTCACTCAGCGGCGAGCACGGTGACGGAAGGTTGCGCAGTGAATTTATTCCGATAATAGTCGGTGAAAAAAATTATAACCTTTTCTGGAAAATAAAACTTGTATGGGATCCGGAAAGGATTTTCAATCAGGGTAAGATAACCGAACCTCCGAAAATGAAAGAAAATCTCCGGTTCGAGCCCGGACAGGAAACAAAAGAGATAAACACGCTTTTTGATTTTTCGGATGACAAGGGTTATTTAAGAGCAGTTGAAAAATGTAACGGGTCGGGAGACTGCCTTAAGCCTGAAATTTTCGGCGGGCTTATGTGTCCGAGCTATCAGGCCACGAGAGATGAAAGCAACAGCACCCGTGCAAGAGCAAATACGCTTAGGGAATATATCTCCCGGTCCGAAAGAGATAATCCGTTCACTCACAAAGAGATAATAAAGGTGCTTGATCTTTGTCTTTCGTGTAAAGGGTGTAAATCGGAATGTCCTTCGAGTGTGGATATTACAAAATTGAAAGCCGAAGCCTATCAGCATTATTACGACAAAAATAAAATCCCGTTAAGAACAAAACTAATTGCACACATTCATAGGATTAATAAATCTGGTGCAATAATTCCGTGTATTTTCAACTTTTTTATCACTAATTCAATCACATCGGGAATTTTGAAAAAGGCTCTCGGGTTTGCACCGAAACGTTCCATTCCGCGCCTTTATAAATTTACGATGACCTCGTGGCTGAAAAATAACGGCAACCTCCTGAACCATAGCAATAACAAAAAAGGAAAGGTTTTTCTGTTTATTGATGAATTTACCGAATATAACGACACCGTAATCGGAATAAAGGCGGTTAAACTGTTACATGCTCTCGGTTATGAGGTGGAAGTGCCGCAACATACCATTAGCGGTCGTGCATTATTATCTAAGGGGTTGGTGCGGGAAGCCGTGGAAATAGCAAATGAAAATATCAGATTGCTCAAAGATAAAATTTCGGATGAGACTCCTCTTGTTGGAATAGAGCCGTCCGCGATATTGACATTCAGGGATGAATATCCCGAACTTGCCGATAAAGATTTGAAAGAGGAAGGGGTAAATCTTTCCAAATCGGTTTTTATGTTTGATGAATTTATGGTAAGAGAGATTGGTAGGGGCAATATTAAAAAGGAGCTATTCACGACCGAACCGGCCACAATAAAATTGCACGGTCACTGTCACCAAAAGGCTTTGGCTTCGACCGAACCTACAAAACAGATGTTGTCACTGCCGGCAAACTACAAGGTGGAGGAAATAAAATCGGGATGCTGTGGCATGGCGGGTTCCTTCGGATTTGAGAAGGAGCATTACGACCTCTCAATGAAAATAGGCGAAATGATACTTTTTCCGGAGATCAGGAAAACGGAAGAGTCGGTGATTATTGCAGCACCGGGTACAAGCTGCCGTCATCAGATAAAGGACGGGACGGGGCGTAGAGCGCTGCATCCTATCGAGATAATGCACGATGCCTGTTTATTATTGTGAAACGGATAATAAGAGTGATAAGATTGGTTAGGGAACTCGTATACCAACAAAAAGAACAAAACATTATTCCATCAAAATAAAGCGATTTTCGTAGGCAGGTTCCAAGGAGTTTATACTACGCTTGTAGTGCATATAATATTTGCGTTTTCGATCTGCCGGAAAGTTGGCGGATATGTAGCTGTTCATAATATAATCGAAAATATAACCGGCATATTTTTCGCCCAGCTCATCGCATTTCCGGTATATATCATCCGTTTCCATTTCTCGGAGAAAATACTTATAAGATACTTGTCCCGAAAAAAGATTTTCCGAAAAATATCCGTAGGCATTATCCGAAACTTCGTCTTCTGCAAAGAAAACCCGCCTGGCACTTTTGACTTTGTTAAGCCGCGAAATTTCAAACCAGGTATTTATGCTGACAGCATTCAGTGGGAGTGTCTTTGAATAAACGAAGTCGTCGAATGTCTCGGAATCTTTAAATTCCTTGATATACTCATCAATCTCAATCTGTGCAATATTCAGGAGATAAGCCGGAGATTTCATAAACAGGAAACTGTCGGTTTGATCTTCCGTATAAACTTTAATGTTAAGTTTTTCAAGCTCTTCAAAAAAACTATTGTAATAAGTTTCAAGAAAAACAGAATCCGAAATGTTTTTTAAAAAAAGGCTGTTTGCCAGTAAAAGTGAATCAATCTGCCACTCTTCCATCCCAACGGTGTCATCACCAAGGTTATCATCTTTCATATTAATTCTTATGATGTCATTTGTAGGTATAACAAGCAATGAAATGTCGGGTTTGGATTCGATAAATTGTCGGGCAAGTTTACGATCGTAGGAGCAGGACGTAAGTATCTGAATTACAATTAGTAATGTAATAGCATATTTATTTATTTTTTTAACCATCCACAAAAGATAAAGCTTAATTCAAAACCTATTATTCAACTCTTAACTTCCTCGTAATTTGATGATTACCGCTAACAGCTTCAATCAGATATAAGCCCTTCGGAAAGTTTGAAATATTAAATACCTGACTTTTAATGTTTTTAAGTTGTTTTTCGAAAATCATGTGTCCCGTAATATCAAAAATATAAATATTACCGGAAAAATCGGTAAGAAAAGTGACCGTAACCTGTTTAGTTGCCGGATTCGGATATAAAAAAATACCTTTAAAATTATTGTCATTGATTGAATTGCTGATTCTGTATTCCGTTAAATCGCCAAAGCAATTCAAAACCGTATCATTAAGACAAACCAGATCATAGCTTATTGATTTATCATCAGCAATATTTAATACGATAAAATTATCTCCGTCACCGTCTCCCATTCCTGTCCCGACAAAAGAAATGTTATCATAATTATCATACATGAAATTATCGCTCCAACTTGTGGCTCCCATATCACCTGCACACATGATTACCCTGTTGGGTAACTGATGAAAAATCGGTTCAATGACAGTCCAAAAATTTGTGGGTAAAACAATTCCTGCAAACGAGTTGGGTTCTATGTTTGCATATATGTTATCACTTGTCCACCACAATAACTGATGAAACAATACAAAAATATTATCCACATTTTGATACGAAGAATCAACCACATTTTCAAGGAACTCCAACTGTTCACCTTTGATGCTCCAGCCGTCAATATTCGGGTCCAAAACAATAAACAAATCATTTTGATAAACGAAAGAGTAATATGTTGATCCATAGCGACTTTCAAACAAAGGTCTGTTTTCCATATCATGATTCCCGACGGCAAAATATACCGGTAATCCGAGGGAATCAATATCGGCATCAACTTCATCCCAATCCTGAGCTGTGGCACCACCTTGTACAACAATATCTCCCAGCAAAAATCCCATTTTTATTTCTTCTCTACTTTTAACATATCCGAATTTATCTTTAAAAGCAGGATGCAATCCGATATTATTGACGCCGGGTTTTCCCGAAGTATGACCGGCAATAAAAAAGGAATAAAGGTTTGATTTGTTTTGGGCAATTAACAGATTAACTGAAAACAGCATTGCAAAAAACAGTATGTGTCTAAATGTTTTCATCATTCATATTAAACGCTGCTATTGAAAAATTAGTCTTATTTACCTGAAAGTAGCTCTTCTCCAAATTCCTTACCATACCTTACACACTCTTTAAGTTGTTCTTCATTGGGAGTGAATTTTAGAAATATTCCCTCGCCGAAAAATTTCAATTTCAGATTTGTAAGATTGGATTCGAGAAGTTTTCTGTTTTCGCCGCTCCATCCGTAGGAACCGAATGCTCCTGCAAGTTTACCTTTGTCTCGATATGGATTGATGATTGCAAAAACTTTGTATATGGGAAGCAAAATGTTTTGATTAATAACGGGAGAGCCGACAATCAAACCATTGGCACGTGTTAACTTCTCCTCAAGTTCTCCGAGTGAAGACATCTCAACATCCACCACATCCACTTCAATATTGCCTGCAGATTTCAGTCCCTCTGCAATTTTTTCGGCAATAACACCTGTTTTATGATATGCCGAAACAAAGGGGATGAAAACTCTGTTTTTCTCGGGTTTGGTAAGAAATTCTTCCGACCATTGTTTGGTAATGTCAACATATTTTTTCCAGTTGCTTCTCAAAATGGGGCCATGACCGGTTGCAATAACATCAATATCAAGATTTTCAATCTTTTCTATTGCTTTCAGCATAAACTTGCTGAAAGGTTTGATAATAACGTCGAAGTAGTATCGGAAAGCGTAATCGAAATATCCCACCTCATCATCAAACATTTTTTCATCGGCAAAATGGCATCCGAACGAGTCACATGTAAAAAGCACTTTATCCTCTTCAAGATATGAATACATTGTGTCGGGCCAATGGAGGTTAGGCGCCCCGATAAATCTTACCGTTTTATTACCGAGGTCGAGAGTATCACCATTTTTAACAATAATATGCGGGAATCCGGGGCCGATAATATCATTCAGATATCTGATGGCATTTCTTGAACCCACCACTTTTGCTTTCGGTGCAATCTCAAGCAACCTTCGCAGGTTTCCCGAATGATCCGGTTCCGTATGATTTGCAATTATATATTCTATCTCGGAAGGATCAACAACAGCCTTTATCTTTTCGAGATAAACATCCCCAAACCCATCTTTAACAGTGTCAACAATGGTTTTTTTATCGGCATCAATAAAATACGAATTATAAGTAGAGCCGTATTTCGTCTCCATCACAACATCAAATGTTACAATATCATAATCAAGAACGCCTATCCATTTTACATCATCCGTAACCTTCAAAATTTTATTCTTTTCCATAATTAAATTCTTTTAAAACAACTCCATTTGAACAGTATCGTCATCATCCTTATCTTTCTTCTTGGGAGTTTTTTTAATGTTTTTCTTTTCTGTTTTTGTTTTTCCGGAAATAAGCTCAACCTGATCCGGATTTGTTATCTCAAACTCAGTATCATCAATCAGTAATGCAGTATCAGCAGATTTTTTTTCCGTATTTTTGTCATCGTCTTTCTTTTCTACAGTTTTATCTTCCTTGGTAGTCTTCAGCTCTTCACTCTCTATTTCCTGAGTATCAGTAGTTTCATTTTCGGTATCTGCCGGTTCCACTTCATTCGATTCAGCCTCTTCGTACGGTAACGGTTCAATAAACTCAAACTTCTTAACTGCATAATTCGAAAGCCTTTTACCTTTAGCTTTATAGCTCTTTATCCCGATAAATTCAGACACATTTACAATATCACTTTCAATTTCTTTACCATTTGCCTTTGTGTCAAAACTCATTTTTAGTTGTGGAAGGTAATCAAGGCTTACGTTTACAAGATAGTTATGCGGTTCATCTCCGATAAAGTCAACTTTTTTATTCAGACTATTTGCGGAATCTATTTGGAAACGTTTAAGATAGAATTTTTCGGATGCAGAATCGAAATAGACTGCTGAAATTACCTTTTTATGATTCAGTTTTTCAATAATGATCATATCCTCTTCAAAATGATTTGATAGATTATATGTCATAATTTTGTAGTTACCCGACTTTTGTATTGTCAATATTCTGTCATCACCTTTAAACTCGCCGAGATATACACCGCGTTCGTCAATATTCAGTCGTTTTACCGTATCGTCGTACCAGATTTTTCGGGCTGCAAGCGTTGATACTCCTTCTTCGCGTTTCACAATATTTCTGACACTGTGTTTTGTCAGAATATTACCCTGTGAGCCTTTTCCTTTAATTGCCAGTTCACTGAAATTAAATTCAAAGGAGAGTTTTTTAAGTTTTGGTTTGGGTTTCAGATAGACCTTAACTATTTCAGCCTCACCGTTGGGATTTGCCGAGAAATACAAAACTCTGCTTCCTTCGTTTCCCTTTGTCAGGATATAATCTTTGTCCCGGGTGATACCTTTCACCGGAAATCTTTTTACACGAACCGGGCCTCTTCTGCCGTCACGATAGATCATGTTATAGATTGTTCGCTCATCATTTTTCTTGAAGACGGCAATGTGCAGAATATCTTTGCCGATGAAAATCTTCGGAGCAACCTTAGTCACCATAAAAGTGCCATCCTGCCTGAATACAATAATATCATCAATATCGGAGCAGTCGCATACAAAGTCATTCTTTTTCAGTGAAGTACCTGCAAAACCCTCTTCGCGGTTGATATATAGTTTTTGTGATGCGGCAGCAACACGTGTGGCTTCAATGGTTTCAAAACTGCGAAGTTCGGTCTTGCGCTCCCTGCCTTTACCGTATTTTTTCTTAATATGTTTGAAATAGTCAATTGCATAATTGATGAGATTGTTAAGATGATTATTTACTTCGTCTATTTCATCTTCAATCCCTTTAATTATTTCTTCGGCTTTGAAGGAGTTATATTTTGAAATACGCTTTATTTTAATTTCAGTGAGCCTGATAATATCGTCGCGGGTTATTTCGCGGTGGAATCTCTCTTTAAAAGGTTCCAGTCCTTTATCAATGGCTTCGATAACAGCTTCCCAGGTTTCACACTCTTCAATATCACGATAGATA
Organism: Bacteroidales bacterium; assembly: GCA_026984135.1. GTDB lineage: Bacteria > Bacteroidota > Bacteroidia > Bacteroidales > JAADJA01 > JAADJA01. The sequence continues at coordinate 30,128 of JALSSR010000228.1, forward strand.
CGTTCTTCGATAAATATTTTTTCAAGAGATGAAAAATGCCACTGTTCGAGCAACTCGGCTTTTCTTATTTCAAGTTCTGTTTTCAGAAGCCTTACTGTGTCATCCGTATTAATCCTAAGTATTTCCTTAACACCGATGAATCTTGGTTTTCCGGTATCAATTATGCAGGAGTTTGGCGACAAAGATATCTCGCAGTTTGTAAAAGCATACAGTGCATCTATTGTTTGATCGGGTGAGACACCCGGGGCAAGTTTAATGACAATTTCAACTTTCTCGGCTGTATTATCATCAATTTTTTTAATTTTTATTTTACCCTTGTCATTTGCCGAAACAATTGAATCAATAAGGTTTGTTGTGGTTGTGCCGTAAGGGATATCTGAGATTATGAGTGTTTTTTTATCTTCCTGGCTTATTTTTGCTCTTACTCTAATTCTTCCGCCTCTTAAACCGTTATTATATTTTGACACATCAGCCATTCCACCCGTTGGGAAGTCCGGATATATTTCAAAATCCTTACCCTGCAATATTTTGATGGAAGCATCAATGAGTTCGTTGAAATTATGTGGTAGTATTTTTGAAGCAAGCCCCACAGCAATTCCTTCAACTCCCTGGGCAAGCAAAAGCGGGAACTTAACCGGCAGGGCGACAGGTTCCTTATTTCTGCCGTCATAGGAAAGTTTCCAGTTTGTAGTTTTAGGATTAAAAGCAACTTCAAGGGCAAATTTTGAGAGACGGGCTTCAATATATCTCGGAGCGGCAGAGCTGTCACCTGTAAATATATTTCCCCAGTTTCCCTGGGTCTCGATAAGTAAATCTTTTTGTCCCAGTTGCACAAGGGCGTCACCGATGGAAGCATCACCGTGCGGATGATATTTCATGGTATTCCCAATGATATTGGCAACCTTGTTAAATCTTCCGTCATCCATCTCTTTCATAGCATGCAGGATGCGTCGCTGCACCGGTTTTAAGCCGTCGGCAACATCAGGAACTGCCCTCTCAAGAATTACATAAGAGGCGTAATCGAGAAACCAGTTTTCATACATTCCCGACAGATGAACCACCTTGTGGCCATCATCCGGAGATGCCTGATCACCGTCGTCCTGCGTCAAATCCATATCCTGTTCTTCAAACTCACTCATTGTATTAATTGCTGTGACAAGCCTCCTTGCCTGTCATTTGAAATAATCTTAAAATCGCCGTGCCAAAATTATAAATAAAAGAGTAACTTTGCCGCGATATTACTAACAAGTTATCAAATGAAGATAAAAAATTTTATTGCTCTCTTTTTTCTGCTATTTTCTTTTGGCATTTCAGCTCAGGATACCATAACTTTTATGCAATATAATCTGCTGATGTATGGAAATAACTTCGGAGGATGTACATCTTCCAATAATGACATCAACGACAAAAATCAATATTTGAATACTATTGTTAATTATGTAAAACCCGATATTCTAACTGTAAACGAGCTTGATGAAGACCCTTTTTACTCAAATTATTTGCTTAACGGAGCTCTTAACATCAACGGGGTCAACTATTTCCAGATGGGTGAACCCACCAATGTATCAAATTCATACACTATTAATCAGATTTATTACAATTCCGACAAACTCGTCCTTTATACTCAGGGAGCAATCTCAACGAGCTACCGCGATATCAGCATTTACAGACTTTATTACAACACTCCCGACTTGAAATATACCAATGATACAGTCTATATAAATTGCTGTGTAACTCATCTGAAAGCCGGTCAGGGATATGAAGACGAAAGGGCAAATGAGACTCAAAAACTTATGAACTACCTTAGCAATACAAATGCAACCGGAAATTATATGTTTATGGGAGACTTTAATTTATACACAAGCGCTGAGCCGGCGTTTCAAAATCTTGTAAATTATCCGGATGAGGATGTCAGGTTTTATGATCCGGTAAACAAGATGGGTTCGTGGAATAATAACTCCTATTATGCGTCGGTGCACACGCAGTCAACTCATACTTCGGGTGATTGTGCTTCGGGTGGCGGAATGGATGACAGGTTCGATTTTATTCTGGTTTCCGACGAGATACTTTCGGGAGCCGATAAGGCAAAATATGTTCAGAATTCTTATTGGGCGGTAGGACAGGACGGAAATCACTTCAACAAGTCGCTGCTCGATTCTCCGTCGAACACATCCGTGCCAAACGATGTTCTGCACGCTTTGTACAATATGTCCGATCATCTTCCGGTTACTATGAAGCTTGCTGTTGGTAATAATGTGGGTATCAGCGCATTTAATAAAAATGATTTTTCAGTCAAATTACAGAATCCGGTTGGCAACAATATTCACCTCACGATAGAAAACGGCAGACAAGGCCATTATAAAATTTATATGGTCAATATGCTTGGTGTCAATGTTTTTAAGAATAGTGTTGAAGTTAATGGAATTACGTCAGTTAATATACCGGCAACCTCCCTTCAACCGGGACTTTATATTTTGAAAATAGACGATAGATATGGAAACGGAATCGTCAGAAAGATTATAAAGCGATAAAAACAGTTAAAATAAATCTATCATCTGTATCGCTACAGGCAATGCTGACGGCAGAAAACGAAGAAACATCATTAAAATAGATAATCGCTATTTAAGAGTATTATTTTTTAAATTTTATTCATTTTTTTAACACGGAAAGTACCATCCACGAAAATAATTTTAACGGAATAGATACCGTTTTTCAGGTCGTTTACGCGGAAACTGCCCGAGGGGTTGTTAATTTCCATAACCTTCATTCCATACAAAGAGTATATTTCAATCCTTTTAATTTCTTTTGCTGTTTCGACAGAGACCATATTGCGGGCAGGGTTTGGAAAGATATTAACGTCAGTACTATTTGAGATATTTGTGATTCCCGTTATATCGTTATTTCTAAAGAACTGAATAGCGCCGTAATACTCGCCTGCAAACAAATCAAAATCTCCGTCATTATCAATATCTGCAAAAGCGGGAAAAGAAAAATAGTAAGTCGGCACCAGTCCGAAAGGATTTTGAACCGGAGGAGCAAACTGGGGGTTGTTTGTGTTTCCGGTATTCTCGAAATATTGAAAATTGCCATATTCCTCACCCACAATCAAATCAAGATCACCGTCAAGGTCAAGATCGGCAAATGCGGGCATTGAAAGATAATATGTTGAGGTCAGTCCGAACGGATTCTGCTGCGGAGCTGCAAATTGCGGATTTTCGGGAGTACCTGTATTCTCAAAGTACTGCATAGATCCGTAATACTCACCCACGAGAAGATCAAAATCACCATCCCCGTCCAGGTCTGCGAGAGCCGGAAAAGAATCCACATAAACCGAATCAAGGCCAAATGGATTTGATTGCGGGGCCGCAAATTGCGGATTGGTGGCAGAGCCTGTATTTTCAAAATATTTAAGGTCACCAAAATACTCTCCTGCTAACATATCCATATCACCGTCAGCATCCAAATCGGCAAATGTTGGAGTTGCAAATAAAGATGTCGGCGTAAGTCCGAACGGATTTTGCAAAGGTGCTGCAAAAGCCGGTTCCGAAGCGGTTCCAATATTCTCAAAGTATTGCATATTACCGAGATATTCTCCGGCAAGCAGGTCGAGGTCTCCATCATTATCCAGATCGGCAAAAGCCGGAAAAGCAAGTAAATTCAAAGAGTCAAGTCCGAAGGAATTAGGCTTTGGCGGATCAAATAATTGAGCTTTCACCTGATTGAAGGAAGATAGTATCAACAACCCTACTGCCGGCCCCATAATCCTTTTCAGAACAACCGGAGAAAAAACTTGTAATAATTCATTGGTAAGTTTTTTGATCTTAAGAATCAGTTTTTTGATCTCCGCATTAACTGTGTAACTTTGGTGATCAAGAAGTCTTTGCAGCTTTTTTGAAAAATACCTTAGCTGTCGTTTTTTTCTTGCAAATTGAATTTGTTTCATAGCTTGTTTTTTTATTATTATTACTCTTTTTGTTTAGCCCAAAATGTCGCTGTTGGAGTAATAACAGCCTCCTTATGGTCATGCGAAATTGTGTTCAAAATATTCGGGCGGATACTATCCGGTAAAATATGGATATCATATATTTCATCTACCGAAGAAAGATAAGTTATCTTCCCTGCAATGCTGCCTGTGGGCAGATGAACTATCACAATGCCGGAATGATTGGCCTTAACAGCCATTTCAAGTTTTCCGAATGTTGTAGAATTTTTTCTCAGCTTTGAAAGACCGATAAACAGATAATCTTTATGAAGATACATTCCTCTGACAAAACCGTCAATTTTTACAATCACATCATATTTTCCCGTTTTTGTATCAACTTTTATCAATTCTCCTGTAGCCGACAGGAGCAGATAGAGGTCGTTGTTGAACAATCTTGGTGTGTGCGGCATTGCAAGGTTTTCGACGATTATCTCATTGGTTTGCAGGTCAATAACAATTCCTGTTTTAGTAACGTTGTCTCTCCAGCTTTGAAAGGTGTTACCATTATTAAATGCTGTTGCAAATCGCGGCAGTCCGTTTTTCATTGCCATTCCGTTAAGGTGACATCTGTCCTCCGAAACAAGATCGCTGATAAATGGCGGTGTCCAATAGGGAAGGAAATTAAAATCCTTACTAACTGTCATAATACAGGAAAACAATGTATTCACTGCAAACAGTTCGCCGTTAACGCCAAAACTCAGATCATGTATGTCGAGCGGACCCGTATGATAGGTGACTCTCGGCAAAAATAAAGCATCATACACACCGGGTGATTTGGGATAGTATGTTGCCAAAGATGTGGAGTTTGAAAAAACCAGAATTTCATCTTTACAAGCTAATGCGAGCTTACCTCTTTCTTTATCCCCCGCAACTCCCATAGGGTTTGGAAAGGTTCTGGGCAATTGAACAAGTGAGTCATTATCTTTCGGTGATAAGAAAATCAACTTTCCCGCCTGGTAAGTGGAAAGGGCAATAGTGCAGTTTAATCTCAACAATAGTTCGGGTACCTGTGGAGAATACCGACAGCTAAATGGTGCAATGGAGATTGTGTTATCCATCTTTTTTTGTGTGAGATCATTCTCCATAGAAATAAAGATATTTCATATATTAGGCAAAATTATTGATTTTAGCTTTTATAACGAAAATAAAATATTATTATTTTATCCTTTTCTTTGAACATTTATACCTATTTTTGAGTTTTTTGTTGACAATGTTTATGAAACATCAAAATAACTGTTATGGATAGATTTTCATGGCTGAACAGCTCCAATCCCGAACAAATTGAATCTTTGTATGAAAGTTTCAAAAGTAATCCCGAATCCGTTGACGAAAGCTGGAGGACGTTTTTTGAAGGTTTTGAGTTTGCCCGTGCCGACTATACGAAGCCTTCGATGGACGGTTTGCAATATCCCGATGAGTTCAAGGTGCTAAATCTTATTAAAGGATACCGTCAGCGTGGGCATTTGTTCACTAAGACAAATCCTGTAAGAACGAGAAGAAAATATACTCCCACACTTGACATTGAAAATTTCGGACTTTCAAAAGCCGATCTTGACAGAGAGTTTCAGGCAGGCAGTGAAATAGGAATCGGTAAGGCGAAACTTCGTGATATTGTTTCCCATCTTGAAGCAACATATTGCGGTTCGGTAGGAGTGGAATATCTCTATATCAGGCAGCCCGAAACGGTAAAATGGCTCCGGGAGAAGATGGAAAGTTCCAAAAACAGTTATAATTTTACGGATGAGGAGCGGAAATATATGTTTCGACATCTTTCCAGAGCGGTTCTGTTTGAAAAATTTATCCATAAAAAATTCCCCGGACAAAAACGATTTTCCCTCGAAGGTGCCGAGACTATGATTCCGGCTCTTGATGCTATTATTGAGAAAGGTGCCGACCTCGGTACAAAGGAATTTATTATTGGTATGCCGCACCGT